>NZ_VUOT01000036.1:0-58330 GCF_009829295.1 Nocardia sp. CY15
CCGTCGCCGCCGAACTCAACGGCCGACCACGCAAAACGCTCGACTGGGATACCCCAGCCGAGCGTCTGGCTACGCTAATCGCCGCCTAACACGACAACGAGTGTTGCGACGACCCCTCGAATCCGCCCCGTAGCGGGCGGGGCCGATCGTTGGACTGTAAGGTTATGCGCCGACGGCTTGCCAGTTGTCGACGGCATAGATTGCACCAGGCGCCGGTATCACTATCCGGAAACGGTGACCCATCCGTACTTGCCCCCGCCGAATGAGTAACATATCCACTTCGTCGAGCCCTCATAGCGAATGTTGCCAACGGTATACGCATCGCAAGGCGCTGTTGGCGCAGCCGCAGCTTGCGGCATCGTCGCGGCCAAGATCGTGGCCACACCGACCAACGCACCGGAGAGCAAGCGTACTGCCATCACGAAACCTCTTTCGCTTCAATAGAATTCACAGAGGTTGCGCAATTCGAACCCCCCTGTTCCACAGGCTACCGAATCATGCTCGAAGTCACAATGACTCGAGCGCACCTTCCGCACCCGTTCGCAAGGAATCCTCGGCCGGGATAGGTGCGACGCCACACCCACGCGAACACGGCTTCGGCGATCAGCCATCGGGTTTGTCGCCGATCCAAATTATCAGCGCGGCAGCGGTATCCGGCCCACGGGCGAATACCTGCGTTGTCACCGGGCGCCAGCCGTTCGAGGAGTTCGCCGAGGTGCGTCTTCAGGTGGTCGGAGTGGGTCAGGCAATCGGAGACGCGTTGGGCGAGTGCCCGCAGTGCGAGTTGGGCCGCGTCGATCGGGTCGGCAAGTCCGGCCCGGGTTCGGCGTAACCGATTGCAGTCGCCGAATTTGCGGTCGGCGAGCTTGTTGCCGTTCGCAACCGCCGATTCGAAAGGGGACAGTTTTTCCGTCAGTGGACCGAACGCGGCGGCAGGCAAAGGCCCCACGCGGGATCCGCGACCAGGGCCTTCACTTTGCCGGTCGCAGCCTCGGTGCACAACCGCTCGGCAATCGGGATCAGCCGAAGCGGCCGGAGATGTAGTCTTCCGTGGCCTTCTGGGACGGGTTGGAGAAGATCTTCTCGGTGTCGTCGATCTCGATCAGCTTGCCCGGCTTGCCCTGGGCCTCCAGGTTGAAGAAACCGGTCTGGTCACTCACGCGCGCGGCCTGCTGCATGTTGTGGGTGACGATGACGATGGTGAATTCCTTCTTCAGCTCGGTGATCAGGTCCTCGATCGCCAGGGTGGAGATCGGGTCCAGCGCCGAGCAGGGCTCGTCCATGAGCAGCACGTCGGGCGATACGGCGATGGCACGCGCGATGCACAGACGCTGCTGCTGACCGCCGGAGAGGCCGCCGCCCGGCTTGTCCAGGCGGTCCTTCACCTCGTTCCACAGGTTGGCCCCGCGCAACGAGCGTTCGGCGACCTCGTCGAGTTCCTTCTTGCTGCGCACACCCTGCAGCTTCAGGCCCGCGACCACATTGTCCTTGATGGACATGGTGGGGAACGGGTTCGGTCGCTGGAAGACCATGCCGATCGTGCGGCGCACGCCCACCGGGTCGATCTGGGTGCCGTAGATGTCCTCGCCATCCAGCATTACCGCGCCCTCGACGTGAGCGTTCGGAGTTACCTCGTGCATGCGGTTGAGCGACCGCAGCACGGTGGACTTGCCACAACCCGAGGGACCGATGAAGGCGGTCACGCTGCGCGGCAGCACGGTCAGCGAGACATCGGACACGGCATGGAACTTGCCGTAGTAGATGTTCAGATCTTTGACGTCGATCCGCTTGGCCATTTTCGGTAATCCGTTCCGCTTCTATCGGTTCCGGGTGAGCAGGCGGTTGAGGACCGCAGCCGCCAGGTACAGGAGGGCGATGATGAGAATGAGGGTCAAAGCCGCGCCCCAGACCCGCTCGCGTCCGGCAGCTTCGGGGTTGGCCAGCTCCTGGTAGATCAACAGCGGCAGCGATGCCATGTTGCCGTCGAAGATGTTCGTGTTGATCGACTTGCTGTAGCCGACCAGCACCAGCACCGGAGCGGTCTCACCCATCACCCTGGCGATGGCCAGCAGGATGCCGCTGATCATGCCGGGCAGTGCGGTGGGTACCACGATCCGCACGATGGTCTTCCACTTCGGGATGCCGAGTGCGTAGGACGCTTCGCGCAGTTCGTCCGGCACGAGTTTGAGCATTTCCTCCGTGCTGCGGACGACCACCGGCAACATCAGCAGCACCAACGCCAGCGATACCGCCAGCGAGCTCTGCGGGAACCCGAGCGTCGCGATCCAGAGCGCGAAGATGAACAGGGCGGCGACGATCGACGGCACACCGGCCAGGATGTCGACCATGAACGTCGTGGTCTTGGCCAGCACGCCGCGGCCGTACTCGACCAGATAGACCGCGGCCATGATGCCGAGCGGCACCGCGATCACGGTCGCGACCAACGACTGTACGACGGTGCCGTAGATGGCGTGGTAAACGCCGCCCGCGACCTGATTGGGCAGCACGCCCTTCAGGGAGTTCTGCCACCAGTTCGCCCGGACCACGGCGTTGAAACCCTTGGTGACCACCATGATCAGCACCCATGCCAGCGGCACGAGCGCGATACCGAACGCCGTCCAGACCAGACCGGTGGCGAGGTTGTTGCGAATCCGGCGCGCCAGGCTCACGTCCCGGAAAGTGGGCGGCTTGATCGGCCGGTCCAGAGTCGAGGTGGTCATCACCCGTTCACCCTTCCGCCCGCGGCGAGTCGAGCCAGCGCATTCACGACGAAGGTCAGCGCGAACAGCACGAAGCCTGCCGCGATGTACGCGCCGGTCGGCAGCGGGTCACTGAATTCCGCGGCCGCCGAGGCGATTTTGGAGGCGAAGGTGTAGCCGCCGTCGAACACCGACCACTGCCCCGGCTGGGCGGCCGTCTTCAGCACGATCAGCACGGCGATCGTTTCACCCAGAGCGCGCCCGAGGCCGAGCATGGCGCCGGCGATCATGCCGCTGCGGCCGTACGGCAGCACCGTCATCCGGACGACTTCCCATTTCGTCGCACCGAGCGCCTGCGCCGCCTCGATGTGCGCACGGGGGGTGAGGTTGAACACCTCGCGGCTGACCGACGTGATGATCGGCAGGATCATCACCGCGAGCACGACGCCCGCGGTGAAGATCGTGCCGCCGCTGGCCAGCGGGATGTTGCCGTCCGAGAAGAGGAACAACCATCCCAGGTTGTCGTTGAAGAAGGTCTGGACCGGCTCCAGCTGCGGAGCCAGCACCAGGATTCCCCAGAGACCGAACACGATCGAGGGCACCGCGGCGAGCAGATCGACGAGCACCGAGAACGGCCGCGCCAGCGTCTTCGGCGCGTAGTGCGTCAGGAACAGCGCGATGCCGATGCCGATGGGAACGGCAAGCACCAGAGCGAAGATCGAACTCAACACCGTGACCATGAACAGGTCCCGGATGCCGAACCGTAGGTTGTTGGCATCGGAGGTGTTGAAATCGGCGCTGGTGAAGAAGTTCGCGTCGTTCTCCAGCACCGACGGCACCGCTCGGATGAGCAGGAACAGCGCGATCAACGCGATGGACGCGACGATGATCGCACCCGCCGCCGTGGCCAGCGAGCGGAAGATGATCTCCGCGCGCGGGCTGTGCGGGCGACGGCTCCTCGCGGCCGGTTCGTTGCTCGGCTTACTCGGCATGAGCGCAGTATCTCCGCCTGTCCGCTGGTCGGTCGAATCCGACTGACCCGCGGCGGCGACCTCGTCGTGAACGGTCATGTGGGGCTGCTATCAGGAGATGGCGTTGATGGCGGTGGTCAGCTTGGTCTTGAACTGCTCCGGGATCGGGATGTACCCGGCCTCGTCCAAGCCCTGCTGGCCGTTGGTGACCGCGGAGGTGAGGAAGGCCTTCACCGCCGTGGCCGTCGCGGCGTCGGCGTACTTCGAGCACACGATCTCGTAGGTCGGCATCACGATCGGGTACGCGCCCGCCGCGGCCGGCTTGTAGAACGAGGAGGTGTCGATGATCAGGTCATTGCCCTGACCGGAGATCTTCGCCGACTCGATCGCCTTGCCCGCCGACTCGACGCTCAGCGTCACCGGGTCCTTGCTCGCCGAGGTGACGATGCGCGCGACCGACAGGTTCTGCGCCTTCGCGAAGGACCACTCGTTGTAGGTGATCGAGTTCTTGGTGCTCTTCACCGCGGCGGAGGTGCCCTCGTTGCCCTTCGAGCCCGCGCCGACGCCGCCGACGAACGCCTTGCCCGCACCCTTGCCCCAGGCGCCGTCGGAAGCGGCGTCCAGGTAGAGCTGGAAGTTGTCCGTGGTGCCCGACTCGTCGCTGCGGAAGATCACCGCGATCGGCTCGGACGGCAGCTTGGCGCTCGGGTTCAGCGCCTTGATCTCGGGAGCGTCCCACGTGGTCACGGTGCCGTTGAAGATCTTGGCGGCGGTCGGGCCGTCCAGCGCGAGATCGGTCACGCCGTCGATGTTGTAGGTGATCGCCACCGGGCCGAACACGGTGGGCAGGTTCCACGCGGGCGACCCGCAGCGGTCGGCGGCCTTCTTCGGCTCGTCCTTCTTCGAGCTCAGCGGGGAGTCGGAGCCACCGAAATCGGTCTGGCCGCCGATGAACTCGCTCACACCCGCGCCCGAGCCACTCGAGGTGTAGTTGAGCGTGGCGCCGTCGCAGTTCTTCTCGTAGGCGGCGATGAAGCGCTCCATCGCGTTCTTCTGCGAGGAAGCGCCACTGGCCTTGAGGGCCTCCTTACCGCCGCACGCCACGTCGACCTTGGCCACATCGCCGCTGTCGGAAGAGGTGTTGTCGTCGCTGCCACAGGCGGCGAGCGTCATCGCGCCGACGGCCAGCACACCGACGAGGGCGCTGCTGCGCTTGAGATTCACTAATTCCTCCGGAATCGCGTCCTACTCGTCCGGTCCCTCACCGGCCCGGACGGGTGCCGTGGTGCTGTTCGCGGGGAACTTGCGCACCAGGCAGCAGTGTGCTGCCCTCACTCAACCTAAAGTCACGTGGTTGACAGTTGGACCGAACTGAGTGAACGGAGAGTGAACAGGCCGGCGCGATTGCTCCCGGGAGATGTGACGTTTGCCCCAGTTTTACTCCCGGACACCCGGTCTGCCGCCTCCTATTCAGACTCCGCCGCGGCGTAGGCGACGTCGACGTGCGCCGGAGCGAACCCGAGCCGGGTATAAGTGCGCACCGCGGCGGCGTTGTCCGCCTCGGTGTAGAGCAACACCTCGGTCGATCCACGGTCCCGCAAGTAGCGCAGACCTGCCAGCGTGAGCAGACGGCCGAGCCCGCGACCCTGCGCCGCGGGGTCGATGCCGACCACGTAGACCTCACCGAGCGGCGGATCCTCTCCCGGGTGCACCTTGGTCCAGTGGAATCCGAGCAGACGATCGGGGACGGCGGTGTCGAATGCCAGGAACAGGCCCGCCGGATCGAACCACGACTCGTTGCGGCGGACCTCGAGGTCGCGTGCGGTCCACCCACCCTGTTCGGGGTGCCAGGCGAAGGCGGCGCCGTTCACCCGCAGCAATTCCGCGTCGTCGGCGCGACCGGCGTAGGTGCGCAACGCGATGCCGTCCGGCACGGCCAATTCTGGTAGCTCAGGTGTTGCCAGCGACCGCCGCATCTGCCACAACTCGCGCGCCGTCCGCAGCCCCAGATGCGCAGCGACAGCCTTGGCCGCGGGCCGGTCACCGTGCGCCCAGACCCGCGCGCCCGGTCCGCCCGCGGCCAAGGCGGCCGTGACCAACTCGGTACCCACACCGTGGCCGCGCTGGGCCGGATCGACCGCCACCTCTGCCATGGCGGGATGTCCGCCATGCGCTGGAACGAGATTCGCGTAGCCCGCGAGCGCGCCGTCGCGGCGCGCGAGCAGATGACGCGCCCCCGTGTCGGCGCCGGAAGTCAGCGACAGCACCGCCTGTTCCGAAACGGGGGCGACCCCGTCTGCCGCGGTGGCCCGTGCCAGCAAAGCGGTGATCCCCTGTGCCGTGTCCGCATCGGGACGGTCGATCCACTGTGTCGTCGCGCCGCTCATCGGCCTCCGTTCATCGAGCCAGCGGACCCCGCTCAGGAGTCCGCTCCTGGCAACGTCGTGCAAGCGGGCGGCATTTCGACCTCGGCCTGCCACGACGACGGCATCATCGAAGCGCCCGCCCGGCGGAACTCACGGTGCGGAGCCGTTGACCGGCGTGAGCGGGGAGTCGTCGGTGCCCTCGTTGTCGTCGTCGTGGAAGCTCACCGGCTCACCCTTGACCGCCGCGCGCGACGGGCGCACGGCCTTGTAACCGACATTGCGCACCGTGCCGATGAGCGACTCGTACTCGGTGCCGAGCTTGGCGCGCAGACGACGCACGTGCACGTCCACGGTGCGGGTGCCGCCGAAGAAGTCGTAACCCCACACTTCTTGCAGCAGCTGCGCGCGGGTGAAGACCCGGCCCGCGTGCTGCGCCAGATACTTCAGCAGCTCGAACTCCTTGTAGGTGAGATCGAGCGGACGACCGCGCAACCGCGCGGTGTAGGTGCCCTCATCGATCACCAGCTCACCGAGGGTGATCTTGCCGGTGTTCTCCGGGCTGGCGACGCCGCCGTTGCGCCCGACCAGCAGCCGCAGCCTGGCGTCGAGTTCGGCGGGGCCGGTTCCGGGCAGCAGGATGTCGTCGAGTCCCCAGTCGGCGTTCACCGCGACCAGGCCGCCCTCGGTGAGCACGGCGACGACCGGCACGGAGGACCCGGTGCTGCCGAGCAGGCGGCACAGCCCGCGAGCGGCGGCGAGGTCGGTCCTGGCGTCGACCAGGGCGACGTCCGCGGTGCCTGCCTCGAGCAGCGAGGCCACTTCCGTCGGCGCCGGGCGCACGTTGTGCGCCAGCAACGCCAGTGAGGGCAACACCGACTCGGGGTTGGGGTCGGAGGTAAGCAGGAGCAGCTCCACAGGCCCTCCTCCCATCTCGTAGCCACGCGGATACGGCAGCACTGCCGCGGCCACGTCGCTAATCACAGGTAATCGGATGCAAGATTAGCGCGTAACAAGGCATGACCACGCATTCCGGGTCCGCGGCCGCACCGGAGGACACCCGGCGGCCGGGCGCGAGCCAACCGATATGGTGCGTACATGGGTTACGTATCGGGCATGCCCGCCACCGGCGGGGCGCCCGATACGGCAATCGAACGCGCGCCGCGCGGCTCCCGGTCGCCGCGGCCCGAGACCCGGAGAGACGGGGGAGCATGCGCAAGCTGATCATCGGCCTGCTGTGTCTGGCGGGATTCGCCGTCGTCGCCGACTTCAGTACCGCGGCCTATTCGGAGTATCGCGTGTCCAGGGCGCTGCGCGACGGCGCCGATCTCACCGCCGATCCGGAGGTGACGATCCACGGTTTCCCGTTTCTCGGCCAGGCCTGGGACAGCCGCTACGACCACGTGGAGATCCGTGCGCGCGCGAAGCGGGAGGACATCCCGGGCGAGATCGCGTTGGAGGCGACGCTGACCGGAGTGCGGCTGCCGGTCGGCGAACTGGTCGACGGCAGCCTGCGCGGCGTGCCCGTGGAGCGGGTGGACAGCAGGTTGCGGGTGGAGCCCACCGAGCTCGGCCGACTGTTCACGATCCCCGATCTGCAAGTGCATTCGCGGCCCGCGGACAAGTCCGACGGGACCGGCGGATCGGGCGGTTCCGGTATGACCACCACCGGCGCGCTCGTGCTCACCGGCACCCTGCCGGAGACCCCCGGCGCGCAGTACGGCGGCGAGAAGGTCAGCGTGCAGGCCGACCTCCTGCTCGACGGCGATCAGGTCAAGATCGTGGCGACCGGCTTCTATCGCGGCGGCCCCGGTACCGAGACCACTCCGGTGGCGGTGATCACCGAAGCCGATCGCCCTGCCGTGCTCGCCCGGTTCACCCGTACCATCGACACGAAGGAGTTGCCGTTCGGTGTCCGGCCCACCAAGGTCTCCGCCCAGGGCGGTCAGATCGTCGTGGAGGGCAAGGGCGTGAACGTCACGATCGACCTCGACCGATTGCAGCGACCATGATGATCCAGATCACCATCCTCGCAGTGGCACTGCTCGCCGCGCTGGCGGTGGGCGTCCTGCTGCGCAGGCGCGAAGGCAAGGTCCGCGCGGCCGAAAGCATCGAAGTCTCCGATTCAGCCCGCGCCGAACTGCTGGCGGCCGTCGGCGTGACCGGCGCCGGTCCCGCGGTCCTGCATTTCTCCGCCGAATGGTGCGGACCGTGCGACGCGGTTCGCCGGGTGGTTGCCAATGTCGCCGACCAGCTCGCGGGATCGCCACAGCCGCCGCAGGACATCGAGGTGGACATCGACGCCGAGCCCGCGCTCGCCCGAGAGTTGAACGTGCTCTCGCTGCCCACCACGTTCGTCTTCGACGTCGAGGGCCGGGAACGGTTCCGCATCTCCGGCGTCCCGAAGGTCACGGACCTGCACTCCGCGCTCGAGCCGCTCACCGCAGCCGCCTGAGCTGCGACGACAAGGCCCCTCGACGGTTGTGATCCACCCCGGGTCCTATTCCCCCGCCGAATTGGGTAAACTGCTGTCGTGCTTTCCAACCACGAGCTGATGCTCACCCGACGCCGCACAGTGGATCTGTGTCGGCTCGGTGGTTGTTGCTGCCTGTGCCGCTGATCGGTCGGCTTTCCCGGGTTTCCTGACGCCGACCTCTGTCCGCCGCGCGAGTGATCTCACGATCCCCCGGCGAATTGGCAATCCTTCAGTGATCGGACTAATTCAGCGCAGGAGTACGCACAATGTCCACCGAGATCCGAAACAATTCCGAAACCGCTGTTACTCCCACCGGCCAGGTGGATGTTCGCGGCCCCCGATTCGCCGCATGGGTGACCACCGCCGCCCTGGTCCTCGTCCTGATCGCCGCCGCGTTCTCGACGGTGGCCGCCGCGGTATTGATCGGCGCGCAGGCGGTTGTCTTCGCGGTCGGCGCGGCCCTCGGTCCGCGCCGCCACCCGTACGGGCGGATCTACGCCGCCTTCGTCGCGCCGCGCCTGGCGCCGACCGGCGAGACCGAGCCCGCGGCCCCGCTGCGGTTCGCTCAGCTGCTCGGTTTCGTCTTCGCGGCCGTCAGCCTGCTGGGCTTCGCGCTCGGCTCCACAGTCGTCGGCGCGGTGTTCGCCGGCTTCGCCCTGTTCGCGGCGTTCCTGAACGCGGCGTTCGGGATCTGCCTGGGTTGCCGGATCTATCCGCTGGTGACCCGCCTCCGCAGGACCGTTCCGGACAGCGGTGTTCGCGAGCCCTCCGTGGCCACGCGAGCTTCCGTCCCCGGGCGGGACGCGCACACCGCCGGGTCACCGGCATCGAACTGACCCTGCAAGTCATCTCTGAAAGGAAAACAATGGCTCGCTCCGATGTCCTGGTCTCCGTTGACTGGGCCGAAGAGAACCTCAACGCCCCCGGCGTCGTCTTCGTCGAGGTCGACGAGGACACCTCCGCCTACGACGGTGGTCACATCGAGGGTGCCGTCCGGCTCGACTGGAAGAAGGACCTGCAGGATCAGGTTCGTCGCGACTTCGTGAACCAGGAGCAGTTCTCCGATCTGCTCTCGGCGCGCGGCATCTCCAACGACGACGAGGTCATCCTGTACGGCGGCAACAACAACTGGTTCGCCGCGTACGCCTACTGGTACTTCAAGCTGTACGGCCACAACAACGTCAAGTTGCTCGACGGTGGCCGCAAGAAGTGGGAGCTGGACGGCCGTCCGCTGTCCACCGCACCGGTGAACCGGCCCGCCACCCAGTACAAGGCCGCCGCGCCCGATCTGTCCATCCGCGCCTTCCGCGACGAGGTCATCGCGGCCATCGGCACCAAGAACCTGGTCGACGTGCGTTCGCCCGACGAGTTCACCGGCAAGATCCTCGCGCCCGCGCACCTGCCGCAGGAGCAGAGCCAGCGTCCCGGCCACATCCCCGGCGCCATCAACGTGCCGTGGAGCAAGGCCGCGAACGAGGACGGCACCTTCAAGTCCGACGCGGAACTGGCCGAGATCTACAAGGAAGCCGGCCTGGACGGCGAGAAGGAGACCATCGCCTACTGCCGGATCGGCGAGCGCTCCTCGCACACCTGGTTCGTGCTGCAGGAACTGCTCGGCCACCAGAACGTCAAGAACTACGACGGGAGCTGGACCGAGTACGGCTCCCTCGTCGGAGCCCCGATCGAGTTGGGAGAGTAATCGATATGTGTGCAGCACCTACTCAGGGTCAGGCCATCCCGGCCGGCGTCGACGTGGAGAAGGAGACGGTCATCACCGGCCGTGTCGTGAGCACCGACGGTCAGCCGGTGGGCGGTGCGTTCGTGCGCCTGCTCGACGGCAACGGTGATTTCACCGCCGAGGTCGTCGCGTCCGGCACCGGTGACTTCCGGTTCTTCGCGGCCCCCGGCTTGTGGACCGTCCGCGCGCTGTCCTCGGCGGGCAACGGCTCCGCCGAGGTGCGCCCCGAAGGCGCGGGCATCCACTCGGTCGACGTCGCGGTCGCCAAGTAAGACCTCGCCGAGTAATACATCGCACTCGTCGAACGGCTCCGGTCGTTTCCGCCCCGCGGAAGCACCGGGGCCGTTTGCGTACCGCGGAAGGGGGGTCGTTAAACTCGGGAACGTGGTCCTCTTCTTCGAGATTCTGCTGGTGGCCGTGGCCGTTCTGATCGGCTGGTTCGGCCTCTACGTCTTCTACCGGCTCTTCACCGAATCATGAGCGAACTCGCGAGCGAAGGTTCCAACCCGGCCGAGCGAGCGAGTGAACAACTGAACGGCGACGCTCCGGCCGATTTCGCCGGTCGCCGTAGCGGCGACCAGGCTGTGGCCGACGCTGCCGAACGGGCGAAATCGACCGGCGCCCGCAATATCCCGGTCCTGCCGGATCTTCCGCTGCCCGAGGACACCGCCAACCTGCGCTTGGGACCGGATCTGAGCGCCTCGATGCTCGCGCTACTCCCGCTGGTGGGCGTATGGCGCGGCGAGGGGGAAGGCAACGATCCCGAGCGCGGTGACTACCGATTCGGCCAGCAGATCGTCGTCTCGCACGACGGCGGTGACTACCTGGCCTGGGAGTCCCGGTCCTGGGTGATCGGCGCCGACGGCAGCTACGACGGCCCCGACCTTCGGGAGAGCGGCTTCTGGCGAGTCGGCATCGACGGCAACGACGAGGTCATCGAATTGCTGCTCTCGCACAGCAGCGGCATCGTGGAGCTGTTCTACGGGCAGGCGCTGACCCAGTCGTCCTGGGAACTGGCCACCGACGTGGTGATCCGCAGCCAGTCCGGCGTCGTCGTGGGCGGCGCCAAGCGCCTCTACGGCATCGTCGAAGGCGGCGACCTGGCTTACGTCGAGGAACGCGTCGTAGCCGACGGCCCGCTCGAACCCCGCCTCTCGGCCCGCCTTCAGCGCTACATCGGCTAGGTTCTCCACCACCACCGGAGTTCAGTCTTCCGAGGAGCGCAAGCCACTGTTCCCGGACAGACGAAATGGAACAGCCCCCGAGCCATACCGGTGCTACTCGCGTGGCACAGGTCCGGTCGGACAGACCGGGGCTCGGGGGCCGGGTGACTGCCTGGAATTCGCTCAGCGCTCGCGCGGGCGAAATCCACCTGCAGCGGTGGCGCTAGCGGACAGCCACCTCACGTGTCCTATGAATATCCATTCTTCGAACCACCTCCTTCCTCGTGTACGAACGAATCTAGCGATGCGTCAGCGGCTCGGCAACGGAATTTCTCGGTGGGCGGAAACGGTGGCGCCACAAGCCGGTTCACGGCGCGCGTAATCGGTCGTGACCTGGCCCGACGCCGCTATGCGCAGCACCGTGTCGGCCCGCTGGTCGTCCGGCAATTGGTGGGTGACGACGACCACGATGCGGTCGGGCTCGACGAGCCCGCTGTCGGCATCCAGCAAGTCGCGCAGCAGCTTCGCGCCGGCCTCGGCCTCCAGGTGCTCGGTCGGCTCGTCGAGCAGCAACACCCGCGCGGGCGACACCAGGGCGCGGGCGAGCAGGATCCGACGGCGCTGGCCGCCCGAGACGGCCGCCGCTCCGCCGACCAGGTCGGTATGGATTCCCTCCGGCAGCCCGTCCAACCAGTCCCCGAGACCGACGGCGCGCAGCGCCTTCTCGGCTTGCCCTGCGGTGAGATCGCCGCGGGCGACCCGCAGATTCTCCAGTACGGAGGTGCCGAAGAGGTGCGCGTCTTCGGCGAAGAAGGTGACGCCGGGGCGGGGTGTGCCGAACAACCCCGCCCATGTCATCAGCAGTGTCGTCTTCCCGGCGCCGCTCGGGCCGACCACGGCGATGCGTCGTCCCGGGGGCAGCTCCGGCACATGCACCTCGCCGGGCCGGGCGGATGCGACAGTCCGCCTTTGTCCTTGTCCCAGCTCTGCTACCCACCCGGGTGAGGCGTCACCGGAGTCGGTCGCGCCCGAAACGAGTTCAGCCGCGGGGCTCACCGACCCACCATCAGGGGATTCGAATTCGGTCAGGCGACGCAGGGCCGCGCGGGCGGTGGTCAGGGCCTGCGCCGCGGCGGGCAGCGGGCCGACCGCTTCGAAGGCCGACAGCGGCAACAGGACCAAGACGACGAGCGCCATGGGTGTCATCGCACCCGGTGTGCCGCCGTCGGGACCGTAGACCGTGATGCCGATGAGGAGAGCGGCCAGCACGGTGACGCCGATCGACAGCGGGGTGGCCGCGGCCGACCAAGCGCTGCGCGCGGCAGCCCGGTCCTCGGCGGCGACCGCCCGGCGTGACGCTTCTCCCGCCGCGGCGAGGGCGGCGTCGAGGCGTCCGGCGACGCGCAGTTCGGCGGCATGGTCGAGGACCGTCAGAGCCTGCGCGGTGAACTCCGCCCGGTCGGCGCGCACGGCGCGTTCGGCCGCGGACGCCGCCTCGGCCGACAGCCACGGTGCGACGATGCCCGACAGGGCCAGCGCGCCGGCCAGGATCGCGGCAGCGGCAGGCGAGATCGTCGCCAGGAGCGCGACGGCCGCGACCGCGAGGACGACGGCCACCGCGACCGGCACGAACGCACGCACCACCACCGCCCCCAGATCGTCGATGTCGCTGCCGATACGGACGAGCAGGTCGCCGCGGCGCGGCGGGCCGGAAGTCCCGGTGTCCACGCGGCCGCCCGAGGTCTCCGGTCGGCGCAGCCAGAAATCCGAGCGTGCGAGCGTTCGATAGACCGTCGTACGCGCCGTCGTCATGGCTCGCAGGGCGACGTCGTGGGTGGCGAGTCGTTCCAGATACCGGCACAGACCACGGGAGAGCCCGAGCGCGCGCACCGTGACCACGGCGATGCTCAGGTCGAGTACCGGCGGCATCTGCCAGGCTCGCGCGATCAACCACGCCGCCAGCGCCGCGAGCCCGAGCCCACTGCCCAGCGCCAGCACACCCCACCCGATCGCCACCGCGACCCGCAGGCGAGACAATGCGAGCAGCGCCCACATCCGGCGCAGATCATCGAGCAGAGCGCCCGCACCGCGCGGACGAGCGGCTATTCGCGTGCTCATCGGAGGGCCTCCGCTCGGTCGGCTCGTACCCGCACGACATGGTCGGCCGCGGCGAGCAGGGTGGGACGATGCCCGATCACGACGACTGTCGCTCCCGCGCGGGCCCTTCCCTGGAGGGCGGCCAGCACGGTGGCTTCGGCGACCGCATCGAGGTGCGCGGTCGGCTCATCGAGCAGCAGGATCGGGCGGTCGGTGGCCAGCACCCTGGTCAGCGCGAGACGTTGGCGCTGGCCGAGCGACAGACCCACACCGCCGGGCCCGACGAGGGTATTCCAGCGGTCGGGCAGTTCGTCCAGCACGGCGTCGAAACCGGTCGCCAGACATGCCGCTTCGAGATCGCCGACGACTCGCGCGGGACCGGGCGCGGTGTGGTCGGCCGTGTGCACGCCGAGCAGGTCCAGGTTGTCCCGCAAGGTGCCCGGCACCAGGACCGGACGCTGCGGCAACCACGCCACCCGCGCCCACCAATGGTCCGCGTCCAGCTCACGTACGTCCACGCCGTCGACGGTCGCAGCGCCTCGGTCAGGGCTGAGCAGCCCCAGGATCGCCTGCACGGCAGTTGTTTTGCCGCTTCCGTTGGGACCGGCCAGCACCGTGAGGGAGCCGGGCCGCAAGGTCGCCGACAAATCCGCGGGTGCGAACCCGTCCCGGGCCCGCACCGAGAGGTCGCGCAGAGCGATCGTCGCAGCACCCCCTGCGGAGATGCCGCGGCCGAACGTCGTCACGGCGGGTTTCCACCCCTCGATGCCGCCGCCCTTGTGGACTGCCATCGACTCGTCCGGTGCCGTACCCGTGATGCCGGCCCGCTCGGCAGGCGTGGATTCGAGGATCGCGAACGCCTTGTCCGCGGCTGCCATACCGTCCTGTGCGGCATGGAACCGTTCACCGACCATCCGCAGCGGCAGGTACACCTCGGGCGCGAGCACCAGCGCCACCAAGCCCGCGTACAGGCTCATGTCACCGAAGACCAGGCGCAGCCCGATGGACACCGCGATCAGCGCCACGCTCAGGGTCGCGAGCAGTTCCAGCACCATCGAGGACAGGAAGGCCACGCGCAGCGCCCGCATGGTGCGCTGCCGCAGCGTGTCACCGAGATCGCGTACGCGGTGCCGCATGGTGCTCGCATGGCCGGCGTCGGGGTCCTCCTGCCGTGCCCGCGCGGCATGTCGCGCCGGAAGGGGTTGCTCGGCGCCGGTTTCCCGGCCGAGCGCACGCAACGTCGGCATGCCCGCGAACAGGTCGAGCAATTGGTCCGACAGCCGGGTGGTGGCCGCGAGCGTGGCTTCGGCGCGCCCCTGGGTCAGCAGCCCGATGAGGATCATGAATATCGGGATGAGCGGCAACGTGATCACCACGATCACTCCGGACGTCACATCGTGCGCCGCGATGACCGTGAGCACGATGGGCGGAACCAGCACCGCCAGCAGCAGAGCGGGCAGGTAACCGACGAGATAGCCGCGCAACCCGGACAACCCCGTGCCGACGACCACCGCCAATTCCGTCCGGCGCGTGTCGAGTTCGCGGGGGGACAGTCGCGCGCCTGTGGCGAGCACCGCGCTTTCCAGCTCCGCCACCACGCTCGCGCCCGCTCGGTGCGCCAGCCGGGACTGCCACCAAGTGGCGAGCACCCGGCCCGTGATCGCGAGCGCGAGCACGACCAGTTCGATCGTCCACGCACCGAGGGAACGCTGGCCAGGGTCGGTGACCACCCCGGCCAGCACCCGTCCGATCATCACCGCCGTCGCCACGATCGCCGCGGTGACGACCAGCGACAGCAGCACGCTCAGCGCCAGGTAGCCGCGGGCCGAGCGGGCATACCGCCACAGGCGCGGATCGATCGGCGGACGGGCCATGGCGTCAATCCTTCGCGGGCTGCAAGGACAGACCGACCGGTGGCGGGATCTGCTCGACGGTGATCCGCTTGCGGAACACCCAGTACGTCCAACCCTGGTACACCAGCACGACCGGCGTGACCAGTGCCGCGGCCCAGCTCATCACCTTCAGCGTGTACGGGGTCGAGGACGCGTTGTGGATCGTCAGATCGAATGCCGCATCTATCGTCGAGGGAAGCACGTTGGGGAAGAGCGACCCGAACAGCAGCGCGGTCGCCGCGGCGACGGTCACCGTCGTGCCGGTGAACGCCCACCCGTCGCGGTGCGCGAAGTCGGCGGCCGCCGCGACGACGAGTCCGAGCACGGCCAGCCCCAGCGGGATCCATGTCCAGCCGGTCCCGTGGGACAGCTGGGTCCACACGCCGAATCCGCCGACCACCAGCACGGTCGGGATCAACAGCAGCCGGGCCGTGCGCCGCGCGTCGTCGCGTATCTCACCGGCGGTCTTCAGCACCAGGAACATCGCTCCGTGCAGCGCGAACAGCAGTCCGGTCGCCGAACCGCCCAGCAGGGCGTAGGGCCCGAACAGGTCCGCCACCGAACCCGCGAACTGCTTCTTCTCGTTCAGCGGAACCCCGTGCACCACGTTGGCGAACACCCAGCCCCAGGCCAGCGCCGGAACCCAGGAACCGATGCCGATGCCGACATCGCAGCGGGCCCGCCAGCGTGGGTCGTCGATCTTGCCGCGGTACTCGATGGCGCAGATCCGCAGGATCAGCGCGACGAGCACCAGCAGCAACGCCAGATAGAAACCCGAGAACAGGCTGGCGTACCACTCCGGGAACGCGGCGAACATCGCGGCGCCCGCGGTGATCAGCCAGACCTCGTTGGCATCCCACACCGGTCCGATCGTGTTGAGCACCGCGCGCCTGCGCACGTCGGATCCCTTGCCGAGGATCGGCATGAGCATGCCGACGCCGAAATCGAAGCCCTCCAGCACGAAGTAGCCGGTGAACAGCACGCCGATCAAGACGAACCAGAACTCTTGCAGACTCATCGCCGGCTCCTAGTAGGCGAACGAAAGTTGTTCGACGGCAGATTCTTCGGCACGCCGGTCGCCCGAGGACGCGTCCGTGTCGTCCTTGTCGTGGGCGAAGCGTGCGGCCGGGTCGGGCCCGTGGATCACGTACCGGCGCATCAGGTAGAACCACACGATCGCGAGCGCGCCGTACAGCAGCGTGAAGGTGATCAGCGAGAACAGCACGACGCCGGCCGAGTGGTTCGAGACGCCCTGCGCGACGGTGAGACGCACGTTCGGGTCGCCGGTGGGATTGGGCACGACCACCCAGGGCTGGCGCCCCATCTCGGTGAACACCCATCCCGCGCTGTTGGCCAGGAACGGCGTCGGGATGACCAGCAGGCTCAGCCAGGAGAACCAGCGCTGGTCGGGTACCCGGCCGCGGCGGGTCAGCCACAGCCCGGCCAGCGCGAGCAACGCCGAACCCGCCGACAGGCCGATCATGGCGCGGAACGACCAGTAGGTGACGAACAGGTTCGGCCGGTAGTCGCCGACTCCGAACTGTTCGTTGTATGCCTTCTGCAGGTCGACGACGCCGTCCAGCGTCACGCCGGTGAACTCCCCCTCCGCCAGCCAGGGCAGCACGTACGGCACTTCGAGCACGTGTGTGACGCTGTCGCAGTTGTTGTGCGTGCCGACGGTGAGGACGGAGAAATGGGGATCGGTCGCGGTGTGGCACAACGATTCCGCCGAGGCCATCTTCATCGGCTGCTGCTCGAACATCAGCTTGCCTTGCACGTCACCGGTGTAGATCAGCGCGGCCAGCGACACCACGGTCACGACGATGCCCGCCCGCGCGGCCGGCCGCCACATCGCGCGCGCGTCGGCGAGTTTCGCCTCATCGCCGCTGCGTGCGTTGCGCACCATCCACCAGCCCGCGATGCCCGCGACGAACGTGCCCGCCGTAAGGAAGGATCCGGCGACCACGTGCGGGAAAGCCGCCAGCAAGGTGTTGTTGGTGAGCACCGCCACGATGCTCTCCAGCTCCGCGCGACCGGTCTCCGGGTTGTAGCGGGCCCCGACCGGATGCTGCATGAACGAGTTGGCCGCGACGATGAAGTACGCCGAGGCGTTCACGCCGATCGCGACCATCCAGATCGCGCCGAGGTGCAGCAGTTTCGGCAGCCGGGTCCAGCCGAAGATCCACAGTCCGAGGAAGGTCGACTCCATGAAGAAGGCGACCAAGCCTTCCAGCGCGAGCGGGGCGCCGAACACATCGCCGACGAACCGGGAGTACTCGCTCCAGTTCATGCCGAACTGGAACTCCTGCACGATGCCGGTCGCGACACCGAGCGCGAAGTTGATCAGGAACAGCTTGCCGAAGAACTTGGTCAGCCGCAGCCAATGCTGTCTGCCGGTGATCACCCATGCCGTCTGCATGGCAGCCACCAGCGGGGCGAGTCCGATGGTCAGCGGCACCAGGAGGAAGTGATAGACCGTCGTGATGCCGAACTGCCATCGCGAGATGTCCAAGGCGTTCAAGCCGGCCTCCTACCTGTCTACGACATGTCGTAGTAAGACTACGCCGGAGGCGACTGCCGACAATGCGGCCTAGACCACGAGAGCAGCGCAGTTACCGCCCATTCGGCGGGTTTCGCGTGCTCATCGCCACCCCGCTCCCCGCCGAATAGGACGGAGATCACGGGGCAGCGCTGATCACCAGGACGCCCCGCCTACCCATAACCGATTCCGCGAGCACTCCCGCCCCGCCGCGGCAACCGGCCGGTACGGCCCGACTTCCCGCCAGAGGCGGGCAGTCACCAGTCGCCGATGGCGCCCGCCCGCTCGATGCCGCGGTCGACCAGCTCGATGATCTCCGCGGCGTTGTCCGGCGCGGACATCCGCAGGCCGTCCAGCGAATTGACCCGCGCCGCAAGCGAGATGCTCGACAACATCCAGATGCTGTCGCAGGTGAGCAGGTCGGCGGTGAACAGCGAGTGATACCGGCACTGCCAGCCCGCCTTCTCGGCCTCGGCGAACAGCGCGCGCTGGGTGACGCCGGGCAGCACGCCGTTCTTGGCGGGCGGGGTGATCAGCTGCTTGTCGCGCGCGATCACCACGGTGGACCGCGGCCCCTCCAGCACCCGGTTCTCCGTACTGGTGAAGATCACGTCGTCCGCGCCCATCCGCGCGGCGAATCGCAGGGCGGCCATGTTGGTGGCGTAGGACAGCGTTTTGGCTCCGAGCAACTGCCACGGCGCCGCCTGCGCGAGGTCGACCGAGATGCCACGCGACAGGCTCACCACGGCGACGCCTTCGGTGCGGGCCTTCTCCACGCGCTCGGGCACCGGCACCACGAGCACGAAAGCCGTCGGCACCGGCACGGCGGCGGCGAGGTCACCGGTCTTGACCTTGTCGGGCGTGCCTGCCAGCTCGGAGTCGCGGCCGCGGGTCAGCACCAGCCGCATCACGCCTTCGCGTTCGCTGCCCCACTCCTTGGCGGCGGTCTCCACCGCCTCGCGCCATCGGCCAAGCTCCGGCTCGGGCAGATCGAGCGCCTGTGCGGAACGGCGCAATCTGCCTAGATGAAATTCGATCGCGCACGCGACGCCCGCGCGCACGAGAACCGTTTCGAAGACACCATCGCCACGCAATACGCCAATATCGTCCGCAAACAACAACGGCGCATCCGCATCCCGGACAGCGCCATCAAGAGTTACCAGAACTCGATCCACCATGCGACGAGCGTAGGCGCTGAGAGCGGACAATGCCTACGTCACGGCCGCTTTCGGAAGACCTTTTGTCGAGGTTCCCCGCAACCCCGGCCACAATGCTCGCACAATGCCGATCCGCTATGCCGGACTCCGGCGCGGCGGCCCGGTTCGCGCACCACCGAGCGGCCCCGCCTAGAGTGGGAGAGGTGTCCGTGGTCGTTGCGCCCAGCCCCATCCTCAGTGTGTCGGGAGCCGTCGCGGGAGCGGTGGGTTCACCCGACGCCGCCGTCGCCTGGCACTACGGCGATCCGTTCGGCGAACAGCGCGCGGCGGCGCAGCGCGCCGCTATCGTCGACCGTTCGCATCGTTACGTCCTGCGCATCACCGGCGCGGAGCGGCTCACCTGGTTGCACACCATCTCGAGTCAGCATGTCGCCGACCTCGGTGACGGGCAGTCCGCGGAGAATCTCGACCTCGATCTGAACGGCCGGGTGCTGCACCACTTCGTGCTCACCGAGCTGGACGGCACCGTCTGGATCGACACCGAGGCCGAGCGCGGTCCCGACCTGCTCGCGTTCCTGCAGCGCATGGTCTTCTGGGCCGACGCCAAGCCGGTCGAAGCCACCGACCACGCGGTGCTGAGCCTGCTCGGGCCAGGCGTCACCGGCCTGACCGAAGCGCTCGGCGTCACCGCTCTTCCCGGCGTGTACGAGGCGGCGCCCCTGCCCGGCGGCGGTTTCGTGCGCCGGATGCCGTGGCCGACGCCCGACTCCTTCGACCTGGTCGTCCCCCGCGATCAGCTGACCGACCTGTGGGCCCGGCTCACCGCCGCCGGGGCCGCCCCCGCCGGGATGTGGGCCTTCGAGGCGCTGCGCGTCGCGGCCGTTCGCCCGCGGATCGGACTGGACACCGACGAGCGGACCATCCCGCACGAGGCCCGCTGGATCGGCGGTGTCGCCGAACAGGGCGCGGTGCACCTGGACAAGGGCTGCTATCGCGGCCAGGAAACCGTGGCCAGGGTGCACAATCTCGGCAAGCCGCCGCGGCATCTACTGCTGCTGCACCTCGACGGTTCGGCGGACGAGCGCCCGGTCACCGGCGACGATGTCACCGCGGGTGGACGCACGGTCGGCAGGCTCGGCACGGTGGTCGACCATCACGAACTCGGCCCGATCGCCCTTGCCCTGGTCAAGCGCGCGGTTCCGGCCGACACCGCGCTGGCCGCGGGACCGGTCGCGGCGTCCATCGATCCCGATTCGGTGCCCTCCGACGACGCGCCGCAGGCAGGCCGGGCCGCGATCGACCGACTGCGCGGGCGCTGACCTGTTGACCGAGCACCAGCCGGCGTGGGTCCTTCCCGAGCCGACGTCTCCACCCTTGCTCAGCGCCGAGTTCCCCATCCCTGACCTCTTTGACGAGAGGAGCGCTGCCCATGCGCGTCGGTGACACCGGCGAGGTCCTCGCCGCCTGCGTCGTGCACGCCGAACTCGAGATGCCGGGGCGGGTCGGCCGCACCGCCATCGACAAGCGGCCGGTTGCCGGGCGGGTCGCGGTGCGCGCACGCGGTTTGGACGGCGACTACGTCTGCGACACCAAATACCACGGTGGCGTGCACCAGGCCGTCTACGCCTACGCCGACGAGGATGCCCGCCGCTGGGGCGAGGAACTCGGCCGTGAGCTGCCCGCCGGGTGGTTCGGCGAAAACTTGCGGGTCAGTGGGCTTCCGGTCAGCGATTCGGTGATCGGCGCGCGCTGGTCGGTCGGCGACACCTTGCTGGAGGTCACCGCACCGCGCGTGCCGTGCGCGACGTTCCAGCACTGGAGTGGCGAGAAGCAGTGGGTGAAGCGGTTCACGCTGCGCAGCGACACCGGCGCCTACCTGCGGGTGCTCACCGAGGGAACGATCGGGGCCGGCGACCCGATCTCGGTCGTGCACGTCCCCGACCACGGCATCACCGTCCGCGACGTGTTCACCGGCGCCGATCTCGACCTGCTCGCGATCCTGCTGGCCGAGGAGCCGACCGTCTCCGACGAAGTGCGCATGCAGGTCGAGCGGCACGCGCGCAGACATGCCAACGCCGCGCGCGCCGCCGCGCAGCGGGATACGGCGGCCGACGCCGGCGACCTGGGCACGGGAGCGCGACTGTGAGTGTGGAACTGGTCGAAGTCGTCCGCTCGGGTTTCCGAGAATGCGTGCACCGCGGCTCGGTGGTGGTGCTCGACGCCGCGGGCGAGCCGACCCTCGAGCTGGGTGAGGTGCATCTGCCGATCTTCCCTCGCTCGACGAACAAGCCGATGCAGGCGATCACCATGCTGCGCAACGGTTTCCAACCGCTCGACGACGCCGAACTGGCCATCGCCACCGCCTCGCACTTCGGCGAACCGGACCACGTCGCGCTGGTGCGCAGGCTGCTGGACCGCTTCGGCTTCCCCGACTCGTCCCTGGCCTGCCCGGCCGATCTGCCCTACGACGAGCGCGCCCGCGCCGCGGCGCTGGCCGACGGGCGGCAGCCGCATCCCATCTACATGAACTGCTCCGGCAAGCACGCGGCGATGCTCGCGACCTGCGCGGTCAACGGCTGGCCCACCGAGGGCTACCAGGACCAGGCGCATCCGCTGCAGCGGGCGGTGCTCGCCACGGTGGCCGATCTGACCGGCGAGCCGGAAGCCGATCTGGGCATCGACGGCTGTGGGCTACCGATCATCCCGGTCTCGCTGGTCAACCTCGCACGGGTGTTCGCGACCATGGCGACCGCCGAGACCGGCACCCCGGAACGCCGGGTCGCCGACGCGATCCGTGCCCATCCGCGAGTGATTTGCGGCACCAACGGCCCCGACCTGCTCGCCATGCGGGCCACGCCGGGGCTGGTGTGCAAGATCGGCGCGGACGGCGTGCACGCTGGGGCGCTACCGGACGGATCGGCTTTCGCGTACAAGATCGATGACGGCCACGATCGCGCTCGAATGCCGTTGACGCTGGCCATTCTGCATCGGATGGGGATCGAGTGGACCGATGCGCACGCGGAGCTGGCGGCCCCCGCGGTGCTCGGTGGGGGCGCTCGAGTCGGTGTGATTCGCGCTATACCGGGCGTACTCTAGCTATTCCACGGCGGGCGACAAGCGGGCAAACGGCACCGGTTCCGGAGTTCTTCACCCACTCCTGGAAGCGAGACCGCCGGACACACGCTAAAGTGTCTGTCAGGAAGAGTATTAATTCGAACGGGGCCGCCACCAAACCCCAGGCCGCCCCGCTGTGACGCGAGGGGGTCAGCCATGGGCCGTGGCCGGGCTAAGGCAAAGCAGACCAAGGTCGCACGCGAGCTGAAGTACAGCTCGACGCCGACCGACTTCGCGAGCCTTCAGCGCGAGCTTTCGGGAAGCCCCACCTCCCAGCGGAGTGGTGTGCTGTCCGATGAGCACGACGCGGACGACTCCTTGTCCCGCTGGGATGAGGACGACTACGACGACTGGCGCCGCTGACTCGGATTTACGTGTGAAGGGGGAGGCCGACGGGCCTCCCCCTTCGAACGTTGCCGCGGGTCGACGTCACTGGCGCCGAAAAGGCTTGCAACACACTGGAGTCCCGCATCGAACCGGATGCGGGACTCTGACGTGTCTTCGCCGCGGTCAGAACCGCGGATGCTCACCGATCAGCACGGCGCGCACGGCGTCGGCGTCCTTGGCCTTCTTGACCGTGCCGAGTGTCCAGCACTCGATGTGCCGCGCGGTCAACACCGCCAGCGCCCGGTCCACGTCCTCCGGAGCGACCACGGCGACCATGCCGACGCCCATGTTGAACGTCTTCTCCATCTCGGCCCGCTCCACCCGGCCGCGCTGGGCGATCATCTTGAACACCGGCGCCGGGTTCCACGTGCCGCGATCCAGCTCGGCCACCATGCCCGGCGGCAGCACCCTGGCGAGATTGGCCGCCAAACCGCCGCCGGTGACGTGAGCGAAGGTGCGCACATCGGTCTCGGCGATCAGCGCTAGGCAGTCCTTGGCGTAGATCCTGGTCGGCTCGAGTAGCTCCTCGCCCAAGGTGCGGCCGAATTCCTCGACATGCCCGGTGAGCGACATGCGATCGATGTCGAGCAGCACCTTGCGAGCCAGGCTGTAGCCGTTGGAGTGCAGACCGGAGGACCCCATGGCGATCACCACGTCGCCGGGACGGACCCGGTCCGGCCCGAGCACCGCGTCGGCTTCGACCACGCCGATGCCGGTGGCGGACAGGTCGTAGTCGTCCGGGTCCATCAGGCCGGGGTGCTCGGCGGTCTCGCCGCCCAGCAGCGCGCACCCGGCGCGCACGCAGCCCTCGGCGATGCCGGAGACGAGTTCGGCGACCTTCTCCGGGACGACCTTGCCGATGGCGATGTAATCCTGCAGGAACAGCGGTTCCGCACCGCAGACCACGAGGTCGTCCACCACCATGGCGACCAGGTCGAGGCCGACCGTGTCGTGTTTGTCCATCGCCTGCGCCACCGCGATCTTGGTGCCGACGCCGTCGGTGGAGGCCGCCAGCAGCGGTTCCCGGTAGCCGCCCTTGAGCGCGAACAGCCCGGCGAAACCACCGAGGCCGCCTTGGACCTCCGGCCGGGTCGCCTTCTTCGCCAATGGCCCGAACAACTCGACGGCGCGGTCACCTGCCTCGATGTCCACGCCTGCCGCGGCGTACGAGGCACCACCACTGGGGGTCTGTTCAGTCATTTTCGGGGAAAGCTCCAAACCGAATCGCCGGATAGATGCCTGCTCACGCTACCGGAGCCGGATAACGACCCCGCACCGGTGTTGGCTCGCCCTCTTGACAATAGGGCAGCGCGGGCCGTACAGCGGATCATCAGTCCATCTCACCCTCGGCGAACCGCCCGGCCGGCCGTGTGCGGCGTCGGCGCTGCCGTACCGGGTCGGGCACCGGTACCGCCTCGACCAGACGCCGGGTGTACTCCTCCCGCGGTGTGCGCAGGATGTGATCTCGATCACCCTCTTCGACCACCGCGCCGCCGCGTAACACCACGATGTGGTCGGCGAGCTGATCGACCACCGCCAGATCGTGGCTGATGAACAGGCACGCCCAGCCGAACTCACGCTGGAGCTGACCGAACAGCTCCAGCACCGCCGCCTGCACCGAGACGTCGAGCGCGCTGGTCGGCTCGTCGGCGACCAGCAGGTCCGGACCGAGTACCAGGGCGCGAGCCAGGCTGGCGCGCTGCCGCTGTCCCCCGGACAGCTCATGCGGATACCGGCGTTCGATGCCCGCGGGCAACCGCACGTCATCGAGCAGTCCGCGCACTGTGGTCCGGATATCCGCGGAACTCGCGGCCTTGTGCACGATCAGCGGTTCGGCCACGCACTCGCCCACGGTGAGCCGGGGATTCAGCGAACTGGCCGGGTCCTGGAAGACGAATCCGAAGCGCCGCCGGAGGGGCCGCAGCTTGCGCTGCGACAGTCCCGCGATGTCCTGGCCGCGCACCCGCACCGTTCCCGAGGTCGGCCGTTGCAGTGCCGCGACGCAGCGGCCGATGGTCGACTTGCCCGATCCGGACTCGCCGACCAGGCCGAGCGTCTCGCCGGGACCGATGCGCAGGCTCACCCCGTCCACGGCGCGGAAACGCGGCCTGCCGAACGGGCCGGGGAATTCGACCACCAGATCGCGGACCTCGAGTACCGGATCGTCCTGGCTGTCGACGGCGGCCGCCGGGCGGTGCGCGATCTGCTCGGCGCCCAGATGGGGCACCGCGGCCAGCAGGGTGCGGGTGTACTCCGCCGCCGGACGCGCGAACAGTTCGTCCACCGCGGCCTGCTCGACCACCATGCCGTCTCGCATCACCACCACGCGGTCGGCGATATCGGCGACCACGCCCATGTTGTGCGTGATCAGCACGATCGCACTGCCGATCCGGTCGCGCAGGTCCCGCAGCAGGGCGAGGATCTCGGCCTGCACGGTGACGTCCAGCGCCGTGGTGGGCTCGTCTGCGATGATCACCTTCGGCTCGCAGGCGATGGCGATGGCGATCATCACGCGTTGTTTCTGGCCGCCGGAGAGCTGGTGTGGGTAGTAGTCCACCCGGTACTCGGGGTCGGGCAAGCCGACCAGGCGCAACAACTCCACGGCGCGTGCCTTCGCGGCCTTCCTGGTCAGATCGGTATGCGCCCGCAGCGCCTCGCCGATCTGGAAGCCGACGGTGAACAAGGGGTCCAGCGCCAGGCCCGGTTCCTGGAACACCATCGAGATCGCGCCGCCGCGCAGTGCGGTGAGCTGCTTCTCGCTCATCGCGGTGACCTGCTGGCCGCCCAGGGTGACCAGGCCGCGCACGGTCGCCGTCTCCGGCAGCAGACCCATCGCCGTGCGCGAGCTCACCGACTTGCCCGAACCGGATTCCCCGACGATGGCCAGCACTTCCCCCGGATCGACCTCGTAGGTGACGTCGGTGACCGCGTGCACCGGCCCCGCGTCGGTGGCGAAGGTGACCGACAGCGATTCGATGGACAGGGCGGGCCGCCTACGGTCGGCTGCGAAGGACTCAGCCATCGGTCGCGTCCTTTGCTCTCGCACCCGTTGTGCCCCGCTCGTGGGACGCACCCTCGGGCTCGGCGACGTCGGCCCGGATCACCGCCGCGGCGCGACGGGTGCGCAGCATCGGGTTGAGCACTTCGTTGAGGCTCTCGCCGACCAAAGTCATGCCGAGCACGACGAACACGATGGCTACGCCGGGGAAGACGCCGGTCCACCAGATGCCGTTGGACACGTCCGACAACGCCTTGTTCAGGTCGAAGCCCCACTCCGCGGCCTGGGTCGGTTCGATGCCGAAACCGAGGAAACCCAGGCCGGCCAGGGTGAGGATGGCCTCCGACCCGTTGAGCGTGACGATCACCGGCAGCGACTGGGTGACGTTGGCGAGGATGTGCCGGAACAGGATTCGCGTGGTCGACGCGCCGGTCACCCTGGCCGCGTCGACGTAGGGCTCCTGCTTCACGGCCACGGTCGCGTTGCGCACCACACGGAAGTACTGCGGCACGAACACCGCCGTGATGGCCACCGCCGCCGACAGCACACCTCCCAGGCTGGTCGAGCGACCGCCCGCGACCACGATGGACACCACGATCGCCAGCAGGAGCGTCGGGAACGCGTACATCGCGTCCATGAACAACACCAGCAGCCGGTCCGGCCAGCGGCCGATATAGCCGGACAGCAGCCCGAGCGGCACGCCGATCAGCAGCGAGAGCACCAGCGAGATCGTGATCACCCACAATGCGGTGCGCGCACCGTAGAGCACCCGGGAGAACACGTCTTCCCCGCGCACCGAGGTGCCGAACCAGTGCTCGGCCGACGGCGCTTGCTGACGGACGAAATCGACGCCGTCGGCGGCGCTCTGGGCGAATCCGTACGGCGCGATCAGCGGAGCGAAGAGGGCGGCGACCACGAAGACGCCGATCGAGCCCAGCCCGAGGATCAACGTCGCTCGCTGTAAACCCGCCGTCAGCGAGAACAACCGCAAGCCCGGCACACCCCGGCGCGCCGCGGGCGGCGTGACCAGCGTTTCGGTCAACAGTTCCGGAGCGCTCATCAGAACCTCACCCTTGGATCGATCAGCGCTACCAGCACGTCCACCACGAAGCTCATCACGGCCACGATCAGTGCGATGAACGCGGCGATGCCTTGCACGGCGACGAAATCGCGTGCCGACAGGTACTGCGTGAGCTGGTAGCCGAGGCCCTTCCACTCGAACGTGGTCTCGGTGAGCACCGACGCGCCGAGCATCATCGCGATCTGCATGCCCATCACCGTGACGATCGGGATCATCGCGTTGCGGAAGGCATGCCGGCCGGTCACCACCCGCCGGGACAGGCCACGCGCCCGCGCCGCCTCCACGTAGTCGGCGCGGAGGGTCTGGATCAGGTTGATCCGCACCAGCCGCAGGAAGATGCCCGCCGTGAGCAGGCCCAGCGCGACGGCGGGCAGCACGGCATGTGCCAGCACGTCGAGCAGGTATCGGGAGTCGCCGTAGCGGATCGCGTCGATCACCATGATGTTCGTTTTCGGCGACACGTGCTGCAATCGCAACTCCACGTTGGTGCTCGCCCGGCCCGCCACCGGCAGCCAGCCCAGCCGCACCGCGAACACCAGCTTCAGCAGCAGCCCGACGAAGAAGACCGGTGCGGCGTAGAACAGGATCGCCAGCAACCGCAGCCCGGTGTCGGCGGTCGAATCCCGATGGGTCGCGGCGTATCTGCCCAGCGGGATGCCGATCGCGAACGCGACGACCAGGGCCCAGCACACCAGTTCCAGCGACGCCGCGCCGTAGGTGACGACCACCTCGCTGATCTCCCGGTTGTCCTGAGAGCGCCCGAGGTCCCCGTGCAAGAGCCCGGAGAGGTAGTCCCGGTACTGGGCCAGGATCGGCCGGTTCAGCCCGGCCGCCTCCTTGCGCGCTTCGATCTGTTGCTGGGTCATGCGCCCGCCCATCGCCGCGCTGATCGGGTCGCCGACCACGCGCATCAGGAAGAACACGACCGTCACCAGGATCCACGCGGTCACCGGAATCAGCAGCAGGCGCACGCCGAGGTAGCGCGCCAACGCGAGAGGACGGGACTGCTCGCCACCCCTGCCCGTTCGCCGCGGGCCGAAGCGCCGGGTCCGGACCGGTTTCGGTTCGATGTCCGCCGAAATAGTCGTTCCGGGCCCGGCTGTGTCGCCGGAACTCACTTGCTCAGCACCGCGTAGCGGAACTTGAACGACGCGTCGAGCGTCTGCTCCACGCCTTGCACGCCCGCGGCCGCGACCGCGATCTGTTTGCCGGACAGCAGCGGAACGATCGGCAGGAAGTTCCGCGCGAGGTCACGCTGGATCTGCTGGATCTGCTGGAATCGCTTGTCCTTGTCGGGTTGGGTCGCCTGGGCGATCAACTGCGCGGAGATGCCCGGGTCCTCGAAATGCGACTGCAAGAAATTGTTCGGACCGAAGAACGGAGAGAGGTAGTTGTCCGGGTCCGGGAAGTCCGGGAACCAGCCGAACTGGTAGAGCGGATAGCTGTCGCGGGCTCGTTCCCGCTGGTAGGTCACCCACTCGGTGGATTGCAGGTTCACCCGGAACAAGCCGGTGGCCTCCATCTGCGACTTGATCGCGGCGTACTCCTCGGAGCTGCTGGAGCCGTAGTGGTCGGGGTTGTACTGGAGATTCAGCTCTACCGGCGTCGCCACCCCGGCGTCGGCGAGGAACTTCGCCGCCTGGTCCTTGTTCGGCTGGGCACCGTAGAGATCCTTGAACGGCTCCGCCGCGCCCGGCATGCCCTGGGGCACCGAGGAATACGCGGGCAGATAGGTGTTCTTGTAGACACCGTCGGCCAGCGCCGCCCGGTCGACGGTGGACGCGACGGCCTTGCGCACGGCCAGTTTCTGCTCCGGCGTGCCGCCCGGCATGGTGTTCAGGTTGAACACGATGTAGCGCAATTCGCCGCCGGGCCCCTCGTGGACGGTGACCTCGCTGTCGGCCCGCAGCGATTCGATGTCGGTGGGTGTGAACGATCGATATCCGACGTCCAGCGACCCGTTCTGCAGGTCGAGCTTCATGTTGTCGGTGGTGGCGTAGTACTTCGTCGCTACCGTCTCGGTCTTCGGGGTACCGAGGATGCCGTTGTAATCGGCGAACGCTCGGTACTCGACCAGCTTGTTCTTGTCGTAACCGGCGATGGTGTACGGACCGGAGTAGCCCTTGGCACGCACCACGTCCTCGTCCGGCATGACCTTGTCCGGCGCGTACACCCTCTCGTCGACGATCGGCCCCGCCTGGGTGGGCAGGATCGCGGGGAAGGTCTGGTCGTTGGCCACCTTCAATGTGAACGCGACCGTGCGCGCGTCCACCACGTCGGTCTTCTCCAGGTTGCCGAGCAGGGACGCGGGCCCGTTCGGGTCGTTGATCCGCAGCATCCGGTCGAAGGAGAACTTGACGCTGGTCGCCGTCAGCGGGTTGCCGTTGGCGAACTTCAGGTTGTCCTTCAGCGTGCAGGTGTACACCGTCGGCGCGGTGAACTCGCACTTGTGCGCCGCGTCCGGCCGAGGCGTCGCGTCGCCGGGGGCGAAGTTGAGCAGGTACTGGTAGATCTGCGTCTCGGCGACCAGCGACCCGTTGTCGTAGGCCGCCGCCGGATCGAGGGAGAAGATCTTGTCGGTGGTGCCCGTCACCAGGCCGTCACCGCCCGCACCGGTTCGTCCGGAACCACAGCCCGCCAGCGCCGACCCGGCCAACGTCACCAAGCCGACGACCGCGACGGCGCGCGTCCCCGCCGAGCGACCGAACCTCGAATTCCTCATCACGGCCCCACTTCTCGAGCGCCGCACCGCGTTCCCCCTGAATCGCAGGCCCGGTGCGGACCGGGTGAACTTCCGATCTGATCGGCACCGTACCTATGAAGCATTTTCGGCACGTTACGTTTTCGAAGAAAACTCGCGGCGACGTCAGCAGTGTTATGTGCCGCGACTACGACCGCCGGAAAACCGGTCGTACGTCCAGGATCGGTGGAGAACGGACCGCGCGATGTCTCGAGCACGCCAGCTCGCGGTGCGCGACAAACGAACACGATCCGCGAGAATGCCTCGGACGAAATCGAACCTGCGTGCCGTGGCGAACCAGGCTCAGGGACGGCTCAGCGCGCTCGCATTCGCGTTGTCCCCGAGCAGTGCGGCCTCGGACTGGCCGGTGAGCATGCCCTCGAGCACGTTCTTCCCGATGGCCGCCTCGGTGGGTAGCGGGATGGGATAGTTGCCGTCGAAGCACGCGGCGCACAGCCGCGAGCGCGGCTGCTCGGTCGCGGCGATCATGCCGTCGAGGGAGATGTAGCCGAGCGTGTCGGCGCCGATGGACCGGCGCACGCCCTCGACCATGTCCGCGACGTCGCCCTCGGTCCCCGCGCCGTTGGCGATCAGCTCCGCGCGTGAGGCGAAGTCGATACCGTAGAAGCACGGCCATTTCACCGGCGGCGAGGCGATCCGCACGTGGATCTCCAACGCGCCCGCCTCCCGCAACATCCGGATCAGCGCGCGCTGGGTGTTGCCGCGCACGATCGAATCGTCCACGACGATCAGGCGCTTGCCCCGGATGACCTCGCGCAGCGGATTGAGCTTGAGCCGGATGCCCAGCTGCCGGATGGTCTGGCTCGGCTGGATGAACGTGCGCCCGACGTAGGCGTTCTTCATCAGGCCTTGGCCGTAGGGCACCCCCGACCCCTGGGCGTAGCCGACGGCCGCCGGTGTGCCGGATTCGGGCACCGGGATCACCAGGTCGGCATCGACGGGATGCTCCTTGGCCAGGCGACGGCCGATCTCCACCCGGGTGGCGTGCACCGACCGGCCGGCGATGGTGCTGTCCGGCCGGGCCAGGTACACGTACTCGAAGACGCAGCCCTTGGGCTCGGGGTTGGCGAAGCGCATCGAGCGCACGCCCTCGGCGTCGATCGCCAGCAGTTCGCCGGGTTCGATCTCGCGGACGAAGGCGGCGCCGACGATGTCCAGCGCGGCGGTCTCACTGGCAACGACCCAGCCACGCTCGAGCCTGCCCAGGCACAGCGGACGTACGCCGTGCGGGTCGCGCGCGGCGTAGAGCGTGTGCTCGTCCATGAAGGTCAGGCAGAACGCGCCCTTCAAAGTGGGCAGCAGTTCCATCGCGGCCTGCTCGATGCTGGAGTCGGCGGCGGCGTGCGCGAGCAGCGCGGTGACCACATCGGAGTCGGAGGTCGCGGCCGCGGGTTGCGGGCGGCCGCCGCGAACGGAGGCGCCGAGCAAGCCGTATTCGCGTGCGCGACTCGCCAATTCGGCGGTGTTGACCAGATTGCCGTTGTGTCCCAGGGCAAGGCCGGAGCCGACCGCGGTGGTACGGAAGATGGGCTGGGCGTTTTCCCAGGTCACTCCGCCCGTGGTGGAGTAGCGACAGTGACCGACGGCGATGTGCCCCGGCATGGCCGCCAGCGTCTGCTCGTCGAAAACCTGGCTGACCAGACCCAGGTCCTTGAAGACGAGGATCTGCGAACCGTCCGAGACCGCGATGCCCGCCGCCTCCTGCCCACGGTGCTGCAAAGCATAGAGACCGTAATACGTGAGCTTGGCCACTTCTTCGCTCGGCGCCCAGACTCCGAACACTCCGCACTCCTCGCGCGGCTCGTTCTCATCGACGTCCGGAGCGGAATACGAGGGGGCGGAAATGCTGTCGACCGGCAGTTCGGCGTTGGTCACCGTTTGCTCCCTGTTCGGGCGGGCTGGGGGCGAATTTCATTCTACGGGTGGTCGGCGGCGCAGTCGCACGCCTGCCGCATCCGAACAGCAATCCAGGTGCTGCGAAGCGCGGCATTTCCGGTAGCGCCAGCTGTTACGGTGCGCACCGTGACGACTACGGACGATGCGGGCAAGACGGAGTCGGGCGCGGCCCCGGCGCGCAGGCCATGGCCTCGGATGGTGCTCTTTCCGCTCGCGGTGCTGAGCCTGCTCACCGCGCTGCTGGGCATCATGTACCTCGACTATGTCGTCGATCCGGAGAAGAACCTGCACGATTTCCCGATCGCCCTGGTCAATCAGGACGTCGGCGACACCATCGGCAGCGGCGCGGACAAGCGGCAGGTCGATTTCGGCAACCAGATCACCGAAGCGCTGTCCGCCGGGGTGCCGTCCGACAAGGTCGACCTGCGTGTGATCAGCATCAACGAATCCGAGCGGCAGATGCAGTCCGGGCAGGTCTACGGCGCGATCGTCATCCCGAGCGATTTCAGCAAGCGGCTCGGCAACTTGGGTGTGGGCAGTGTCATACCCGGCGATATCCAGCGGCCGATCATCACGTTGCAGACCAACCCGCGCACCGGCGCGTTCGGCACCCAAATCGTGCTGCGGGTCGGCAACGAGGCGCTGGCCGAGGTGAACAAGCAGGTCGGCAAGCAGTTGCTCGATCAGGTGACCGCGCAACTCGCCCCGCCGCCCGGAGGTCCCCCCGCGCCCGAACTCACGGGTGCGACCAAGGTCGCGCTGGCGTCGCCGATCCAGGTGGTCGAGCAGCAGTATCATCCGCTTCCGCACGGCAGCGGCCAGGGACTGACCGCGTTCTTCTACGCCCTGTTGCTGCTGTTGGCCGGTGTGGTCGGCGCGATGGTGATCCACACCATGATCGATGCCCAGCTCGGCTTCGTGCCCACCGAATACGGCCCCTGGTATGTGCACTATCCGCCGACGCCGATCTCCCGGTTCCGGACCCTGCTGCTCAAGTGGGGCGTGTTCGTGCTCGCGGCGAACATCGTCGCCGCGGTGTTCCTGGTCGTCGGCAAGCTGCTGGACATGCCGATCGGCAATCCGCTCGCCCTCTACCTCTACAGCGCGCTCGCCATGACCGCCGTGGGCGTGACCGGTCTGTCCATGCTGGCGGCGATCGGCTCGGCGGGCCTGCTGGTGAACCTGATCCTGTTCGTCATCCTCGGCTTGCCGTCCTCCGGAGGAACGGTGCCGATCGAGGCGACACCGCAGTACTTCGGCTGGCTCGCCTCCTTCGAGCCCATGCACCAGGTGTTCCTCGGGGTGCGCTCGATCCTGTACTTCGACGCGAGTTTCGAGGCGGGACTCACCCGCGGAGTGTGGATGGCGGTCCTCGGCTTGGCGATCGGGCTCATCTTCGGTGCGGCGGTCACCCGTTTCTACGACCGCAAGGGGCTGGAGCGCCGCAACATCCTCCGGGCGTGACCCGGCGCGTCGGAATACTCGGCATTGCGTGCGGCCGCACCCGCCCCGAGGGTCATCTCGAAGCCACGGCGAGCTCCGGAGCCGGACACGCTCCTCGATCGCGGGTGCGCGGTCCGCGTCAGGCAGTCGTGGCCCGCACGATCGGCAGCCAGTAGGCTATCTCGGCCGCACGGGTGCCCGAGGCGCTGACTGCGCCGGAGGTCACGGCGGCGTCGAAGTCCAGCAGCCCGGTGGCCAGCAGCAGCCAGGTACGCGGGTCGGTCTCGATGACGTTCGGTGGGGTGCCCCTGGTGTGCCGGGGCCCCTCGACGCACTGCACCGCGACGAATGGCGGCACCCGGATCTCCACCGAGTGACCGGGCGCGGAGGCTGCCAGCGAGCGCGCAGTGGTCCGCACCGCCGCCGCGAGTGTCGCACGCGTAGGCGCGTTCTCGGACTCGTCGCGCAACCACTCGCTCACCGCCGCGACCGCTGCCCGCATCTGGGCGGGGTCGACCGTCCCTCGTCCTGCCACGGTTCCGACCCTACTTCCCTGCCCCCGTTGGCCTGTGTGGTCGCCCGCTGCCTCTCGCCCGCGAACGGTGCGAGGCACCGGGCAGCCAGGCGGTCACGCCTTGGGGGTGGCGCGCATTCCGACGTAGCAGCATTCGGTGCCGTCGGTGAGGGTGTCGAAGACGACGGGCATGTAGTCCTCGCTGAAGGACGGGCCCGCGCCGGACGCGGCGAAGACGGTGGGACCGACGGGGGTCAGGTCCATGCTCAGCGCGGGTGACATGCCCGCCATACCGTCGACGAACTCGTAGAGCATGTGGCCGGTGCCGTCGTCCCGCTTGGTGACGGTGATCACCACTCCCGCCCGCCGGTAGGTGCCGACGAACGGGGCGATGTCCACCGCGGCCGGCGGGTCGGCCGGGCCGAACACCTCCGGCACCCGAACGTCCGCCAATTCGGCGAGCAGCTCGCGGAACAGGGCCGCGTAGAGCGGCCGCGCGCCGCCACCGTTGGTGAGCAGCGCAACCGCGACGCCCGCTTCCGGCACCGCCCGCAGATACGCGTACTGGCCGATCGCGGCACCGTCGTGGCCGAATCCCTTGATGCCGTCCCAGTCGTAGAGGGTCCACCCGAGCCCCCAGCCGTCGGCGCTGACGGTCCACTTGTCCGGGACGTCGACCTCCCGCCGCCGCATCGCGGCGACCGACGCCGCGGAGAGGACCGCGGTGCCGTCGGCGGCGCGTCCGCCGTCGAGATGCATGCGGGCGAAGCGGACCATGTCACCCGCCGTCGTGATCACCCGGGCCGCCGGCCCGACACTGCGGGGCATCGCGTCCCATTCCGGAGCGGGCTCCGGGTCGACGCCCGCCGCCCCGAGGTGGCTCATCGCGACGCGGAAACGCAGCGCCTGCTCGGGCAGCGTCACCAGGTGGTCGAGTCCCAGCGGGCCGGCGAGCATGTCCCGCACGGCCTCGTCCCAGGTCATGCCGGTGAGCACTTCGACGACGCGACCGAGCACCACATAGCCGAGGCTGCCGTAGGACATCGCCGTGCCCGGGGCGCAATCCAACGCCACATTCCGTGCCGCGGCGACGTATCCGGCGAGGCAATCGTCACCCCGCCCGGCGTCGTGGTTGAAATCGTTTGTGACACCTCCGGTATGGCTGAGCAGCTGCCTGATGGTGATCGTCGCCGTCGCCCGCTCGTCGGGAGTGGCGAATTCCGGCAGGACGTCCACCACCGGCGCGTCGAGGTCGAGCTTGCCCGCGTCGACGAGCCGCATGATCAGCGTCGCGGTGTACACCTTGGCGATCGAGCCGCAGAGGAACACCGAGTCGGTGGTCACCGGCACTCCCGTCCCCCGGTGCAGGACACCGCTGGCGATCTCGTAAACCTGTCCGTCCACCAGGACCGCCAGCGACGCGCCCGGCACGTGATGCTCGGCGCGCAGCTCGTCCAACCGTGCATGCCAGCGGGCCACGGAGAACCTGCGCCCGGTCGAGGCCGTGCTCCCCCAGTCTCCGCGTACCTGCCACGCGCCCGTCTCGTCCCAGTTCACCGTGTTCGACATTTCTTCTCCCAGACTCTTCGCGTTGCGCACACTGTGCGCGTTATGCGAACACTGTACCTATATCGAAACGACGTGCGCAACTGTGTGGTTGCAGCGACTGTCCGGCTTCGATTGCGGCAAAGGCCCATTCGGCTCGGGAACGCCGCCGTGCCGACGACCGTGAGGACCGAGATCGACCAGGCAGCGGGGGCTTTCCTGTAGGTGACCGATCGGCGCGGCGCCTGGTTCGGCGGCTCCGTCGGGGCGTTGCTGTCCGCTACGCGACTGTCAGCCGCGTCCCGCAGAGACCCGCACGGCTCAACCATCCACACTCGTCTCGAGGTGAGCCGAGCCGTTCAGCGCTTGCGCAACAATCCCTCGACGCGACAGGCCAGCCGCGGTGCGATCGCGCCGCCCGCATTCAGGGTGAGGTGCAGCAGCGCCGGCGCGATGGCGCCTGCGGTACGCCGGCGCAGCCACCCGAACACGACGCCGCCCGCGGCGGTCACGGCGACGGTCGCCGCAACGCTGTCGCCAACGGCTCGCGCGGGAGCGATGTGCCAGAGACCGAACGTGGCCGCGCCGAGCAGCGTCCCCGCCCGCGAACCCACCGCGGTGTCCAGCAAAGGATCCAGCGTCCCGCGGAAGACGAGTTCCTCGCTGTAGACGGTGCCGAGCGGGATGTGCACGGCCACCCACTCCCTCGTGGGCACTTCAGGCGCGCGATCGGGCAGCGCGGCCAGCTGCCACCGCAGCGATGGAACGGCAAGAGCCACGACGTATCCGGTGCCGGTGATCGAGGCGGCGAACACCCCCCAGCGCAGGCCGCGAACCGAGCAGCGGCCCGCCTCGTCGCGCAGCGCGAGCGCGTACGCGGTGGCGAAACCGGCGTTGGCGGCGGTCCGGCCGCGGATGCCGAGACCGAGCCGGGGCAGAACCGCGTTGTTCCAGAGGAGCGGAAACGCCATGGCCGCCATCGTTCGCACGGCGCGCCGTGAGTTCACTTGGTCGTCCGCTCGAAATCCTCCGCCGTCTCCACTTCGGCCCGGATCCGTTCGGAACGCGCCGCGGTCCAGTCCGGCGGCGCGGCGATGGCCGCCCAGCCGTCGAGCACTAAAGTGCCGTAACGATGTCCGTGCCCATCGGTGACGCCTTGGGCGTTGGTCAGGTCGGCGGCCACCTGCCAGAACGTGACGAACGGCCACCAGCGCATCTGGGAGGAGACGTCCGAGCCGCGCGGCTCGGACAACCAATCCGGTTGCGAGAAGATCAGATCCGTCGACCACCAGACGATCGGGTCGGACGCGTGCTGCAGATAGGCGATGCGCGGCGCACGCCACTCCGAGGACGGCCGCGCCAAATCGGCGCTGTCGGAGGCGAACCGGACCACCAGTCCGTCCGCGTACAACGGCTGCACCTCACGGGAGCCCGGATCGCGGCGTGCGACGAATTGCTGCCACAGCCGGTTGGAGTTGGGCGGGCCGACCCACAGCGCGCCGTCGACCTTGGCGCGCAGGTCGGCCAAGCCGTCGAACGCCGCTTCGGACCCCTGTGAGCCCAGGCTCTCCCCGTACACCAGCAGCTTGGGACGCGCTTGCGGCGGGCGCGCGGTCCAGTGCTCGTACACCGCGTCGAACAAGTCCCTGCCCGCCGCGGCGGCCTTGGTGCGGTCGGCCAGGAACGACAGCACGCTCGGCAGGTACGAGTACTGCGTGGCGACGATCGCGGTGTCGCCGTCGTACATGTACTCGATCGCCCCCGCGGCCAGCGAGTTCACCCACCCGGTGCCGGTGGTGGTGACCACCACGAGCGCCTTCCGGTCGAACGCCCCGGTCCGCTCCAGCTCGGACACTGCCAGATCGGCCGGTTCCACGCCGCCTTCGACCGACTCCAAGCCGACGTAGGCCCGGATCGGCTCTTTGGCGGGGCGGCCGGTGACCGAGGTGATGCGGCTGGCCGTGGGACCGTGCGAGACGAACCAGCGTCCCTCGAACCCGAGGGTCTCCCATTTCGCCAACGAGGTCGGGCTGCCGGAGCGCTCCGGTTGTCGCGGCTGGACGGCGTTCACAGAGGTGTGGTCGTTGCGCACGCTGAAGGCCGAGTTGGCCACCGCGAAGAACGCCTGCGTGGCGACGCCGTTGAAGATCGTCACGGCCAGCACCACCAGCACCAGGAACCCGGCGGCCGGTGCGAGTTCCCGGGGCACTCGCACCCACCGGTTGAGCAGGCGGGCCAGGAACAGGATGATCTCCCGCAACGTCCGGTACACCGCGACCACCGCGGCGCCGACCAAAAGGCTCAGCAGACCGGTGCGCAGGTAGGCGGGCGTGGTGGTGCCCTCCATGCCCATCAGCGCGGTGATCTCGCGCTGCCAGCGCGCCGACTGCACCAGCATCAAGGCGGCACTCAGCGCGGCGGTGAAGAGCACGGCGGACTTGACCGCGTATCGCACCCAGGTCGGCGGCGCCGAGATCTTCAGCCGCGGCCGCACCCAGAGCCGGAAAAGCCACTCCAGCAGGCAGCCGACGCCGTACCCGATCGCGGCGTTGATCCCGCTGATCAGCCCCTGGAACAACCAGTCGCGCGGCAGCAGAGAAGGCGTCACCGACAGGGCGAAGAACACCGTCGCGATCACCAAGCCGACGTAGTTGAGGTCGATAACGTCCTCGGCGCGCCGGGTCACCGCGACTGCGCGTCTACGCAGCTTCCGCATGGCTCCGGCGGTCTCCAGCATTCGACCAGTATGGCGGTCGCCACCGACGACCCGGCGCGTTGCCCGGCGCCACGCGGGCCCGCTCGACGCAGATCACACCGCTATGGCAACTACCCATTTCGCTCGAGTAGTTGTACACGGGTGCGTGGTCGGCGTGATCCGCAGACTTGACACCCATGAGCACATCGACCGCGCGGCCGAAGGCCAGCGCCGCCTATGTCGCGCAGGCGGCGATCGCCTTCGGCGTCAGTTTCGTCGGAGTGGGCATCGGGGTCTACGCGTTGCCATTGGACGCCTGGCAGCGCGGATTCCTCGGGATGTCCGTGCTCTTCCTGGTCACCAGCACGTTCACGCTCGCGAAAGTGGTGCGCGACCAGCACGAGGCGGCGACCATACACGGTCGCATCGATCAGGCGCGGATGGAGAAGCTGCTCTCCGAGCACGATCCATTCCATTCCGTCGCCTGAACACGCGCACCTGGGCGGGCCCGGTAACGAGGGGTTCAGGCCCGCCCAGGTGGGCGTTTTCGTCAGACGGCGCCCGCGCCGAACAGCCTCGGCAGCGTGCCCTCGTGCGCGGCCCGCAGCTCCTCGAGAGTGACCGAGAACTGGCCCTGCACCTCGACCGAATCCGAGCCCTGGTCGACCACGCCGATGCGCACCCACGGCAGTTCGCGGGCGGTGCACATGCGGGTGAACCTGGTCTCCTCCGAGCGGGGAACGGCGACCAGCACGCGGCCGGCCGACTCGGAGAACAGCATGACGAACGGGTCGGCGTCCTCGGGGAGCAGGACGCGGCACCCGGTCTCACCGGCGAGCGCGGCTTCGACGACGGCCTGAGCGAGGCCGCCCTCGGAGAGGTCGTGGGCGGCGCTGATCATGCCGTCGCGCGACCCGGCGGTCAGCACCTCCGCGAGCAACTGCTCGCGGGCGAAATCGACCTGCGGCGGGACGCCGCCGAGGTGGTCGTGCACCACCTGGGACCAGATCGAACCGCCGAACTCGTCGCGGGTATCGCCGAGCAGGATCAGCGTCTCACCCGGTTCCAGGCCGAGGCCGGTCGGGATGCGACGGTGCACGTCGTCGAGCACGCCCAGCACGCCGACCACCGGGGTCGGCAGGATCGCGGTCTGGCCGGTCTGGTTGTAGAAGCTGACGTTGCCGCCGGTGACGGGGATGCCGAGCGCCACGCAACCGTCCGCCAGGCCCCGCACCGCCTGCTGGAACTGCCACATCACACCGGGGTCCTCCGGCGAACCGAAGTTCAGGCAGTTGGTGACCGCCTTCGGGGTCGCACCGGTGGTCGCCACGTTGCGGTAGGCCTCGGCCAGCGCCAGCTGCGCACCGGTGTAGGGGTCCAGCTTGGTATAGCGGCCGGACGCGTCGGTGGCCAGCGCGATGCCACGGCCGGTCGCTTCGTCGATCCGGATGACGCCCGCGTCGGCCTGATCGGCGAGCACCGTGTTGCCGCGCACGTAGCGGTCGTACTGCTCGGTGATCCACTTGCGACTGCACAGCTGCGGGCTGGAGATCATCCGCAGCAGCGTGTCGCGCAGTTCGTCGGCGGTCTTCGGCCGGGTGAGCCGGTCGGGGGTGTCGGCGATCAGCGCGTCCTGCCCGTCGGGACGCGCGACCGGGCGCTCGTACACCGGGCCCTCGTGCGCGACGGTGCGCGGAGGCACATCGACCACGGTGTCGCCGTGCCAGGTGACCACCAGCCGGTCACCGTCGGTGACCTCGCCGATCACCGTGGCCAGTACGTCCCACTTGCGGCACACGGCCATGAACGCGTCCACGTTCTCGGGCGTGACGACCGCGCACATGCGCTCCTGTGACTCGCTGGAGAGCACCTCGGCGGGCGTCATGTTGGCCGCGCGCAGCGGCACCTTGTCCAGCTCGATGTGCATGCCGCCGTCCCCGGCGGCCGCGAGCTCGGAGGTGGCGCAGGACAATCCGGCGCCGCCGAGGTCCTGGATGCCCACCACCAGCTTCGCCGCGTACAGCTCGAGACAGCACTCGATGAGCACCTTCTCGGTGAACGGGTCGCCGACCTGCACCGAGGGCAGCTTCTTGCGGCCGGAGCCGGACTCGTCACCGGAGAAGGTGTCCGAGGCCAGCACCGAGACGCCGCCGATGCCGTCGAGGCCGGTGCGCGCGCCGAACAGCACGATCTTGTTGCCGGTGCCGGAGGCGAAGGCCAGGTGCAGGTCCTCGACCCGCATCACACCGGCGCACAACGCGTTCACCAGCGGGTTGCCCTGGTAGGAGGGGTCGAACACGGTCTCGCCGCCGACGTTCGGCAGGCCGAGCGAGTTGCCGTACCCGCCGACGCCGCGCACCACGCCGTCCACCACGCGACGGGTGTCGGCCGCGTCCGCCGCGCCGAAGCGCAACTGGTCCATCACCGCGATCGGACGCGCGCCCATCGCCATGATGTCGCGCACGATGCCGCCGACGCCGGTGGCCGCACCCTGGTAGGGCTCGACGTAGGAGGGGTGGTTGTGGCTTTCCACCTTGAAGGTGACCGCCCAGCCGTCGCCGACGTCGACGACGCCCGCGTTCTCACCGATGCCCGCGAGCATGGACTCGCGCATCTCGTCGGTGGTGGTCTGGCCGAAGTAGCGCAGGTGCACCTTCGAGGACTTGTAGGAGCAGTGTTCGCTCCACATCACGGAGTACATCGCCAGTTCGGCGTCGGTCGGCCTGCGACCGAGGATCTCCTTGATGCGCGCGTACTCGTCGTCTTTGAGGCCGAGTTCTTTGTAGGGTTGCGGCACGTCGGGGTTTGCTGCGGCTGCGCTGACGGTGTCGACCTGCGGAGTCACGGAGTACCAGGGTCCTTTCGGCCGGGCATTGTGAAGCGACGAGCGTTGTCACTGGGTGGCGGCGAGATGCCTGGGTTCAAGTCTAGAGGCAGTGGGTAGGGGCCCCACGCACCGGCTACTCTGAGCCGGTGAACGAAGGATCGGGGGTCGCGAATCCGGGTGGGCGATCGATCGCCACGGACGCCGCGCTCGCCTCGGGCGGAGACTCGGGAACCGCGCCCGGCGCCGCGTCGCCGAACCTGCCGGAACCGAAAGTGCGCTGGCTGATTGCTGCTATCGCGTTGTTCGCGGTGTCGGTGCTCGTGTCGCTGCTGGTGCACTGGTGGCACGGCTACATCGACCTCCAGGTGTATCGCAACGGCGCCCGGGTCTGGCTGGACGGCGGCGATCTCTACGGCCCGATGCCGCCGGTCGAGGGCATCGGACTTCCGTTCACCTATCCGCCTCTTGCCGCGTTGTTCTTCGCGCCGCTGGCCCTGATGCCGCTGGTGGTCGCCGAGGTGCTGGTGGTCGTCACCTCCGTGGCGAGCCTGGGCATCTCGCTGTGGCTGGTGCTTGCGCGCCCGCGTCCGGAGCTTTCCCGCCCGGCCGTGCTCACCCTGGTCGTCGGCGCGGTCGCGGTGGCGCAGTTCTTCGAACCGATCCGCCAGACCTTCGGTTTCGGACAGATCAACCTGGTGCTGATGGCCGCGATCACACTGGACTGCCTGGTGCGCAAGCCGTTCTGGCCGCGCGGCATGCTGATCGGCATCGCGGTGTCGGTGAAATTGATCCCGGCCGGTTACCTGCTGTACTTCCTGCTGCGCAAGGACTGGAAGGCCGCGGGCACGCTGGTCATCTCCGCCATCGCTGCGGTGGGCCTCGGATTCCTGCTGTTCCCCGGCGATTCCGTAAACTACTGGTTCCACACCCTCGCCGACACCGGCAGGATCGGCCCCCCTTACTTCGCGGGCAACCAGTCCATCAAGGGCATGGCCTTCCGCTTGGGCGTCGACGACACGGTGGCCACCGTGCTGTGGATCGCGCTGTCGGCGCTGGCCGTCGCGCTCGCCGCGGTATGGATGCGCAGGCTGATCGACGCGGGCGCGACCGTGGCGGCGTTGCTGGTGAACGCCGCGGTGGTGCTCTTGGTCTCGCCGGTGTCCTGGTCGCATCACTGGGTGTGGATCGCGCCCGCGCTGGTGGTCACCGCCGATCTCGTGGTGCGCGGCGCGCGCAGCCCGCGGGTGATCGGCGCGGTCGCGGCGGCCACCGTGCTGTTCCTGATCGGTCCGCACTGGCTGCTGCCGCACTCGCGCGACCGCGAGCTGGAGTGGTCCTGGTGGCAGCAGATCATCGGAAGCAGCTACGTTCTGGCCACTTTCGCCGTCCTCGTCGTCGCGGTGGTCACCTACCGCCCGGCGGTCTCGGGTGTGAGGAAGGCGGCCAGCGCCGCGGCATAAGCCGGAACGTCGAACGCGCCCATCAGCTCGCGCGCCGAATGCATCGCCAGCTGCGGCGCGCCGACGTCGACGGTGGGCATGCCGGTGCGCGCGGCGGTCATCGGGCCGATCGTGGAGCCGCAGGGCAGGTCTGCGCGATGCACGTAGCGCTGCAACGCGACTCCGGCCTGAGCACAGGCCAGCGCGAACGCCCCGGCGCCGGTGGCGTCGGTGGCGTAGCGCAGATTCTGGTTGACCTTCAGCACCGGCCCGCCGTTGACCTCGATCCGGTGCGCGGGCTCGTGCCGCTCCGGATAATTCGGGTGCGTCGCGTGCGCCATGTCACCGGACGCGCACACCGAACCGGCCAGCGCGGCAAGGTAATCGACGCGCCCACCACCGCGCGCGAGCACGATGCGTTCCAGCACCGCGGGCAGCAGATCCGACTGCGCGCCACGGTCGGATTGGCTGCCGACCTCCTCGTGGTCGAACATGGCCAGCACCGGGATCGCCGCGCCCGGATCGTCGATCGCGGCCAGGAACGCGTGCAAACCCGCGAAACAGGTGCCCTGGTTGTCCAGGCGCGGCGCGCTGACCAGGTCGTGGTCGCGACCGATCAGCCTGCTCGGGGCCAGGTCGTGGGTCATCAGTTCCCAGCCGAGCACCTCGCCGGGATCGACCCCGGCCCGGTCGGCCACGAAATCGATGAACGCCGCCGCTTCGTACCCGACGCCCCACACCGCGTTGACGTGCCGCTGCGGATCCAGCGTGACGCCCCTGCGGTCCTCGGACAGGTGGATGGCCAGCTGCGGCACCCGCAGGATCGGCTCATCGATGCGAACCAGCCGCTCACGCACCGTGTTCGCCTCGCGTACGCTCAGCCGCCCCGAGACACCGAGTTCCCGGTCCAGCCAAGAGTTCAGCCACGCGCCGCCGTACGGCTCCAACCCGACGAGCTGCCAGCCCGCCGAGGTGAGATCGGGATGCTGCTTGACGCGCAGGTTGGGACTGTCGGTGTGCGCCCCTACCACGCGGAACGGGGTCGCGCCCGCGGCGTCTCCGGCAGCCCAGGCGACCAGTGACCCGCCGCGAACCACGTAGTGCCTACCCGGACCGTCCGAGGGCCAGGTCTCCGATTCGGCGAGCCGGGTGAACCCGCGCGCGTCCAATTCCGCGGCGACCGTGCGGCAGACGTGGAACGGCGACGGAGACGCATCGATGAACGCGCACAGCCCGGCGGCCGTGGCAGCGGTGGAGGAGACGGGCATGCCTGCGATCCTAGGCAAGTGAGCCGCGACCGTAGTGTCCCGGTCGGCGCGCGCGTGCGCCTGATATCGGTCGAGACGGTACGAGCCTTGCTGTTATCGCGGAGAATTCGCTCGCGCGGGGCCCCGCCGCGCGGGCTATTCACAGTGGAACATGACGGCAAGAATGGTTTGCCGGACGATCACAAATCGGACGTTCGGGGCATTCATCGGATGAATGTCCGGTACTGCGGAGTATTACTCCGAGGCGATGGAAACCAGGTCGAGCAATCGCATGAGTTCGGTATATCGGCGCGCGCCGATTCGTCCGCGCAACTCCTGCTCGGCGCGCGCCTCCTCCGCACGCACCTCCGCGACCAGATCGGCTCCGAGCCTGCTGAGGCCGATCAGGATGCGGCGCCGATCGTCCTGTGCGGCGAGCCGGAAGATCAGGCCGCGCTCGGCCAGATAGTCGGCGTGCCGGGTGGCCGAGGACGGCGCGAGCTGCGATTTGGCTGCCAGCTCGGTCATCGTGATACCCGTGTCACCACACAGATTCGACAGCATCGACCACTGATCCGGGGAGAGTTGCCTGGCGCACAACGCCGTGTCCAAGTGCCGCACCCAACCGCGCTCCGCGGCACGCAGCGCGCCATGCAGCGTCGAATTTCCGCTTACAATGGACGTCATTATTCCCTGCCTGCCATGAATTTCGCTCGAACGAGAAGAAGAGTACCGAATGTCGACGCCGTTCGAGAGCCCCGAGGGCACAATCGAGGTCCTCAACATAGTTCCGCGGCAGGGACCGGGCGGTATCGTCGCGCCGTCCTGCGATGCGGCGGTAACGCTCGCGGTCGACGAAATCAACCGGAGTGCGGGAATTCTGGGGCGGGAAATTCGTACCACGAATATCGACGGGGGCCGCCCGCCACACGAGGTCGCCGCCGAGGTCTCCGCGCTGCTGTCCACCGGCATGGTGCACGCCATCACCGGGTGGCACACCTCCGCGGTCCGGCGGGCTGTGGCGCGAGCGGGCGCGGGCCGGGTGCCATACCTGTACGCCACCAGCCATGAGGGCCTGACCGACGAACTGCCAGGCGTGCTGATGCTCGGCGAGCACCCGGCCGGGCAGACCGTGGCCGCCGTGCACTGGCTCGAACGCGAGTACGGCGTGCGGCGCTGGGCCGTCATCGGCAACGACTACATCTGGCCGCGCCGTTCCGCCGCCGCGATCCGCGCGAGCCTGTCCGATCCGGCGGCGATCGTGCTGGAACAGTTCGTGCCGCTGGGGTCGCCGAGTTTCTCCGGCTTCCTCGATCATCCAGCACTCGACCTGGCCGACGCGGTGGTGATCCTGATGGTCGGCGCCGACGTCGCCCGCTTCAACCGGCAGTACGCGGCCACCGGCCGCGCCGCGAGTCAGCTGCGGGTCAGCCCGGCCGCCGACGAGAACGTGCTGCTGGCGGCGGGCCCCGAGGCCAACCGCGACTTCTTCGTGGCGTCCAGCTTCTTCCTCGACGACCGCACGCCCGACGGACGCGACCGGATGACCCGCTACACCGCGCGCCACGGCGCGTTCGCCCCCGCGCTGACCAGCTTCAGCAACGCCACCTACGAAGCCATCCACACGCTGGGCGCGCTCGCACGGGCGGTCGGATCATTGGAAGTGCCCGAGATACTCGATGCCCTCGATCACGGCCTGTTCCTCGAAACCCCCGCCGGGGTGCGGGGTTTCCGCGGCAACCAGGCGATTCAACGCGGATATATCGCCCGCGCGAAAGGCGTCGACTTCGACATCATCGACCGCATCAGCTGAAGTCGACAAACGCCGAGACCGAGCGTCGTCCGTTCGTGGCCCGGCGGCCGGATCACACAGCGACCAGGGTGTCCAGCACGGAGAGGAACAGGCCCAGGCCGTCGTCGCTGGGTCCGGTCAGCGGCTCGGTGGCGTGCTCCGGGTGCGGCATCAAGCCGACGACGCGACCGTTGGCCGAGGCGATGCCCGCGATGCCGCGCTGCGAGCCGTTCGGGTTGTCGCTCGAGTAGCGGAAGACGACCCTGCCCTCGCCTTCGAGTTGGTCCAGCACGGCCTCCGACGCCTGGTAGCGCCCCTCACCGGACTTGAGCGGGATGAGGATCTGAGCGCCCGGCTCGAAGCGGGAGGTCCACACGGTGGACACCGAATCCACGGTGAGCCACTCGTCGCGGCAGATGAAGTGCAGGCCCTCGTTGCGGGTCAGCGCGCCGGGCAGCAACCCGGCCTCGCACAGCACCTGGAAACCGTTGCAGATACCCAGCACCGGCAGTCCGGCGCCCGCCGCGCGCACGACTTCGCCCATCACCGGGGCGAACCGGGCGATGGCGCCGGCACGCAGGTAGTCGCCGTAGGAGAAGCCGCCGGGCACGATCACCGCGTCGACGCCCTTCAGGTCGGCGTCGGCGTGCCACAGGCTGACCGCCTCGGCGCCGGCCAGGCGCACCGCCCGGGCCGCGTCGACGTCGTCGAGCGTGCCGGGAAACGTGATGACCCCGATGCGCGCGGTCATGAAACGCGGACCACCTTCCACTCCTCGATCACCGTGTTGCACAGCAGCGATTCGGCGATCTGCTCGAGCGCCGCGTCATCGACGCTGTCGTCGACGTCGAGTTCGAATCGCTTGCCCTGCCGAACGTCCGAGACGCCCTCGAATCCCAGGCGCGGGAGTGCGCCGACGATGGCCTGCCCCTGCGGATCCAGGATTTCGGCCTTCGGCATCACCTCGACCACGACTCGTGCCACGCGTTGCTCCTCATGTGGTTGGGGGGTTACCTCAGCAGCGTAGTTGTGCAGGTCGGGCACGGCATCCGCGGGGTCGGCCAAGACATCGGCGATGTCACGGAGAACACACCGGGCGTGGATAGCATGACGGCATGCGCATAGCCCACTTCGGTCATTCCTGCCTCCTCGTCGAGCTGCACGGCAAGAAGATCCTGTTCGACCCGGGCACCTTCTCGCACGGCTTCGAGGGCCTCACCGGCCTGGACGCGATCGCGGTCACCCATCAGCATCCCGACCACATCGACCCGGACCGGATCGAGGCGCTGATCGAGGCGAACCCCGGCGCACGGTTGCTGTCGGATCCGCAGACCGCCCAGCAGCGCGGCGAGCCGTGGGAACCGGTGCGCGCGGGCAACATCCTGACGCTCGACGGTCTCCAGATCACCGGCGGCGGCGGCAGGCACGCCGTCATCCACCCGGAGATTCCCGTGATCGACAACACGGTCTTCCTGCTGGGCACCCCGGCCGACCCGGCGCAGCTGGTACACCCCGGTGATTCGCTGTGGGTGCCGCCGGTCCCGGTCGGCGTGCTGGCCGCTCCGGCGGTCGCACCGTGGATGCGGATCAGCGAGGCCGTCGATTACCTGCGCGCCGTCGCGCCGCGGGTAGCGCTGCCCATCCACTTCGGCATCATCCGGCCCGAGGCACAGGGCATCTACTTCGGCCGGCTGAACGAGATGGCGCCCGAGGGGACCGAATTCCGGGTGCTCGCACCGGAGGACGCCACCGAGCTGTAGGTCTAGCCGGTATAGGTCGCGAGGAACAGCGCTTCGGCCAGCGCCATGTGCTCGATCTCCTCGGGATCGACGCTCTCATTGGGCGCGTGGATCAGAGATTTCGGTTCTTCGACTCCGAGCAGCATGATCTCCGCGTCCGGGTAGGTGGCGGCGAAGACGTTGCACAGCGGGATCGAGCCGCCCTGCCCCTGGGTGGTCGGCGCGCGTCCATAGGATGCGGCCAGCGCCGCCTCCATCGCCGCGCGCGCCGGTCCCCCGGCGGGAGACCGGAACGGCGCGGCGATGCCTTCCAGTTCCACGGTCAGCTGGGCGCGCCACGGCGTATGCGCCTGCAGATGCGCCACGAGAGCCCGGTGCGCCTGATCCGGATCGGTGCCCGGCGGAATCCGCAGATTCAGGCGGGCCCGCGCGATCGGCGGAATCGCGGCCGCGGATCCCACCACCGGCGGCGCGTCGATGCCCAGCACCGTCAGCGCCGGTCGCGCCCAGAGCAGATCGGCGACGTCGCCGTCACCGATGAGTTCGACATCGCGCAGGACGCCCGCGTCGGCGTGGAACTGCTCGCGCGGGTACCGCACGCCCGGCCAAACCTGATCGTTGGCCAAGCCGTCGATCGTGGTGTTGCCTCGCTCGTCGCGCAGCGAGGCCAGCAGCTGGATCAGCGCGGCCAGCGCGTCGGGGGCCGGGCCGCCGAACATGCCGGAATGCAAAGGGCTCGCGAGCGTTTCGACGGTGACCACGACGTTCACGCCACCGCGCAGCGTCTCGGTCAGCGTCGGCAGGCCCGCGGCGAAATTACCGCAGTCGCCGATCACGATCGCGTCCGCGCGCAGCAGGTCCGGGTGGGCTTCGACGAACCGCTCCAGTCCCCCGGTGCTCTGCTCCTCGGAGCCCTCCGCGACCACGGTGACACCCAGCGGCAGGTCCGGGCCGAGCGCACGCAAAGCCGTCAGGTGCATGACGATGTTGCCCTTGCAATCCGCGCTGCCGCGCCCGTACCAGCGGCCGTCGCGCTCCGTCAGCTCCCACGGCGAGGTACGCCACGCGGCCTCGTCCATCGGCGGCTGGACGTCGTAGTGACAGTAGAGCAACACCGTCGGCGCGCCCTCGGGAGCGGCCCGTGAGGCGACGACTGCCTTGGTGCCGTCCGGCGTTTCGTGCAGGCCGACCGTGGTGAGCCCCGCGGCGGCGAACGCGTCGGCCACCCACTGCGCCGCACGATCGCACTCCTCGGGAGGGAACTGCCGCGGATCGGCTACCGACTTGAACGAGACAAGTTGCGCCAGATCGGTTTTCGCCTGCTCCATCAAGCCTGCCACCGCACCGCGCAGCGCCGCGACACGCACATCCTCCGTCATTCCCCAACCTTATCTCCCGCCCTGGAACAGGAGGTCGTGCAACGAGTCGGGTGTCCGGGCGCGGCCTGTGATCCGGGGCGATTCCCAGGCGAGTACGAAGTGCGTCCAGAAGTCGGTCGCCGTGTGTCAAGGTGGGCGGGGAGGATGCCGGCAATCGAGTGGCATCCTCCAGGAGAGACGAGGCATACCCGCACACCTGTCGAATCGGGAGGCCGTACTCATGTCCGAAGGAGCCGATGATCTGTTCGCCCTACCGGGGTTGAGCCGATCCGCGCCGCGATCCGGATTCCCGGCGCACGAGATGTTTCCGCAGGTCGCTTACGAAATCGTGCACGACGAGCTGATGCTCGACGGCGTCTCCAGGATGAACCTGGCCACCTTCTGCACCACCTGGGTGGACGACCAGGCCCGCAGGCTGATGTCCGAATGCCTGGACAAGAACATCGTCGACAAGGACGAGTACCCGCAGACGGCCGAGCTGGAGCGCCGCGCCATGCGGATGGTCGCGGACCTGTGGCACGCGCCGGACCCGGCCACCACGCACGGCACCTCGACCATCGGGTCCAGCGAGGCGGCCATGCTCGGCGGACTCGCGGCCAAATTCCGCTGGCGCAAGCGTGGCGGCACCGGCACACCCAATTTCGTCTGCGGGCCTGTCCAGGTTTGCTGGGAGAAATTCGCGCGCTACTTCGACGTGGAGATCCGCCGGATTCCGCTGCGCGGGGACCGGCTCACCATGCACCCCGACGATGTCGCGGAACATTGCGACGCGAACACCATGATGGTCGTGCCCACCTTCGGCCAGACCTACACCGGTCTGTTCGAAGACGTCGCCGGGGTCAGCGCGGCGCTGGACACGCTGGAGCGCGAGCGCGGCTGGGACATTCCGATCCACGTGGACGCGGCCAGCGGCGGCTTTCTCGCCCCGTTCGCCGCCCCGGACCTCATCTGGGACTTCCGGTTGCCCAGGGTGAAGTCGATCAACGCCTCCGGGCACAAGACCGGGCTGGCTCCGCTCGGCGCGGGCTGGGCGATCTGGCGGGAGGCAGGCGACCTGCCGGAGGAGTTGATCTTCGACGTGGACTACCTCGGCGGCAGCATGGCCACCTTCAACTTGAACTTCTCCCGCCCGGGCGGACAGGCGATCACCCAGTACTACGAATTCATCCGCTTGGGCCGTGCCGGTTACGCCAGGGTGCAGGCCGCGATCTACCGGGTGGCGCAGCACTTGGCCGCGGGGCTGCGCGGGCTCGGGGTCTTCGAACTGATCCACGACGGCGACCCGCAGCGCGGCATCACCGCGGTGTGCTGGCGGCTGACCGGCGATCCCGGCTTCAACCTCTACGACCTGTCCGACCGGCTGCGTTCCAGAGGCTGGCTGATCGCGGCCTATCCGCTGCCCTCGGAGCGGGACGGCGAGACGGTGATGCGCGCGGTCCTGCGCCACGGCTTCACCATCGACATGGCCGACCTGCTGATCGCCGATCTCGACCGGTGCATCGGACAACTACGGCGGCGACCGTTCTCGACTTCGCTCACGCACGAGGAGGCAGGCGGATTCACGCATAACGCCACGCCCGCCGTGCCGGAGACGGAAATCGCGCCGTCCTGATCAGGACAGCGCCGCCGCCCGGCTACGCCATTCGCGGGCGGCGGCGCCGATCGGTCGCGCGAGCGCGGTCCCGACCGGCCGCGGGCGACGGCGCCGGCGCATCGCCGCCCGCGACGTCAGTCATGCGGCGCGCAGGGCCGGGAAGGATTCCCACCGGTAGGTGGCGCCGACCGCGCCGTGGAACAGCGCGAGGTCGACGGCGTCGAGCATGGCCTGGCGCGGGCCGGATCGCGCCAACTGGACGGCGGACACGGCAAGCCGCAGCACACCGCCGCGGCGGGCGGTGCGCGAGGCGCCCATGATCAGGGCGCGGCACCACCACGGCTCCGCGCGGAAGCCTTCGCCGATGCCGTACACCCTGGACTTCTGCGCCATATTGCGCTCCAGGTCGATGATCGCGGTCGAGCCGAGCGCCAACCGGAAACCGACTTCCGGCAGCGCGTCCAGCGCGCCCGCCGAAGCATCCCAGCGCGGGGCCGCGAACAGGCGGGTGCGCAGGTCGACCTGTTCGAGCACCCGATCCGCGGCGGTCAACCGCAACCGCGCTTCGTGCCGGGGCAGCGCGGCGAACTCGGCGCGCCGCCGCTTGGTGGCCGCCTGGTCGTAGCCGTGCAGCACGATGGCGTCGCCGCGCGCCCGCCGCCCGCGCAGCCAGGCCTGCGTCGCCGGGTCGTCGAGCAGCCGGTACTTGCCCTTCAACCGCGGGGCGACCAGCAGCGAGAGAGGTACGCCGCGCCGATCCATCTCCTCGGCGAATCCCATCGCTGTGTCCCGGGTGGTGTCCCTGATCCCGGAAATCGATACGATCAGCTCAGCGTTCATGAACTTACGGTGCCAGCCGCACATGTCCTCGACGTGCAGGCGGCATGACGGGGCGGCGAACACTCCGTCACGGGTGTATCGAGCGCTCACCCCGCTGACGGCGCGCCGCTACCGTCCGGCCGCCGGTTCGCGCGGGCGGCCGGACGGTGGGACTACGCGTCGGCGAGACCGACCGTGTCGAGTACCCAGGCGTGCTCGAAGGCCACTTCCCGCCACTTCTCGTAGCGCCCGCTCACCCCGCCGTGGCCCGCGCTCATCTCCGTCTTCAGCAGCAGCGGCGCGTCTCCGGTCGCGGTGGCGCGCAGCTTGGCGATCCACTTCGCGGGCTCGACGTACAACACGCGGGTGTCGTTCAGGCTGGTGATGGCCAGGATCGCCGGGTAGTCCCTGGCCTCGACGTTCTCATAGGGCGAGTAGGACTTCATGTACTCGTAGACGTCCTTGTCCGTCAGCGGGTTGCCCCACTCGTCCCACTCGATCACGGTCAGCGGAAGCGACGGGTCGAGGATGGAGGTGAGCGGGTCGACGAACGGGACGTTGGCGAGGATGCCCGCGAACAGCTCGGGGGCCAGGTTGGCGACCGCGCCGACCAGCAAGCCGCCCGCGCTGCCGCCGTCGGCGATCATCCGGTCGGCGGCGGTGACCCCGGTCTCGATGAGGCGCCGCGCGGCGGCGACGAAGTCGGTGAAGGTGTTCTTCTTGGTGAGCGTCTTGCCGTGCTCGTACCAGAGCCTGCCCATCTCGCCGCCGCCGCGCACGTGCGCGACCGCGAAGACCATGCCGCGATCCAGCAACGACAGCCGGGCGACCGAGAACGCCGGATCGATGCTCGCCTCGTAGGAGCCGTAGCCGTAGAGCAGCAACGGCTGCGGGCCGTCGACGGCCGTCGTCTTCTTCCGCACCAGCGAGATGGGGATCCGCGTGCCGTCCTCGGCGACCGCCCAGTCCCGGTGCTGTTCGTAGTCGTTCGCGTCGTAGCCGCCGAGCACGGGCTGTTCCTTGCGCAACAGCAGCTCGCCGGTGGCCGGAACGTAGTCGAATACCTGCATCGGCGTGATGAACGAGGTCAGCCCGATGCGCAGGGTCGGCTGGTCCCACTCCGGGTTGGATCCGACGCCGACCGCGAAGAGTTCCAGGTCGATGTCGAGTTCGCGCCGCTCGCCGTAGCCGGAGTCGGTCAGCGGCCACACCGCGATCCGAGTGAGCGCCTCGCGCCGGTAGCTGAGCACGAGGTGGTCGCGGAACGCGTCGATGTCCTCGAGTCGCACGTCGTCGCGGTGCCCGATCAGCTGCGTCAGGTTCGACGGGTCGTCGACCGGCGCTTCGGCGAGCACGAAGTTCTCCGCCTTGACGCCATCCACCACGTCGTTGTGCAGGATCAGGAACCGGTCCGCCCCGCCGATCACCGCGTGCTCGGCCGAGTACTCGACACCCTCGCGGCGCGGCAGCAGTACCCGGAACTCGCCCTCGGGGTCGTCGGATTCCAGCACCCAGCCCTCGCTGGTGATCTTGGAGCCGACCCAGATCATGAGGTATTTCTCCGACCGGCTGGCGCCGATGCTCACCCAATAGCGCTCGTCGGGCTCGTGGAACACCTTGACGTCGGGATCGGTGCTGCCGAGCCGGTGCCGCCACACCGTGTCCGGCCGCCACGACTCGTCGACGGTCTGATAGAAGACGTGGCTACCGTCCAGCGACCAGGTCGCGCCCGGCGCGGTGCCCTCGATCTCGTCGCCGAGCAGTTCACCGGTGCGCAGGTCCTTGAAACGCAGCACGTACCGTTCGTCGCCCACGTTGTCGACCGAGTAGGCGAGCAGATCGCCGTCGTGACTGATCGAGAACGCGCCGAGCGCGAAGAAATCGTGCCCTTCGGCCAGCTCGTTGCTGTCCAGCAGCACCTCTTCGCCCGGGACCTCGGTCTCGGCCTCCAACCGCGGCGGCGTCCACGCGTCGATGCCCTCGGCGCCCGCGGCGATCGGGCACCGGCAGTGCACGCCGTACTGCTTGCCCTCGAAGCTGCGCGAGTAGTACCAGTAGTCGCCCAGTCGGGTCGGCACCGAGAGGTCGGTCTCCTGCGTGCGCGCTTTGATCTCGTCGAAGATTCGCTCGCGCAACGTGCTCAGATGCTCGGTCTGTGCCTCGGTGTAGGCGTTCTCCGCCTCCAGATAGGCGATGACGTCGGGGTTCTCCTTCTCCCGCAGCCATTCGTACTCGTCGACGAAGACGTCGCCGTGATGGACCCGCTCGGTGGGCACCGTCTTGGCGACCGGCGGCGCCACCGCGCCGCTACCGGGTTCGGAGATCGTTCCGCTGTCGAGAGCCATGGCGTCCACCCTACTGTTCGGAGGCGCCCGCGCCCGCCGCTCGGATGATGCCGTCGAGCACGTCGCTGGTCCGGCGTAGATCGCACATCGCCTGATCGATCCTGGCGCGTTCCTCGGTCAGCCTTTCCACCAGGAACGGCGTCGCTCGGGCATTGGGGGTGCCGTCGACGTCGTGGATGCACGGCAGCAGTTCGCCGATCGTGTCGCTGTGCAGGCCGGCGGCGAACATCTCCTGGATGCGACGGACCCGATCGACCGCCGCCTCGGGATACTCCCGCTGCCCCCCGGAGGTCCGCTCCGAGGCCAGCAAACCTTTGGTTTCGTAGTACCGCAGCGACCGGACGCTCACACCGGTCCGCTCGGCCAGTTCACCGATCCGCACATTCGCTCCTTGACCTAACATCAATGTCAGGTTTTACGGTACAGCCATGCTGCTGTTGACCGAATACCGCAACCCTCCGCTCGACCTGCCCAACCGGATCGTCATGTCTCCGATGACGCGGTTGCGCTCGCTGCCCGACGGATCGCCGACCGGCGATGTCGTCGACTACTACGCCCAGCGCGCGACGGCCGGGCTCATCGTCACCGAGGGCATCTGGCCGCACTCCACCGGACAGAGCGAGGCCTGGGTGCCCGGATTGCAGACGCCCGCGCACGTTTCGGCGTGGCGGCGCGTCACCGAGGCGGTGCACGCGCGCGGCGGCCGGATCTTCGCGCAGCTCATGCACGGCGGACGCAAGGGCCACCCGCTGGCGCGGATCGATGGGTCCTGGCCCGCCGGACCGTCGGCGGTGCTGGACGACGATCGGGTGCACCTGATCGACGGCGGCAAGGCCGATCCCATCACGCCCGCCGCGCTCGATCGCGCCGGTATCGAGGCCGCCGTACGGCACTATGCCGCCGCGGCGCGCAACGCCATGGCCGCGGGCTTCGACGGGGTCGAGATCCACGGGGCCAATAGCTATTTCCTGCACCAGTTCCTCGCCGACAACACCAATTTGCGTGACGACGAGTACGGCGGATCGATCGCCAACCGCATGCGGTTGCCCCTCGCGGTGGTGGACGCGGTGACCGAGGCGATCGGCGCCGAGCGCACAGCTGTCCGGCTCTCGCCGGGCAACCCGCAGTTCAACATGTACGAAGCCGACCCGGCCCCGCTCTATCGGGCGCTCGTCGCCGAACTCGATGGGCGCGGTCTGGCCTACCTGCACCTCACCGACAACGACCGCTACCCGGCGCTGCGCGACTTGCGGCCGCTCTGGCACGGCACGCTCATGGCGAACATCGGCGAGAACCGCGAGCCCACCACGGCGGCGGGCGCCGAACAGGTGCTGCGCGCGGGTCTGGCCGACCTGGTCTCCTTCGGCAGGGCGTTCATCGCCAATCCCGATCTGGTGCACCGCATCCGCTACGACCTCCCGCTTGCGCCCATTCGCGAAGAACTCCTGTACGGCCGCACCGCCGAGGGCTACAGCGACTATCCCCACTGGTCGGCGGCCGAATTGGTGCGCGACTGACTCGTCGCTCCGGGAAGCAGCGAAAATCAGCTGCGGCCGCGGCCGGTGCGCGCCAGGATGATCGGCGTGTCAGTGTCGATTCGCGATCCCGACCGGATCGGGACCACACGCCTCACGGACGGACGGGCGCTGGGCTGGGCCGAATGGGGTCCGCCGGACGGCACTCCGGTGCTGCTGTGCCCGGGAGCGGCGACGAGTCGTCGGCTCGGCTTCGGCGCCGACTCCGTCGACGGGCTCGGGGTGCGCCTGGTCTCCGTCGACCGCCCCGGGTTGGGCGCTTCGACACCTGCTCCGGACCGAACATTCGCCTCGTTCGCCGACGATATCCGCGAGCTGTCCGCGCGCCGCGGGCTGGGCAGACCAGCGGTCGTAGGTAACTCGCAAGGTGCGCCGTTCGCGCTCGCGTGCGCGGTGGCCGGCGTGGCCGGGGCGGTGTCCCTGGTCTCCGCCGCGGACGAGCTCGCCGCCCCCGAATTCGCAGACGCGCTGCCCGAGGGAGTGCGAGCTCTCGTACACGGTGCCGCGCACGCCCCGGAGGCCGCCGCACGTCATCTCGCGGCGTTCGACGCGGACGCGATGTGGGATATGGTGATCGCCGCGAGTGCGCCGTCCGATGTCGCGGTCTATCGAAGCGCCGCGTTCGCGGCGTCCTATCGCTGTGCGCTGGCCGAAGCGTTCGCGCCAGGGCCCGGGGGATACGTGCACGACACCCTGCTCGCGATGCGCCGCTGGCCGTTCGACCTCGAGAAGATCGCGGTGCCGGTGGACATCTGGTACGGCGAACTGGATACCAGCCACTCCCCGGATCGCGGCGCATTCTTGTCCACCCGGATACCCGGTGCACGCCGCCACGTGGTCGCGGATGTAGGCGGCGCACTGCTCTGGGTACACGCCGAGCCGATTCTGCGTACCCTGCTCGGCCAGCACGCCGATCGGTGACTTCCTGCCGGAGGATGAGCCGACCCCGAGGGATGGCCGGGGCCAGGACGGTACCGCAGGCCCATCGATCAGCTCAGTCCAGTGCACCCCGAATCGAGGCGGCGAGATAGTCCAGATCGGGCCGCCGAGGACTGGTCGGCCGCCCGCGCAAACCGAACCCGTCGCCCGGGGTGCGCGGTATGACGTGCAGATGCACGTGAAAGACCTCCTGCCCGGCCGTCACCCCGTCCGCCAGGAAGAAATTGACTCCGTCGCACGCCACCTCGCTGGCCCGCAACGCCGCCGCCAACCGCTGTCCCACCTGGAACAGCTTCCCCCCGACGACCGGATCGAGCTCGGCGAGACTGCGCGCCGCCACCTTCGGCACCACCAGCAGATGCCCCGGCGTCATCGGCCGAATGTCCATGAACGCCAGCACATCGTCGTCCTCGTAGACCTTGCTCGACGGCGCTCGCCCGGCGACGATATCGGCGAAAATCGTGTAGGGATTCACGACCCGCAGTTTATTCGGGCAGATACTCGAACATAGATTGTAGCTGGTCGAGTCGAGGCAACAGTCCTCCACCGTGGACAGTGCTCACTGGCTGACGTACTCCGCGTAAGGGGTAGCAAGCTCCCACAGTCGTTCTTTCACGCTCCGGGCGTGGCCGACGATGCGTGGGTCAGTGGTGATAGCCAGACCTGCTGGCTTCCCTTGTTCGTTCACAAGGTTGTAGACAACGCGCTCGTTGTCGATGAGCCACCAGTCATCCGGGGAGACTTCTCCGGCGAGATGCCGCGGCAGGTACCGGATGTCCTCACCTGCCGCTGTATTCGTATCGGTCACCGACAACAACCACCGGTGATAATCGGTGTGAGGGACCGTGACCACACGCACGCGGCTGACGGTCACACCCCGGCCGGTCGTCTCCCGGATGAGATCGTTCCAACGATTCTTGTGCTCGTCCGACAATGCGGGCTCTCCGGCCAGAAATCGGCGAAACCGGTCCGACTCGGTCGGCACGGCGTAAGCATCCCGAACCTCGAGGTGGAATGCTTCGGCCTTGCAATCGCGGAACAGGGCGGACCAGTTCGGCGGCTCATGCTGAAGGTAGAGCACCTTAGAACGTCCTCCTGATCTTGCTGGTCGTCATTGTCTCGCTACCCGCTCAGACAGCTCCCGTACGTCGTTCATGGGCTGCGGTGATCAGATCGCGCGCCTGTTTGCCGGTCACGGACTGATTGGACAAGACGTCGAATGCGCGCCCATACAGTGCGACTTCCCTCGGCTGCTTGATGGTCAACTCTGCCGTGTGCCCTTCGACTTTGACCATCCGATTGTCGAACATGGTGAAATTCTCCAAGACCACCTTGGCCTCAGCTGTCAGCGGCACGATCCCCAACGTGACTCGCGGCATGCCGATAATCGAGTGCAGTCGATCGAGTTGGCCGCGCATCACATCGTCGTCGCCAACGGTTGTGTAGAGGGATCGCTCACTGATGACGAAGTGGAACCGGTGATCTCTGCGGTACAGGACTTGCTGCCGTTCGATGCGTTTGGACACGCCAGCGTCGATGTCGTTGGGCAAGTGATAGAACTCGATGACACTGCGCAGCTTGGCCTCGGCGTACTCGGCGGTTTGCAGCAGGCCTGGAATGATCTGCGGATCGTACGTGCGAATCAGCTTTGCTTCCGCTTCGAGCTTGGCATACAACTGCTGTCCGCGCTTGACGCCCGCGCTGAGCAACCGCCGGTACTCGAGATATGCGGCGTCGATGTTGTGCAGCGTGGCAAGCAGGTCGGGCAGCTGGTCGTGCGCCCGGCAGTGGTTGCAGTAAGCGCGGATATCGTCAGTCGAAGGCGTGTTCTTCCCGTGCTCGATGCGGGAAACCTTCGACTCGTGCCAACCTTCGCGGGAGGCAAGCTCTCGGCCGGTGATACCGGCATCACGCCGGATTTCCCGAAGCCTCTGGCCGAGAGCTTCCCTCGCGTCTTGAACAGAATCGGTCACCGCTGGATGCTGACCGAAGCGGCGAACTCGGTGTACGGGATGGCCCGATCCCAGAGCCTTTGCCTGACGACTCGGCAGTATGCCGCGACGCCGGGATCGTTGGTCACTGCCGCGCCGACCGGCTTGCCTGCGGCGTCGACGAGGTTGAACGCCACCAGTTCGTCATCGAACAACCACCAGTCATCGAGAGGAGTCTCTCCCGCGAGATGCCTGGGAATGTAACGAATGTCCTCGCCGGCGCTCACGCTACTTCCAGCCACGGACAACAACCACCGTTGATAGCCGGAAAGGGGCTCGGTTACCACGCGGATACGGCTCATCGTGACCCCGCGATCGGCCAGTGCTTCTATGAGTTCGATCCAGTCGTTCTTGTCGTAGCCGTCCGGCGGCTCCGGTTCGCCTGCGAGGAACCGCCGTAGCGGTGCAGACTCCTCGGGCTCGGCGTAGGAATCCCGGACCTCCAGGTGGAACGCTGAACGCTGGGCGCTCTCGAATAGCTCCAGCCAACGATCATCCGAGCGAAATTCCACCGTAGTAGTTCCTTTCAGCCTTCGGCACTTCGATGGCTGTTTCGTTGTCCTCCAGCACCAACTGGCTCAACGTTTCATGATCAGTGATGGGGCGGCCGGTCAACCTGAACGTCCCCCTACCCGTGTCCGTCATCGTCGCGCCGATGAAGGTGTCCGGCTCAGCGAAGCCGGTCAACAGGTGCGGAATCTCCACTGTCTCAGGCTCGCCGGTCTGCCATCCCTGAACGAGATAACTTCCCTGAGCAGTGGCATACAACGATGGGCAACCAGTCTTATCAGAGCCACCTTTGCCGAGGAATCGTAAGTTCATCATCAAGTCCCTCCCTGAATATTTGTGCATGCTTGCGCAGCACACCTCATGATCCGCCACTCTTGCGGCATATGCACCCTGTTAGGGGAAACCACGCAAGTCTGCGCAAGTTCGTGGACCTGGCGGATCTCGCTTCGTACCTTCGAATCCAGTCACTCACCGTCGGGCGGGTGCCAGCACCCGTGATCAGTCCGAGAAGTTTCCGGTGTCGCGTCCGGCTGAATACTGACCCTCTGGTTCCGGGTGAATGTTGACCCACCCGTGAACGATCATGAGGTGCTGAACGTGGAGGACTGGGCGGAGATCCGCCGGTTGCATCGCTCGGAGGGGATG
>NZ_VUOT01000037.1:0-57901 GCF_009829295.1 Nocardia sp. CY15
CGAGGCGATCGTCAAGGGCGAGAACATTCCGGAGCCGGGCATTCCGGAGTCGTTCAAGGTCTTGCTCAAGGAACTGCAGTCGCTGTGCTTGAACGTGGAGGTGCTGTCGTCCGACGGCGCCGCGATCGAGATGCGCGACGGCGACGACGAGGACTTGGAGCGCGCGGCGGCCAACCTCGGCATCAACCTGTCGAGGAACGAAGCGGCCACCGTCGACGATCTGGCGAACTAGGCGGCCGGCCGGATGCCGCCACGGCGGCATCCGGCCTCCCACCGTGGATTACCCCACTAGTGAACTTTTGCTCGAATTCGACCCGCACAGGGGAAAGGAAGTTACGTGCTAGACGTCAACTTCTTCGATGAACTCCGGATCGGCCTCGCCACCGCCGACGACATCCGTCAGTGGTCCTACGGCGAGGTGAAGAAGCCGGAGACCATCAACTACCGCACGCTCAAGCCGGAAAAGGACGGCCTGTTCTGCGAGAAGATCTTCGGTCCCACCCGGGACTGGGAGTGCTACTGCGGCAAGTACAAGCGCGTCCGCTTCAAGGGCATCATCTGTGAGCGCTGTGGCGTCGAGGTGACTCGCGCCAAGGTGCGCCGCGAGCGTATGGGCCACATCGAGCTGGCCGCTCCGGTCACCCACATCTGGTACTTCAAGGGCGTGCCCTCGCGCCTGGGCTACCTGCTCGACCTGGCGCCGAAGGATCTCGAGAAGATCATCTACTTCGCCGCCTACGTCATCGTGGCTGTCGACGAGGAGCTGCGGCACAACGAGCTGTCCACGCTCGAGGCCGAGATGGAGGTCGAGAAGAAGGCGGTCGCAGACCAGCGTGACGCCGACCTCGAGGCCCGTGCCCAGAAGCTCGAGGCCGACCTGGCCGAGCTGGAGGCCGAAGGCGCCAAGTCCGACGTCCGCCGCAAGGTCAAGGACGGCGGCGAGCGGGAGATGCGCCAGCTGCGCGACCGCGCCCAGCGTGAGCTGGACCGGCTCGAGGAGATCTGGAACACCTTCACCAAGCTGGCGCCCAAGCAGCTCATCGTCGACGAGGTGCTCTACCGCGAGCTGGTCGACCGCTACGGCGAGTACTTCACCGGCGCGATGGGCGCGGAGTCCATCCAGAAGCTGATGGAGAGCTTCGACATCGAGGCCGAGGCCGAGTCGCTGCGCGAGACCATCCGCACCGGCAAGGGCCAGAAGAAGCTGCGCGCGCTCAAGCGGCTCAAGGTCGTCGCGGCCTTCCAGTCCAACGGCAACTCGCCGATGGGCATGGTGCTCGACGCCGTTCCGGTGATCCCGCCGGAGCTGCGCCCGATGGTTCAGCTCGACGGTGGCCGCTTCGCCACCTCCGACCTGAACGACCTGTACCGTCGCGTGATCAACCGCAACAACCGCCTCAAGCGACTGATCGACCTCGGCGCGCCCGAGATCATCGTCAACAACGAGAAGCGGATGCTGCAGGAGTCCGTCGACGCCCTGTTCGACAACGGCCGCCGCGGCCGTCCGGTCACCGGACCGGGCAACCGTCCGCTCAAGTCGCTGTCGGACCTGCTCAAGGGCAAGCAGGGCCGCTTCCGGCAGAACCTGCTCGGTAAGCGCGTCGACTACTCGGGCCGTTCGGTCATCGTCGTCGGTCCGCAGCTGAAGCTGCACCAGTGCGGTCTGCCCAAGCTGATGGCGCTGGAGCTGTTCAAGCCGTTCGTGATGAAGCGCCTGGTCGACCTGAACCACGCGCAGAACATCAAGTCGGCCAAGCGGATGGTGGAGCGGCAGCGGCCGCAGGTGTGGGACGTCCTCGAAGAGGTCATCGCCGAACACCCCGTGCTGCTCAACCGCGCGCCCACCCTGCACCGCCTCGGTATCCAGGCCTTCGAGCCGCAGCTGGTGGAAGGCAAGGCCATCCAGCTGCACCCGCTGGTCTGTGAGGCGTTCAACGCCGACTTCGACGGTGACCAGATGGCCGTGCACCTGCCGCTGTCGGCGGAGGCGCAGGCCGAGGCGCGCATCCTGATGCTGTCGTCGAACAACATCCTGTCGCCCGCGTCGGGCCGGCCGCTGGCCATGCCGCGTCTGGACATGGTGACCGGCCTGTACTACCTGACCCGTCTGGAAGAGGGCGCGAAGGGCTCCTACCAACCGGCCACCAAGGACGGTCCGGAGCAGGGCGTGTACTCCTCGCCCGCCGAGGCGCAGATGGCGGTGGACCGCGGTGAGCTCACCGTGCGTTCGCTGATCAAGGTCCGGCTGACCGACCAGCGTCCGCCGAAGGACGTCGAAGCGCAGCTGTTCCCGGAGGGCTGGCGTCGCGGCGACGCGTGGACCACCGAGACCACGCTGGGCCGGGTGCTGTTCAACGAGTTGCTGCCCGCGGACTACGCGTTCATCAACGAGCAGATGCCGAAGAAGCGTCAGGCGACGATCATCAACGATCTCGCCGAGCGCTACCCGATGATCGTGGTCGCGCAGACCGTCGACAAGCTCAAGGACGCAGGCTTCTACTGGGCCACGCGTTCGGGCGTGACGGTCTCGATGTCCGACGTGCTCGTGCCGCCGGAGAAGGCCGAGATCATGGAGCGCTACGAGGCGCAGTCGGATCAGATCGAGAAGAAGTACCAGCGTGGTGCGCTCGATCACCAGGAGCGCAACAACGCCCTGGTCAAGATCTGGCAGGAGGCGACCGAGGAGGTCGGTAAGGCGCTGCGCGCGCACTACCCGGCCGACAACCCGATCATCACGATCGTCGACTCGGGCGCCACGGGTAACTTCACCCAGACCCGTACCCTCGCCGGTATGAAGGGCCTGGTGACGAACCCGAAGGGTGAGTTCATCCCGCGGCCGATCAAGTCCTCCTTCCGTGAGGGCCTGACGGTTCTGGAGTACTTCATCAACACCCACGGCGCTCGTAAGGGTCTGGCCGACACCGCGCTGCGCACCGCCGACTCGGGTTACCTGACCCGTCGTCTGGTGGACGTCTCGCAGGACGTCATCGTGCGCGAGCACGACTGTGGCACCGAGCGCGGCATCGTGGTGCCGATCGCGGAGAAGCAGCTCGACGGCTCGATCATCCGCGACGCGCACGTGGAGACCTCCACCTACGCGCGCACCCTCGCGGCCGACGCGCTCGACGCGCAGGGCAACGTCATCGTGGCGAAGGGCGCCGACCTCGGTGATCCGGCGCTGGAGGCGCTGCTGGAGGCCGGTATCACCGAGGTGAAGGTCCGCTCCGTGCTGACCTGCACCACCGGCACCGGCGTGTGCGCGACCTGCTACGGCCGCTCGATGGCGACCGGCAAGCTGGTCGACATCGGTGAGGCCGTCGGTATCGTCGCCGCGCAGTCCATCGGTGAGCCCGGTACCCAGTTGACCATGCGTACCTTCCACCAGGGTGGTGTCGCGGGTGACGACATCACCGGCGGTCTGCCCCGCGTGCAGGAGCTGTTCGAGGCGCGCGTGCCCAAGGGCAAGGCGCCCATCGCCGAGGTCTCCGGTCGCGTGCGGCTGGAGGACGACGATCGCTTCTACAAGATCACCATCATCCCGGATGACGGTGGCGAAGAGGTTGTCTACGACAAGCTCTCGAAGCGGCAGCGTCTGCGTGTGTTCAAGCACGACGACGGCACCGAGCGTCTGCTCTCGGACGGTGACCACGTCGAGGTCGGCCAGCAGTTGCTGGAAGGCGCGGCGGATCCGCACGAGGTGCTGCGCATCATGGGCCCCCGTCAGGTGCAGGTCCACCTGGTCCACGAGGTCCAGGAGGTCTACCGCTCGCAGGGTGTGTCGATCCACGACAAGCACATCGAGGTGATCGTGCGCCAGATGCTGCGTCGCGTGACCATCATCGACTCGGGTGCGACGGAGTTCCTGCCCGGCTCGCTCACCGAGCGTGCCGAGTTCGAGGCCGCCAACCGTCGCGTCGTCGCCGAGGGCAACGAGCCCGCGGCGGGTCGCCCGGTGCTGATGGGTATCACCAAGGCGTCGCTGGCCACCGATTCGTGGCTGTCGGCGGCGTCCTTCCAGGAGACCACCCGAGTCCTGACGGACGCGGCGATCAACTGCCGCTCCGACAAGCTCATCGGTCTCAAGGAGAACGTGATCATCGGTAAGCTGATCCCGGCCGGTACCGGTATCAACCGCTACCGCAACATCCAGGTGCAGCCGACCGAGGAAGCCCGTGCCGCCGCGTACGCGGTGCCGTCCTACGACGACACCTACTACAGCCCGGACAGCTTCGGTCAGACCACCGGCGCGGCTGTCCCGCTGGACGACTACGGCTTCAGCGACTACCGCTGATCCGGTCAGCCGTAAGACATTCGGCCCCCGCTCCTTTCTGGAGCGGGGGCCGTTTGTTATTCGTCAGCCGATGTCGGTGTCATGCGGGTAAAGATTGCGCTGTCTCGCCTGCGAACGGCAAGCCGGATTCCTCCGGCTTCCGGCGCATCCACCGAGCGCGCAGGGATGGTTGTAGTCCAGGCGATCCGCCGATCGGCCGAGCACGGGCGGGGGCACCGCGTGGCGAGTCAGGAGGCGGGGCGGAGTTGACCGGCCCAGGGGGTCAGCAGGGTGGTCGGGTAGATCGCATCCTGTCCTCGGAGATCGAAGGCTTGGTCGTGGCCGTAGTACCAGCCCACTGACTGGACGGCCTTGTCATCCTTCAGGAAGAGGTACAAGCCATTAGGTGGGCCGTCTCCGTCGCTGTTGTAGGGTCTGGGAAGACTTTTCCAGCAGTTGCCTGGGGTGTTCGCTCGCCTGTTGAGTTCTTCCGCCGTGATGTTCTGCGGCACGTCGACCATGCGGTCCCAGCCATCGCTCCAACCCGCGGTGCGCGCGATGTCGGCCAGGGTAACGGGTTCGGTACCCGTTGCCGCTTTCATCGCCTCCCGGGTGAACGCGCTGGTCGAACCGAGGTTGTCGACGTTCGTCGACATCGTATATACGTTGTGACAGTTCACTTTTGAATCGGGGCTGTTTCGCTCAGGGGGCAATCCGCAACCCGTGACGACCGATGTGGTCACCATCGCGATCAGAATCGGAATAGTGCTCCGGGCTTTGATCATCGGCTGTCACTTCTTTCCTGGTAGCGGGACTCCGACGCCGGGCGGGGGTCCGGTTTGGGCTTCGGCGACCGCATTGCTCCACGTTATTTGGGCCGGCCTCGTCGTACCGTCGGGGTTCTTGTTCTCGATGACGATCGCGTTGCCGTTGTCGATCTCGTTCCGGATCAGTTCCTTCAACTCGTCCGGCGACGCATCGGGATGGGCGAGCGCGACTTTGCGGCCGAGCTCGTTGTTGTACAGATCCATCGCCTCACGCTGTGGAGTGTTTCCCCCGCTCTTCTCGTGTGCCGTCGCGAACTCTTTCGTCCAGTCCTCGCCGTACTGCTGAGTCATCAACGCGTTCCAATACGCGTGTCGGAAGGCGTCACCTTTGCCGTCGTCAACCGAGGCCGGGAAGACTTCTTTCGCGGTATCCCTGGCGGTTTCCGTGAGCTGCGTATGTTCTATGACGTGCGCGGGGCCCATGGGACTGCTCAGGAGCAGCTTCTTCATCGCATCGATCTCTTCGGATGTCATGAGCGACGGATTGAAGTCGGGTTTGATCAGTCGAATTGCTTCCAGTTCTGTTCCGAGCGGCCACAGCTGGGGCTCCCCTTCCGACACATCCGTTTGATAGTCGGTGAGTATCTTCGCGAGCTTGGGATCGTTCGGCATCAGAGCGACGCCTTGCTTCACCGCGTCGGGCAGCTTCTCGACCAAGCGGACGAAGTTCTCGGCGCCCTCTTGATCGTCACGCTGGATATTTCGTAGCGCACCCTGTATGGCACTGCTCAGCAGAGTGATGGCCAACTCTTTCGCGGCAACGGCGGGACCACCGAAAGGGAAGTACTTCTCGGCTGTCTCCCAGTTGGAGTCGTGGGATAACACCTCGCCGTCTTCCTGCACGAACAGGTTCCAGCGGGAATCCTCGGCTTCCTTCTTCTTCTCTCGAATGGTTCTGATGTTGGCGTCGATGTCATCGCTCAGCGCGCTGATCATCTTGCTCATCTCTTCGAGTACATCTGCGGTGCTGATGCTTTCGTCGCGATCCGTGCGGCCGCGAACGCGTGCTGCGTCTCCGGCCTCGCTGTCGAAGTAGTCCTGGGAGCGGCCGATCTTGTTCTCCGCAGCGATGGCCTCCTGATCGACGCCCTGTGCCGCCGTGAGTACCTTCGTCGCGGTTTCCCTCGCATACTGGAGGTTCCAGGAGAGCACATCGGTGATCGTCAGCAGATCGACACTCATCGCCCGGCCCCGTTCAGATCTGCCGCGCGGTGTTGATCGACGTTCTCATAGGCGGCCGCCTGTCTATCGATTTCGTCGCAGCATTCGCGGAGCCGGCGTGCGTGGTAGTCGATTACCGTGTCCATCGCCTCCAAGACCTCTTCGATCTTGGTGGCGAAGTTGGAGTGAATCATCTGCGGCCGCACCTGTTTGCGGCTGTCCAGCGCGATCGGTGCCTTGCCCGCCAGTGCGTCCGCATTCGTCCGTACGTCCTTCGCCATCTCGCGCATCTTGGCAGGGTCGACGTCGAACATCAGCGCCACCGATCTCGGTCGTGCGGCTCTCGCCACTGATTGTTCTGATACGTGTCGTCGCGTCTGAGATGGGACGGCGTCCACTCCAGTGCAGGCCGACTCGCCGCGAAGTCGTCCCGCTTCGGCGAGTCGTCCGCAGGCGCTTCGAAGATTCGCCTCGCTTCCGCGTTGGCGTTGTCCAACGCTGTGCGATGACGATCGGTGATCAGTGCGGCCAGACGATCGGGGCCGTTCTCCATCGCGTAATCGGCGAGGTAGAGATCGGTGATGCGGCCGTTGACGTCGGTTTCGACGAAGACGCTGCCGTCCGCGGACCGGGCCGAGCCGCGCACTGCCGCGAGTTGCTCGTTGATCTGCTTGATTTCGAGCGCACGCGCGCTGACACCATCCATGGTTCGAGACTCCCCTCCTTGTGCAGCGAACACATTACCTAGCGATCAGCGGGTGGAGAGTCCGACTTCGTCGGCGACTGTATTCCAGTGGACAACTGACGCGGCACCGAGTAGAAAATTAGAACAGGTTGCAGTTTTCGGGTCCGGGAGGTGGCGGTGGACGGCGCGGCGGTGGGGGATCTGGTGGTGGCGGGCTTCCGGAAGCTGGGGTTCATCCAGTACGCGGGGGTCGAGTGGGAAGAGTTCGCGGCGGGGCGGAATGTGGTGTCGATGGTGCCGCGAGCGGAGCATCTGAACCACAACGGAGATCTGCATGCCGCGGTGTTGTTCGGGATGGCGGAGACCGCCGCCATGGGGGCTTCGGTGTCGGGGATCGTGGACCTGATGGGGGATACGTTCATCGTCGCCAAGGACGTGCGGATCGAGTACAAAGCCCGTGCGAAGGGGGATGCGGGACCGTTCCGCGCTACTTCCGCGTTCTCCGCGGAGACCCTCGCGAAGATGCGAGCGGACATCGAGGCCCAAGTGCCGCTGGAACTCGACGTGCCGGTAGACATCACCGACGACACCGGAAAGACCGTGGCCACAGCGTTATTCACCGCCGTGCTCCGTCCCCGCAGGGCCTGATCGCCTGGCGGGTACCTGCTCGCACTAGCGCAGCTCTAGCCTATGGCATTCGAATCGCACCGTTGCCGAGGCGCACCTGGTGTCGGGTCTTCGAACTCGGGACACAGCGAGGGGCCGGTCCGAATCGTCGGTGCGATCCGCCGGACCGGCCTCGGCTCCTCCGGAGCGCGGCTGGGGCATCCGCGCTCCGGCCGACCTCACCGCTCGCTGTCGAGCATCGCCATCTGCGCGGTGGCGTAGCGTTCGCCCGCGACCCGGTCGGCGGGGACCGCCGCCTCGATTGTGGACAGCTCCTCCTCGGTGAGCGAGATATCGAGAGCGTTCACGGCTTCCGCCCAGCGCCGGCGTCGGCGCGTGCCGATGACCGGCACGATGTCCGCTCCACGAGTCAGCACCCAGGCGATGGCCAGTTGCGCCACCGAGGCGTCCTTGCGCGCCGCGATCTCGTCCAGCGCGCGGACCAGTTCGAGATTCCGGTTCAGGTTCTCACCCTGGACGGACGCGGCCGAGAAGCTGGACCTGCTGCGGGTGATCGGCACCCAGCGGCTGGCGTCCGCCGACCAGCCCCACTAGGGGGCGGTCACGTATTCGAGCGCCGCGTCGACCGCGGGCTGCCCGCCGCCGACGACATATCCGGCCAGCGCGCCGATCGCGGCGCCCGCGACCGCGGCGGCGGGCACGGTGATGAAGTCCAACACGAACAGCCCGAGCGGGAATCCGACGACGAAACCGATGGCGGCGCCGATGCCCGCGCCCGCGAGGATGCTCGGCATGGCCTTCTCGGCCTCGGCGTAGAAGCGCTCCTGGGCGGCGACGTCGCGCACCGGTGTTTCGGCCATCGCGATCGGTGCGACGGTGAGCCGGCGGCCCGCGTCCTCGAGCACGGGGCGCAGGGCCACGCGGTGCTCGCCGATGCGCAGCGTCATCGGCAGCGCGGCCACCACCTCGCCGTCGCGGTCGGAGACCGTCACGATCCGGCCGTCGTGAACCGAGGCGAACGTGCCGTCCTGGATGGTCGCCACGGCTGCGCGCCGGTCCTCGGTGGCGGCGACCTCGTAGGCGATCTGATGGAACGATCCGTGCAGGTCGAGTGGCGCGTCGTCGGGCGCGGGCTGCGCGTGCGCGGCGCTCGTGGTGATCGCGGTGGCCGCCAGCGCGGCCATTGTCGTCGCGGTGAAGCGAGAGATCTTCATCGTGCTCTTTCCATGTGCCGCCCCCGTGTCCGGTTCGTCCGAAAAGATACCGCTCGGTGGACCCGATCAGAAGGGGTTGAGTCACAGAGTTTTTCGCGCTGCCCGGCCGGGTCGCCGATGACCGGGCATTCGAGGCGCCGTTTCCGGCTGTGCGGAAAAGCGCGCATTCCCTCTTGACGTCCGCGCCGGCAGGAGAAACACTGAACTAGATGGTTCAGTATGACTTTCTGGATGCCTCCTTCGGGGCGCTCGCGGATCCCACCCGGCGTGGGATCCTGGAACGCCTCGGCCGTGGGCCCGCGACCGTGAGCGAGTTGGCGGAGCGCTTCGAGATGACGCTCACCGGCGTCAAGAAGCACATCCACCTGCTGGAGGCCGCGGGCATGGTGGTCACGGAGAAACGCGGCCGGGTGCGGTACTGCCGCCTCGGTGAGAACGTCTTCGACCGCGAAGTGGCCTGGATGCAGGGCTACCGGCGGATGGTGGAAGCGCGACTGGACCGTCTCGGCGAATTCCTCGAGCGAACGGAGCAGGACCGATGAGCACAACCACGAACGACGCCGTCGTCACGACCGACACCGACCGCACGATCCACATCGAGCGGATCTTCGACGCCCCGCGTGAACGCGTGTGGGAGGCCTACAGCCGGATCGAACTGCTCTCCCAGTGGTGGGGGCGCGGCAACCGGCTGGACATCGAGCGCTGGGAGTTCCGTCCGGGCGGGCACTGGCGCTTCGTCGAGCACTCCGACGAGGGAACCGATGGCTTCGAGGGCCGTTTCCGCGAGGTCACCCCGCAGGAGCGCATCGTGTATTCCTTCGAATGGGACGGCATGCCCGCCCACGTGGCGATCGACAGCGTCAGCTTCCTCGATCTCGGCGACGGCCGCACCAAGGTGGTCACCGACAGTCAGTTCCACACGCCGCAGGAGCGCGACGGGATGCTGCAGTCCGGCATGGAGACCGGGCTCAACGAGAGCTACCGCGCGCTGGATGCCCTGCTCGCGCGCGGCCAGGCCTAAACGCGCTCGCTGCCTCGGTGAGCGGGCTGATCGCACCGTGCGCGATCAGCCCCGGGCCGGGCCGATCCGGCGCTTGCGAGGCTTCAGATGCAGTCCGGGCAGCGGCGGTGCGGGTATGCGCTGCCGCGGCGTATGCCCGGCGATGTCGGCGAATCGGGTGACGTCGTGATTCTCCCAATCGGCCCGGGCGCCGACGATGTCCTCGTGACTGCGGCCGACGAAGTTCCACCACATCACCAGCTCCTCGCCGAACGGCTCGCCGCCGATCAACGCGAAGTGGGCGCCACCGGCACTGCGCAGCCGGAGTTCGTCGCGCTCGGTGCCGAGATACAGCAGCGGCCCCGGCGAGAGTTCGGCGTCCGCGACCGTGACATCGCCCTCGATGGCCAGCACCGCGTGCTCGAAACGAGGGTGCAGCGGCAAAGTCACATCGGATCCCGGCTCGAGCCGCACGTCGGCGCCGACGATCGGTGTGTAGGCGATCGCGGGCGAGGTCGCCCCGGCCAGCGAGCCGATCAGCACGATCGCCCGGAGGCCGGGCGCCTCGACGACCGGCAGTTCCCGGTGCTGCTCGAAGTGCGGGGCGATGCCGGTGCGGTCACCCGGCAGGGCGATCCACAGCTGCAAACCGTGCCCGGCGTGCGCGCCGGGCACGGCGTATTCGGAATGGGCGATACCGCGCCCTGAGGTCATCAGGTTCAGCTGACCGGGTTCGATCTCCACGTCCGAGCCGACCGAGTCGCGATGCCGGATGCGTCCCTCGAACGGCCAGGTCACCGTTTGCAGGCCGATGTGCGGGTGCGGATCGATGTCCGGCGGCGCACCGGTGTTGGTGACCGTCGGTGAGCCGAAGCGGTCCAGGAAGCACCACGCGCCGACGGTCGGCAGGTCGCGCTGCGGTAGCACGCGTTCGACGAAGACGCCGCGCACGCCGCCGAGCGGCACCTCCCGGGCCGGATAACGCTCCGCGACCGGACCGGGCCCCGGCGCGGGTTCGCAGAGCGTCTCGGCCGGGCGTGGGTCCAGGTCGCTCACCGGGTGACGCCTTTGCCGATCACGTGCGCGTCGTACTGCGGGTGCTTGTCCAGGTACGCCTTGATGAACGGGCACAGCGGCCGGATCACGCGCTCGCGCTCGACGACGTCTTCGATGGCGTTCTTCGCCAGGACGGAGCCGAGCCCTTTGCCGGAGAACGCGCCGTCGATCTCGGTGTGCGTGAACACCGTCTCGTCGCCGCGTTCCTCGTAGTCGGCGAAGCCCGCCAGCTCTTCGCCGTGGAATACCTCGTAGCGGTGCCGTTCGTCGTTGCGGACGACCTTGGACTCCGAAGCCGATTCGCTCATGGTTCCCTTCTCCTTCCGTGCGCGTACCGGATGCCCGCTGAGAATCGAGACCCGGTTGAACGCGCCGATGGTGGTGGCCACCCAGATGACGACGGACAGCTGATCATCCGTCAGATACCGGCGGGCGGAAGCGTACGCACGCTCGATGACGTTCTCGTCCGGAAGCGTCGCCGTGACTTCCGCGATCGCGAGCACGGCCTGCTCGAACGGGGTGTACGTGCCCCCACGCCGCCAGCCGGGCAGCACCGCGATCTCCTGCTCGGTGGCCCCGGCGGCCAGCGCGGCCCGGTAGTGCACGTCGAGGCAATACGCGCAGCCGTTGAGCTGGGAGACGCGCAGATTGATCAGTTCGATGATCCGGCGGTCCAGCCCCACCGCCGCCCCGGCGGCCCTGACCTGGCTCGCGACGCTGTTGAGCGCGCGGAACGCGGCCGGCGTCTGCTTGTCGATCCAGACGCGATCGCGGGGCTCATCGGGCTTCATATTCGTGGGATGTTAGTCCTCGCCGGTGAACGGCGCCGACCGGGCCGGCGAAGAAGCGGACTTCGGTCCGGTGAGCGGTTCGTGCCGGATCACCCCCAGCGGCTCGTGTCGCCGCTCGCGGCCCGCGCTCCGGCGGCGGTCGGCGCACACCGTACCCGGCCGCCGCCGCACCCTCAGGTGATCTCGGCGAACCGCCGCAGTTGGAACGGTTCGACCAGGACGTCCTGCAACGCGGCGGCCAGAGCCTTCAGGTGCGGCGTCTGGAAGTGCGCCGCCAGGGCGTCCGCGTCGGTCCACTCCTCCAGCAGCACCATCCGGCTCGGGTCGGTGGGATGCAGGTAGAGCTCGTAACCGAGGCAGCCTTCCTCCGCCAGCGTCGGTTCGATCACCCCCTGCAGCAGATCCTTCAGTTCAGCTCCGCGACCGGGCTTGGCGGTGAAGCGGACGTTGAGCGTCAACGTCGACATGGGCGTCTCCTATCTCGAGTGCTATTCCCGGCCTGCCGAGGTGAACGACATGTCCGCGTACCGGTTCCCGGCCACGCGGCTCGCGATCGGCTCCAGCGTCGCCAGCTCGTCGGGGGTCAGCGCGATGGTCGCGGCCGCGACGTTCGCCGCGAGCCTGGTCCGGCTGCGGGTGCCGGGGATCGGGACCACCGCGAGATCGCGCACCTTCGCCTGCGCGTGCACCCACGCCAGCGCCACCTGCGCCAACGTGATGCCGCGGGCTTCGGCGATATCCCGCAGCGGGCCGAGCAGCTCGGCGTTGCGTGCCGCGTTCTCGCCGGAGAAGCGGGGCATGGAGGACCGGAAATCCCGCGCGTCGGTGGAACCGGTGAACGATCCGGTGAGCAAACCGCGACCCAGCGGTGAGTACGGCACGAACGCCACGCCCAGCTCCGCGGCCGCAGGCACCACCGTGCGCTCCACGTCCCGGGAGAACAGCGACCACTCCGACTGCACGGCGGCGATCGGATGCACGGCGTGCGCCGCACGCAGTTCGGCTCCGGTCACCTCGGACAGACCCAGGGCCCGTACCTTGCCCGCCCGCACCAATTCGGCCATCGCCCCGACGGTGTCCTCGATCGGCACGCCGGGATCCTTGCGATGCATGTAATACAGATCGATGGTGTCGATGCGGAGCCTGCGCAGGCTGGCCTCCACCGCGCCGCGGATGTAGGCGGGGGAGTTGTCGAAGCCCCGGTAGGACGGATCCTCGGGCTTGCGGACGATGCCGAACTTGGTGGCGAGCACCACCCGGTCGCGCTCGGCGTTCACGAAATCGCTCAGGAATTCCTCGTTGTGGCCGAAGCCGTACACATCGGCGGTATCGAACAGCGTGACACCCAGCTCCAGCGCGCGATCCAGGGTCGCTCGGGACTCGGTGAGATCGCTGGGCCCGTAGAACTCGCTCATGCCCATGCAACCCAGGCCCTGCGTCCCCACCGGGATGCCGCCGGGGCCCAGCGTAGTGGTGGGAAGCCTGTCGGCCGTCGTCATAGCGTGATCCCTTCGCTGTCGTGCGCGGTGACCGTGGCCTGCGGGACGTGCTCGAGTTTGCCCTCGTACAGGGTGATCTTGTAGTCCAGCACGGCCAGGGTCTGACGAAGTTCATCGATCTTGGCGAGCACTTCGGCGCGGGTGTCCCGGAACATCTCCAGCCGCTGCGGGAGCGTGACGTCTCCGGCCCGTACCAGCTCGGCGTAGCGCACCATGTCCGCCACCGACATGCCGGTCGTGCGCAGCCGCCCGATCAGCGCCAGCCACTCCAGATCCCGATCGCTGAACCGCCGCTTGCCGGTGTGGTCCCGGCCGATGTAGTCCATCAGCCCGATCCGCTCGTACCAGCGCAGCGTGTCCCGGCTCAGCCCCGAGCGCTCGGACACCTCGCCGATCGAATACCGCGGCTGCTCCCTGTCCTCGCTCACACTCGTGTGCGATGCCGTCTCGCTCACGACCGCACCTCGCCGTCGCTCGGCTCCGTCGTGCGCGACGACGCGCTGTGTTCTCGGTCCACTCGCCGACGCTCGCTCACTGCACTCGCCCTTCCCGTTGAACAACGACGACGCTAGTCACCTGGAGTGCACTCCAAGCAAGAGGTGTGTCGGTTTTCCAGCCCCGGCACCCCAGCGCTGCGCGGTCGGGGATTCGGGGCGGAGGGATCGTCCGTCAGCTGTCGTAGGTGGGCAGCTGCTGGACCGCCCATTTGTTGCCGTCCGGATCGGCGAAGAAGGTGAACAGGCCCCAGCCGAGGTCCTGGACCGGAGTGGCGTCCACACCGGCGGCGATCAGCTGCTGATAGGCGTCCTCGGCGCTGGAGACCACCATCTGCATGCCCTGCACGCTGCCGGGCGCTGCCTCGGTGATGCCCTCGCCGAGGCAGATGGAACAACCGGAGCCGGGTGGGGTCAGCTGCACGAAGCGCATGTTCTCATCGACCCTGTGGTCGTGATCGGCCTGGAAACCGATCTTGGTGTAGAAGTCCTTGGCGCGGTCGACATCGGTTACCGGGATGGCGACGAGCTCGATTTTCCAATCCATCCGCCGAGCATTCCACCCTGCGCCGACAAAGTCCCGGATTCCGGCCTACGCTGGGAACATGCCTGGAAAGGACATAGACCGGATCAGGGCTCGTTCAGCCTGGGCGACGGTCAAGGAAAGCCCCGTGATCGCCGCCGTCGCGATCGCGCCGTTCGCCGTCGCGCTCGGTGTGGTGTGGTGGTTGTTCGGTGGTCTGGCCGCGTTCGCGTTACTGCTCGTCCTCGGTGCGGTCGTCGTGGTCGGCGGCAAATTTCTGCGCTGACCGCGCGTTCCTCACCGCGTGGTCAGCGCGGAATGTGGAAATGCGCCAGTTCCCCGGTTCCCGGGTCGACATCCGTCCAAGGGCGGTCGAAGCGCAGCACGGCGAGCGCCGAGGTCGGGAACTTGCGGCTGAGTTCGACGGCGGGAGGCGCGTCGCGATTGCTCGCCAATTCCCAAGCCGTCCACGGCATGCCGGGAGCGTGCCCGATCACCAGCAGCGTCGCCACGTCGTCGTCGCCGAGCCGGACCAGCTCGATCAGAGTCTCCGGCGTGGCCTCGTAGATCCCGGCTTCGAAGACGACCGGCGCGGTGACACCCGTTGCGGCCAACGTCTGTCTGGTCCTGACGGCGGTGGAACAGCGCACGGCGTCGATCGGCGGCTGGGTCTCACGCAACCATCGACCCGCCAGCCCGGCTTCGCGCACGCCGCGCGGCGCGAGCGGTCGCTCTTGGTCGTCGACGCCCTCCGGATACGCCGATTTGCCGTGCCGCATGAGGATCAGAGTCCGCGCCATGGAGATACGGTAAGGCCTCCAGGCGAGAGGTCTCGACCACACTCGAGGCAAACTGAAAGCGGCATCACATCACGGGCGGCTGCGGGCGATCCTCGCGGTGGACGTGACGGACGCCGCTCATCTGTCCACCACAACCCCATGGGTGGCCACGGCCCACGTACTTCTTCGAGGATCAGCACAATATGGCCTACGTAATCACGCAGCGTTGTTGCAACGACGCCAGCTGCGTCTCCGAGTGCCCGGTCGACTGCATCCGTCCCACCCCGGACCAGCCGGAGTTCGCGACGACCGAGATGCTCTACATCGACCCCGACACCTGTATCGACTGCGGAGCCTGTGTCGACGCGTGCCCGGTGGAGGCCATCTTCTCCGAGGACGACCTGACCGCTTCGCTGGCGCGATTCCGCGACATCAATGCCGCCTACTTCCAACGGCATCCACTGGAATCGAACTTCGATCCGATCGTCACGCCCTCGCGTCCGCCGAAGGAGCTGGGCACCCTGCGCGTCGCGATCGTCGGCGCGGGGCCCGCGGCCTGCTACGCGGCCGACGAGCTGCTGCGCAGGGCCGACGTGGAGATCGAGATGTTCGACCGGCTGCCGACGCCGTGGGGCCTGGTCCGGGCGGGCGTGGCTCCCGACCACCCCGGCACCAAGACGGTCTCGAGCATGTTCGAGTCCGCCTTCCGCCGCGACACGCTGCAGTACTACCTCAACGTCGAAGTCGGCACGCACATCTCGCACGAGGAACTGCAGCGCCACCATCACGCCGTGATCTACGCGGTCGGCGCTTCGAGCGACCGCAGGATGGGCATCCCGGGGGAGGATCTGCCGGGCAGCCATTCCGCCACCGAGTTCGTCGCTTGGTACAACGGCCACCCCGACTTCGCCGACCGGACCTTCGATCTGTCCGGCGAACGGGCCGTGATCGTCGGCAACGGCAACGTCGCGCTGGACGTGGCGCGCGTGCTGACCGTCGACCCGGACGAACTCGCCAAGACCGACATCGCCGATCACGCGCTGGACGCACTGCGGCAGAGCAATATTCGCGAAGTCGTCGTGCTCGGCAGGCGCGGCCCGCTCCAGGCGGCCTACACCTCGCCGGAGTTCCTCGCGCTCGCGCATCTGAAGGGCATCGACGTCGTCGTGGACGAGGACGACCTGGCGCTGGACCATGCCAGCCAGGCGATCGTGGACGACCCGGAGATCGAGCCGTCGCTGGCGTTGAAGTACACCCTGGCCAAGGAGTACGCCGGCGGTCGCAGGGCGGAGGGGAACAAGCGGATCGTGTTCCGTTACCTGACCTCGCCCGTCGCGCTCACCGGCGCCGAGCGGGTCGAGTCGGTCGAGATCGCGCACAACGAACTGTTCGAGGAGGGCGGTCAGCTCGTCGCGCGCGCGACCGGACGCACCGAGAGCATCGACGCATCGCTGGTGCTGCGGTCCATCGGCTACCGCGGCGAGCGGGTCGGCGAGCTGCCGTTCGACGAGCGGCGCGGCGTCGTGCCGAACGAGCACGGCCGGGTCGTCGGCGACGACGGTATGCCGCTGACCGGCGTGTATGTCAGCGGGTGGATCAAGCGGGGGCCACGCGGGGTCATCGGTTCGAACCGGATCGACTCCGAGGAGACGGTGGAGTTGCTGCTCGCCGACTTCACCGCGGGCAAACTGGCGCCGCCGCAAGCCGACCGCGCCGCGTTGCGGGCGCTGCTGGCCGAACGTCAGGCCGATCTGGTGGACCGGGCGGGCTGGCGAGCGATCGACCAGGCGGAGAAGTCCGCGGGCAAGCCCGCAGGCCGCCCCCGGGTCAAGTTCACCACCCGCGAAGACCTGCTCAAAGCCGCGCGCGGCTGACGATCGGACGTCCGGTCGGATCGTCCGAGATCCGGCCGGGCCGCCGTCTGACGACGCCCACCAGTACGGCCTGAAGACTCGCCAGAGGCGGGCGAGCCTAGAAATTCGCAGTGGCGGGGGAGCCGGGCAGCGGCATGATGCGGACCACCGTCGTGGTGGTTCCGCCGACCACGAACCACAGCCGTAGCACCGGCTGCCCGGTCCGGTCACCGGGCTCGTACCGGCTGCGCACGCTCACGTGCTGGCGTGCCAGCACCGGCGCCACGTATTCGATCACCGCGCGGTGCGGGCCCGCGAGCAGCTTGGGATATTCGACGAGGAACTGTTCCACCGCCTGCCAGTAACAAGCGTTGTTGACGTGGTTGTACTGGTCGATATCGGTGGCGCGCACGGGGAACGGCAGGTCGGTGTCCGACTCCGGCGGCGTGGCGTCGGTCAGGTACGGCCGCCACCGCAGGCGGTGTTCGCTGGAAGTGCGCGCGAGATAGGCGAGGCCCTCGTCGCTGATTCGCGCGGGCATGCCGGTGGACTCGCTGATATTGATCCAGAAACCCTCGGTCTCGATCAGGCCGCCGTTTCCGCTGGTGATCCGGACGCGCATATTCGTCCACCGGGTCGACATCGCCGAGCACCAGCGCAGCAGCCGCACCTCGTCGGGCCACAGGATCGGCCGGATGACATCGATGACCGTCCGGCGGACGATCCAGTTCGGGTCGGTTCGGTGGAAGAAGGTCTTATGCAGGTTTTCCCAGGCGATATCTTGCAGGTAGCGGGCGACGGCATCGAACCGCAACCGGTCGTAGGGATCCACATCGCCAGCCCGGACGGGCCACGCCGAAGCAAAGCCCATGCCCTCCTGGGGAAGCGGGGCGAGTGGCTGATCGAGTGACACTTGTGCTCCTCGCGCTGCACGGTGTGCCGCGTTTCTTCATGCGGTGCTGTTGTGACGACTTTACGGGGCGTACGTCACACCCTCGCGTCGAGCCGTCCGTACCTCCTTAATAGTCCGCCCACCGGGGCATGGGCCAGCAACAATCGGGTCTTGCGTTCAGCATCCCGGGACGAGTCGGTCGGTCGGCGGGAGCGCCGGCTCGGCGGCCGCAGGTCATCGCGGTGAACGGCTCAGTACCCCTGGTATGCCCCGCCCGAGTTCACGGCGGCGACACCGGGCACGTTGCCCAGCGACCCGTAACGGTCGATCGAGTACCGCACTCCGGCGATGATGTTGTCGACCGGGTTCCAGATGTCGTCGTGTCCGGGCGCCTTGTAAGCGTTGAACGTGCTGTCGATGGTCTGCATCAGCCCCTTCGACGGATGTCCGGCCACCCAGTTGCTGTCCCAGCGGTTCTCCGCGTACGGATTGCCCGCGGATTCGTGCTGGATGATCAGCGCGATGGCACGCTCGTCGATGGTCGCTGGGTCGTATCCCATCGCGATGAGCTTCTGCTTCGCCTCGGCGATCCACCGCGCGACGTCACCGCTGGGCAGCGGACCGGTCGGCGCGGACGAACTCGGCCCACCTTGGTACGGCGTGCCCGACGATGTGCCGTACGACGACCCGGAGTCGTTGTGCCCGGACATCAGCCGGCTCGGCCGGTCCGACGAAGGGGCGGCGACCGGGGCGCCCGAGGTCGCGGCCGGTGCGGTGGCGGCGGGCGTCGTGGGGGCCGTGGGTACGTTCGCGCTTGGTTCGCCGAGCCCGGCGAACGCCGCCTCCAACTTCCCGGCCGCCCCCTCGACCTGGGTTCTGGCCTGGGCGGCCACGTCCTCGGCGGTCTTGAGAGCGTTGGTCAGCTCCCACGTGCGAGAGGCCGCTTGCAGCGCTTCCTGGAACACCAGCCCGTCGATGTCGGCCTTGTCCGCGTGCGCGCGGAGGTAGTCGATTCGCGTCTTGGCACCCACGGTGCCGTCGGGCGCGACATCGAAGGGCGGTGTCTGGTTCAGCGCGTCGTCCCGCAGGCTCAACACCTTGGCTTTGGCGTCGGCGAGGTTCTGCACCTGGGTGGTGAGCGCGGTCTTCAGTTCGAGCAAAGCTGCGCTCACGGCCGACGCGCGGGTCTTCTCGGTCTGCATCCTGGCGTTCGCGGCGTCGCCCGCTGTGCCGGACCACTTTTTCGCGTCGGCCAGGGCTTTGGTGTCATCCGCGCCCTTGCCGACCGCGGTGTCCAGCCCCTGCGAGATGCGTTCGGCCAGCCCGCCCGCCGCCGAAAGGCGCTCCGGCTGCCAGTTCTCGACATCGGGGATGGTGAGCGTCATGGCAGCTGGAGTCCGATGGTGCGAAGCTCGGCCGCGAAGTCGTCCTCCGCCAGCTCGTAATTGCCCGCCGCGTTGTGCAGGTTGTCCGCGATCGTGGTGAGCCGGGACCCGATCCGCTCCAGGCACCGGTGCACGGCGTCGTTCGCGCGCTGGGCCACCGGGCCGAAATCGGTGCCGGGCAGCGCCCCGACGACGGCGGCGAGGTCCTCCCCGGCGCCGAGGTCCGCGACCGACGTCGCCTCCGTGCGCAGCGTCTGCGCGAACGAGCGCAGCGCCGTGGGATCGACTTGCATCGTCGCAGCTTGCGGCTGGTTTTGCTCGACCATTAATCCCCCTTCCCTCCCGACCGCGAGGTCGCGGCCAGCATAGCAAAATCGGGTGTCGGGCCGGGCGTCCTCGGGCGGCGCCCGTTATGTTGTCGGTGTGGCGCCGGCGTGGATCGTGCCGGTGCGAGGACAGAGAGGTCAGCACATGCGCGCAGCCCAGGTCGACAAGCTGGAAGGACCGCAAGCGGTTCGGATCGTGGAGATTCCGGAGCCCGCGTCCTACCCGGGGGGCGTCGTGATCGACGTGCACGCGGCGGGCGTGGCCTTTCCGGACGTGCTCATGACGCGCGGCCTCTACCAGATGAAGCCGGAGTTGCCGTTCGTCGTCGGCGGCGAGGTCGCGGGCATCGTCCGGGAAGCTCCCGAGGGCGCGCACGTGCGCCCCGGTGACCGGGTCGTCGCGCTGACCATGCTCGGCAACGCCATGGCCGAGACGGCCGTCACGCCCGCGCAGATGGTCTTCCGGCTGCCCGACAACGTCTCCCTGGAGGCGGGCGCCGGCATCCTGTTCAACGACCTGACCGTGCACTTCTGCCTGCGCACGCGAGGCAGGCTGGCGGAGGGCGAGACGGTGCTGGTGCACGGCGCCGCGGGCGGCATCGGCACCTCGACGCTGCGGATGGCGGCCGCGCTCGGGGCGGGCCGGGTGGTCGCCGTGGTGAGCACCGAGGAGAAGGCCGAGGTCGCGCGCGCCAACGGCGCCACCGACGTGGTGCTCACCGACGGCTGGCTCGCGGCGGTGAAGGAACTGACCGGCGGTCGCGGCGTCGACATCGTGCTCGACCCGGTCGGCGGCGACCGTTTCACCGACAGCGTTCGTTCGCTCGCTTCGGCGGGCCGATTGCTTGTCGTCGGCTTCACCGCGGGGGAGATCCCCACCGTCAAGGTCAACCGGTTGCTGCTGAAGAACGTCGAGGTGACCGGCGCGGCCTGGGGCGAATGGGTGATGTCGCACCCGGGCTACCTGCAGGAGCAATGGGCCGAGGTGGAGCCGCTGCTGGCTTCCGGCAAGATCGCGCCGCCGGAGCCGGTGCTGTACCCGCTGGACAAGGCCGCCGATGCCGTCGCCTCGCTGGAGAACCGGACGGCCACCGGCAAGGTCGTGGTCACGCTGCGCTGAGACGTCTCGACAAGCCCGCGTCATGAAATTGTCCAATCGGGTCCTGAACCGGACCCTGCTGGCTCGCCAGCATCTGCTCGAGCGCTCACGGCTGAGTGTGCACGAGATGTGCGAGCACCTCGTCGGATTACAGGCGCAGGATTCGCCGCCGCCGTTCGTCGGATTGTGGAGCCGCGTCGCGGCCTTCGATCCGGCGACGGTGTCGGACGCGCTGGAGGATCGTTCCCTGGTCCGGATCACTCTGATGCGGGGGACCATCCATATGGTCACCCCGCCGGACGCGTTGCGGATCGCACCACACGTGCAGCCGGAACTGGAGAAAGCGCCCTTCCGCAAGGGCTTCAACTACGGCGCCATGGTCGGATTGGATCCGGATGAGGTGCGCAGCAACGGCGAGGCGGTGCTCGGCGACGAGCCGATGTCCGCCGCGGACCTGCGTGCCCGCGCCGCCGAGCTGTATCCCGACCGCGACCCCGGCGCGGTGTTGCAGACCTGGCTGTATCAACTGCCGGTGTTGCAGACGCCGCCGCGCGGGAAGTGGAAAGACAACAGCAGGCCGATCTGGTCGCGGGTCGAGCCCTGGCTCGGCGCACCCCTGGATCCCACCTATCCCTTGGCCGAGTTGCTCTTCCGCTATCTGCGTGCTTTCGGCCCGGCCAGCACGATGGACATGCAGACCTGGTCGAGGCTGCTCGGCATGAAGCGGGCGGTGGCGCAACTCGGGGATCGGGTGCGCACCTACACCGACGAGCGCGGCCGCACGCTCTACGACGTGGCCGACGCCGAATTGGCCGATCCGGACGCGCCCGCTCCGGTGCGGCTGCTCGGCTGGTACGACAACGCCCTGCTGTCGCACCAGGACCGAACGCGGATCGTGCCCGACGGCACGGCCCCTCCGCTGCGCTCCTTCGCCGCTCAGGTCTCCCCGGTGCTGATCGACGGGTTCCTCTCCGGTCTGTACAAGGTCTTCGTGACCGCCGAGTCCGCGCGGCTGCGCATCAGTCCGACCCGGACCTGGACGAACGCCGAGCGCGCCGAGGTGGAGGCGGAGGCGCACGCTCTGCTCGCCTTCCTGGAGGCGGGCAAGCAGGGGAGTGTCGAAATCCTCGACGTGCACGCCGACCTGCGCCCCTGAACTCCGCTACGGCTCGCGGGCCGCGCGGTATGCGGGGGCCTTGGTGGTTCCGGTGGGGCTCAGCGTGCGCAACAGGGGCAGCGCCCGGCGCGACACCACGGTGGACAGCACGATGACGCTGTGCGAGCGCACCACGGAGGAGGTCCGGTCGATGCTCAGCAGAACGGCCTGCAATCCGGCGTGCGAGTCCGCTCCGATCCGGCACAGCACGTCGCCGGAGCCGGTGGTGGCGTAAGCCTCCAGCACGCCGGGGATGGCGTCGAGTTCGGCCGCCACCGTGTCCAGCGCGCCCTGGGCGATCTCCAGCGTGACGAACGCCTGCACGTCGAACCCCGCCGCGGTGACATCGATCTGCGGGTCGTAGGAGGCGATCACGCCGGACTCCTCCATGCGCGAGATCCGGGATTGCACCGTTGCCCTGGCGACTTTGGTCCGCCTGGACAGTTCGAGAATGCCCGCTTTCTGGTACTCGTGCATCGCGGTGAGGATGGCGAGATCGAGTTCGTCGAGCTTCGCCGGTGTGCGCATCATGGCGGCCTCCGTTCGAGCGCCGGGGCGGGTCGCTGCCCGACCCATCGAAGCTATTCAAATTGTCCAGCATCACGTGCCGGTTGCTAGCCGAATTCGCCACACTGCCTATCGAGAATCGACGCTGTTGCCTACTCGGCTGACCCGGCGATTTCCTTGGAAGATGACCATCGAGCACCTGCCGAACGCCCGGCCCGCCGCCGTTCCCAGCGACGGCGAGTTACGCACGCTCGTGGGGTTGGTCGACCACGACGACAGCGGTGACCCGTTCCCGGTCATCGGGTGGGACGCCCTGGTCTGGGTGGTCGGCAATGCCACCCAGACCGCGCACTTCCTGGAATCCGCCTTCGGGATGCGGCTGGAGGCTTACTCCGGCCCGGAGACCGGCAATCGGGATCACAAGGCTTTCGTCCTGCGCAGCGGCGCGGCGCGCTTCGTGATCACCGGCGCGGTGGACCCGGACAGTCCACTCGTCGCCCACCACGATCGGCACGGCGACGGCGTGGTCGACATCGCGCTCGAAGTGCCCGACGTGGACCGCTGCGTGGCGTGGGCGCGCGCACACGGCGCCACCGTCCTGGTCGAGCCGCACGACGACACCGACGACTTCGGCACTGTCCGTTCGGCGGCGCTGGCCACCTATGGCGAGACCAGGCACACGTTGGTCGACCGTTCCGGCTACCGTGGGCCCTACCTGCCCGGCTATGTCGCCCGCCGCTCCAACTATCAGCGGCGCGACGGCGCGCCCAACCGCCTGTTCCAGGCGATCGACCACGTCGTGGGCAATGTGGAACTCGGGCGGATGGATGAGTGGGTCGAGTTCTACCGGCGGGTCATGGGTTTCACGAACATGGCCGAGTTCGTCGGCGACGACATCGCCACCGAGTACTCCGCGCTGATGAGCAAGGTCGTCGCCAATGGAAACCACCGGGTGAAGTTCCCGCTCAACGAGCCCGCCGCGGGCAAGAAACGCTCGCAGATCGATGAGTACCTGGAGTTCTATCGCGGACCCGGCGTCCAGCACATCGCGCTGGCCACCGGTGACATCCTCGCCTGCGTGGACGCCTTACGCAGGGAGGGCGTCGAGTTCCTGGAGACTCCGGCCGCCTACTACGAAGACCCGGAATTGCGGGCTCGCATCGGCCGGGTCCGCGTCCCGGTCGAGGAACTCCGGCGCCGCGGCATTCTGGTCGACCGGGACGAGGACGGCTACTTGTTGCAGATCTTCACCAGGCCGCTCACCGACCGGCCCACCGTCTTCTTCGAGTTGATCGAGCGCCATGGCTCTCTCGGCTTCGGCAAAGGGAACTTCAAGGCGCTGTTCCAGGCGATCGAACGCGAACAAGCGGCTCGCGGCAATTTGTGAGGCGCCGCACGCGGCCGCCTTCGTCGGGCGGTCACCTCGTCGCGGAATCGGTAGAGTTCTTCCCATGCGGATCAAGTCGGCGGTCGTCATCGCGACAGCCTTGCTGCTCGCGCTGACGGCCTGCGGTTCGGACGAGCAGTCGCAGGACTCCGGTCCGTCGCGTCCCGCGCCGAAGGTGGTGGCACTGGGCCCGTTCGTCGGGGAGTGCGGGCACGTGACCGATGACGAGGTGCGCACTCTCGGTGGCCTCGGCCAGATCTCCGGAGTGTTCCGCAACGCCGTCGGATGCAACTGGCAGTCGGCGGGAATCGGTTCTCCGAGTATCACATTCGCTTCCTACCGGGGCAGCCCCATCGAGCGGGAGCGGGCGTGGGTGACCGTCAACGGCCGCGCTCCCGATCCGATCAAGGTGGCCGGCCGGGACGGTTTCGCAGCCTTGGATCCGGGCGGACAGATCTGCGATCTGGCGGTGCAGCTGGGCGACGACTTCTTCGAGTGGTCGACGTCCTTCGGGTTCTTCTCCGATAACCTCGGGAATCCGTGCGACCGCAGCCGTGCCCTCGCCGAGCTGACTCTGCAGCGATTGCAGTAGGGGGAGAGCATGAACGTCCGACGAGGTCTGTACCGGCGTGGCGCGGCCGTCGTCGTGGCCGCGGCCCTGGCGTTGTCCGTGGGCGGCTGCAGCCGCGTGGTGTCCGGGTCCGCGCATCCGGTGGGCGGAAGTCAGTCGATCAACACCAAGCTGGACAAGTTGCTCCGGGAGTGCGAGATCCTCTCCAAAGAGCAGATCGGGAAGGCCATCGGCGAGAGCATCCAGGTCAGCGAGTCGTTCTTCGGAGCGGTCTGCATGTGGGACCTGGTCGGCGCGCCCGGCGGCAACGGCATGGCGACGCTCAACTGGTACGAGAACGGCACGCTGAGCAACGAGAAGCAGACGAACAACAAGCTGGGCTACACCACCACCAACATCACCGTGCAGAGCGCCCTCGCGCTGCAGATCCGCAGGCCGAACGATCCGGACTCCTGCGGGGTGACGGCGAGCGCGCCGGACAACGGCGTCATCGGCTGGTGGATCAACTACCGGCCGGGCTCGGCGCACCCCGATCCGTGCGACGCGGCCGGGAAGCTGATGGAAATGACCTTGAACCTGGCCAGGTAGACCGGCGCCGGGCCGACCCGCTTTGACCCTGTGTCCCGGCCACGGGTATCGTGGACCGCTGTGCCCGGAAGCATGCGGGCAAGTTCGTGCGTGACCGTAGGCCAGCGAGAGCGGCCGACGACTCCAGCGTGCCCGGAATCCGGGCTCCGCGCCGCGCGCGACACGCCCGACCTCGGGACGCGAGAAACGTGGCCGGACGTGCGAGTGAAAGCTCGATGACAGCGGCGTGAACGACGGGCCCGGAAGTGGAAGCTTGCCTCCACCAAGGGCCCCGGGAACGCCGCGAACTCAAAACAGACATGAAGTCCACACACCGCGTTAACTAATAAGGAAAGCCGGTCTATGCCAACCATCAACCAGCTGGTCCGCAAGGGTCGCCGCGACAAGGTCGCCAAGACGAAGACCGCGGCCCTCAAGGGGAGCCCGCAGCGTCGTGGCGTGTGCACCCGCGTGTACACCACGACCCCGAAGAAGCCGAACTCCGCGCTGCGCAAGGTCGCGCGTGTTCGCCTGACCAGCGCGGTCGAGGTCACGGCCTACATTCCGGGCGAGGGTCACAACCTGCAGGAGCACTCGATGGTGCTCGTGCGCGGCGGCCGTGTGAAGGACCTCCCCGGTGTCCGCTACAAGATCATTCGCGGCTCGCTCGACACCCAGGGTGTGAAGAACCGCAAGCAGGCCCGCAGCCGTTACGGCGCCAAGAAGGAGAAGAGCTGATATGCCACGCAAGGGCCCCGCACCCAAGCGTCCGCTGATCAACGACCCGGTCTACGGTTCGCCGCTGGTTACTCAGCTGGTCAACAAGATCCTGCTGGACGGCAAGAAGTCCACGGCCGAGCGCATCGTCTACGGTGCGCTGGAGCAGGCGCGGGAGAAGACCGGCACCGATCCGGTGGTCACCCTCAAGCGCGCGCTGGACAACGTCAAGCCGTCGCTGGAGGTCAAGCCCCGCCGCGTCGGTGGCGCCACCTACCAGGTTCCGGTCGAGGTCCGTCCGGGCCGCGCCAACACCCTCGCCCTGCGCTGGCTGGTCAACTTCTCGCGTGCGCGCCGGGAGAAGACCATGGTCGAGCGTCTGGCCAACGAACTGCTCGACGCCAGCAACGGCCTCGGCGCCTCGGTCAAGCGCCGCGAGGACACCCACAAGATGGCCGAGTCCAACCGGGCCTTCGCGCACTACCGCTGGTGACGTCTGCCCGGCCCGTCGTCTGGGTCGGGGAGGCACAGCCGGAGCGCGGCACTCACCGGCCGCTTCCGGCGTTGACATAGAGGCGACCACAGGGTCGTCCCCGATAATCCCAACTAGCTACGAGCGGGGAAGATTTCCGTGGCACAGGACGTGCTCACCGACCTGAACAAGGTCCGCAACATCGGCATCATGGCCCACATCGACGCGGGCAAGACGACCACAACTGAACGCATCCTCTTCTACACCGGCATCACCTACAAGATCGGTGAGGTCCACGACGGCGCCGCCACGATGGACTGGATGGAGCAGGAGCAGGAGCGTGGTATCACCATCACCTCCGCGGCTACCACGTGCTTCTGGAAAGACAACCAGATCAACATCATCGACACCCCCGGGCACGTCGACTTCACCGTGGAGGTCGAGCGGTCGCTGCGCGTGCTCGACGGCGCCGTCGCGGTGTTCGACGGCAAGGAGGGCGTCGAGCCGCAGTCCGAGCAGGTGTGGCGTCAGGCCGACAAGTACGACGTGCCGCGGATCTGCTTCGTCAACAAGATGGACAAGCTCGGTGCGGACTTCTACTTCACCGTGCAGACCATCAAGGACCGCCTCGGCGCCAAGCCGCTGGTCATCCAGCTGCCGATCGGCGCGGAGGACACCTTCGAGGGCATCGTCGACCTGGTCGAGAACAACGCCAAGGTCTGGCGCGGCGAGACCAAGCTCGGTGAGCAGTACGAGGTCGTCGAGATCCCGGACGACCTGAAGGAGAAGGCCGAGCAGTACCGCCAGGAGCTGCTCGAGACCGTCGCCGAGTCGGACGAAGCGCTGCTGGAGAAGTTCTTCGGCGGCGAAGAGCTGACCGTCGAGGAGATCAAGGGTGCCATCCGCAAGCTGACGGTGACCTCCGAGCTCTACCCGGTGCTGTGCGGCTCGGCGTTCAAGAACAAGGGCGTGCAGCCCATGCTCGACGCGGTCATCGACTACCTGCCCTCGCCGCTGGACGTGGAGGCCACCACCGGCCATGTCCCCGGCAAGGAAGACCAGCTGCTCACCCGCAAGCCGAGCGCCGAGGAGCCGTTCGCGGCCCTGGCGTTCAAGATCGCGGTGCACCCCTTCTTCGGCAAGCTGACCTACGTCCGCGTGTACTCCGGCAAGGTCGACTCCGGCGCCCAGGTCATCAACTCGACCAAGGGCAAGAAGGAGCGTCTGGGCAAGCTGTTCCAGATGCACTCCAACAAGGAGAACCCGGTCGGCGTGGCCTCGGCGGGCCACATCTACGCGGTCATCGGCCTCAAGGACACCACCACCGGTGACACCTTGTGCGACCCGCAGAACCAGATCGTGCTCGAGTCCATGACCTTCCCGGACCCGGTCATCGAGGTCTCCATCGAGCCGAAGACCAAGTCCGACCAGGAGAAGCTGGGCACCGCGATCCAGCGTCTCTCCGAAGAGGACCCGACCTTCTCGGTCAAGCTGGACGCCGAGACCGGCCAGACCGTCATCGGCGGTATGGGCGAGCTCCACCTCGACATCCTGGTCGACCGTATGAAGCGCGAGTTCAAGGTCGAGGCGAACGTCGGCAAGCCGCAGGTGGCCTACCGCGAGACGATCACCAAGCGGGTCGAGAAGCTCGAGTTCACGCACAAGAAGCAGACCGGTGGTTCCGGCCAGTTCGCGAAGGTGATCATCGCGCTGGAGCCGTTCGTCGGCGAGGACGGCGCGCACTACGAGTTCGAGAACAAGGTCACCGGTGGCCGCGTGCCGAGGGAATACATCCCTTCGGTGGACGCGGGCGCCCAGGACGCCATGCAGTACGGCGTGCTCGCCGGCTACCCGCTGGTGAACCTGAAGGTCACGCTGCTCGACGGCGCCTACCACGACGTCGACTCGTCGGAAATGGCGTTCAAGATCGCGGGTGCGCAAGCGCTCAAGGAAGCGGCCCGCAAGGCCGGTCCGGTGATCCTCGAGCCGATGATGGCGGTCGAGGTCACCACGCCCGAGGACTACATGGGCGATGTGATCGGCGACCTGAACTCCCGCCGTGGTCAGATCCAGGCCATGGAGGAACGCAGTGGTGCCCGTGTCGTCAAGGCGCTGGTTCCGCTCTCGGAGATGTTCGGTTACATCGGTGACCTGCGGTCGAAGACCCAGGGCCGGGCGAACTACTCCATGGTGTTCGACTCGTACGCGGAGGTTCCGGCCAACGTGTCGAAGGAGATCATCGCCAAGGCGACCGGCGAGTAAATGGCTCCCGGGCGTTTGTAATACCCCTTTCCCCGTGTCCGCGGGGATGACCCCGCACTGCTGCAACTGCACGCACCAACAAGTCCAGGAGGACAAACAGTGGCGAAGGCGAAGTTCGAGCGGACGAAGCCGCACGTCAACATCGGCACCATCGGTCACGTCGACCACGGCAAGACCACGCTGACCGCAGCGATCACCAAGGTGCTGGCTGACAAGTACCCGGATCTGAACGAGAGCTTCGCGTTCGATCAGATCGACAAGGCGCCGGAGGAGAAGGCTCGTGGTATCACGATCAACATCTCCCACGTCGAATACCAGACGGAGAAGCGCCACTACGCGCACGTCGACGCGCCGGGTCACGCCGACTACATCAAGAACATGATCACCGGTGCGGCGCAGATGGACGGTGCCATCCTCGTGGTCGCCGCCACCGACGGCCCGATGCCGCAGACCCGTGAGCACGTGCTGCTCGCCCGTCAGGTCGGCGTGCCCTACATCCTGGTCGCGCTGAACAAGGCCGACATGGTCGACGACGAGGAAATCCTCGAGCTCGTCGAGATGGAGGTCCGCGAGCTGCTGGCCTCCCAGGAGTTCGATGAGGACGCGCCGGTCGTGCGGGTCTCCGGTCTGAAGGCGCTCGAGGGCGACCCGAAGTGGTCGGAGTCGGTGCTGGAGCTCATGGCCGCGGTCGACGAGTCCATCCCGGACCCGGTTCGTGAGACCGACAAGCCGTTCCTGATGCCGGTCGAGGACGTGTTCACCATCACCGGTCGTGGCACCGTCGTCACCGGTCGCGTCGAGCGTGGCGTGATCAACGTGAACGAGGAAGTCGAGATCGTCGGCATCCGTCCGGACAAGACCAAGACCACGGTCACCGGTATCGAGATGTTCCGCAAGCTGCTCGACCAGGGCCAGGCGGGCGACAACGTCGGTCTGCTGGTTCGTGGTATCAAGCGCGAGGACGTGGAGCGCGGCCAGGTCGTCGTGAAGCCGGGCACCACCACCCCGCACACCGAGTTCGAGGGCCAGGCGTACATCCTGTCGAAGGACGAGGGCGGCCGCCACACCCCGTTCTTCAACAACTACCGTCCGCAGTTCTACTTCCGTACCACTGACGTGACGGGCGTTGTGACCCTGCCCGAGGGCACCGAGATGGTTATGCCCGGTGACAACACCGAGATGACCGTCAAGCTGATCCAGCCGGTCGCCATGGACGAGGGTCTGCGCTTCGCGATCCGCGAGGGTGGCCGCACCGTCGGCGCCGGTCGCGTCACGAAGATCATCAAGTGATTCGCTGAATCGCTGACAACGGCGCCGCTCCTTCGGGAGCGGCGCCGTTCGCGTTTCACATGCGAGTGCGCCTCGCCGGCACGCAGCTTCGTCCAATGGAGCCGACGGCAGCCGCTTCTGCTCAGCAGGCGTAAGCGCGGCCGACGGCCGGTTCCCGATCGGCCTCCGGGACCTCGTGCAGGCAGCCGAGCGGGACGACGCCGTCGCTGCTCATCTGCACGCCACTGCCCGTCTCGGTATCAACGCACGTGAGGCCGGTAGTCGCGAGGCGGCAAGCGTAGTCGCCGAAGGTGAGCGTGCTGTCGTACGGCAGCGTCTGTCCCTCACCATGGATGAAAAGCCCTGGATCACCGCGGAATTGGCCGACGGTCAGGCGTTGGCCCGAGTAGGTGACGTATCCGCCGAACCAGCTCCCGAAGCCTTCTCCGGGTGCGGGCGCCGGAACTTTCAGTTCGACCACGCAGTCGAATCCGTCCATACCCAACGCGGTCCCGGTAATGCAGCTGATCTTGCGCGAAGGGCTGACGAACGCGATATCGGCCGCCAGATCGGTCACCGGCCCGCTCTCGACTCGGACCGAGTGATACGGCCCGAGATCAATCGGCGACCCTCGCCGAACCCAGTCGACGCGATCCCGGAACTCGCCCTCGGGCGCACCCGCCGACGTGCTGGGTTGCGACGAACCCGGTTCCCTCGCCGGCTGTGGGTGCCCGATGGTGTTATGCGAACACGCACACGACATCATCACCAAGCTCACGAGCACCGCCCACCGCATACAGCACACAGTAGCCCTCGTGAGTGAGCCGATCTTCCCGGCGCACACCGACTTCGGTACCGGGCTCAGCGCCGTCCGCAGTTTGGTGTAGCTTTCGACTGGGCGGCCGGCGGGGTCGCGGGTGACAGGTGACCTGCCTCGGGTAAGTTTGCGCACAAATCTTCAACTTCGGCGGTTCAGGGCGGTCGACCGGCTAATTGTTTGTTACATATTCGGTCGCGCGACGTATACGTATGGGTGCCGTCCACCGGAAAACGCTTGACCGTGTTTATCGAAATGACGTAAAGTTCAGCTGATACCGCCTCGGCGTCGGAAAGGGTTGGCAATGAACTCCAGCACCCCGAAGAAGATAAACTCCTATGTGGAAATCGACGAATTGTATCGCAAGGATGAGTTGCCCATCCTGAGCCGGGACGAGCTCCAAGCCATTGTTTCCTTTCTGGAAGAGCATGGCTGCGAAAATATCGGCGGAGCGGTACTCGGCAAAGCTCACGCATGGCCCAGGGATTCGGTCGGGATCTATCGCGGCAACCTGATCAACCGTAGGAAAGACACTTTCAAGGGTCCTAACATCATCGGAGGTACCTACTATCCTCAGGGGATCGGGATCTGGACCACCGGAGACATCGGAGACATTCGCTAGCTCATGACGAATTCGACAGGACTACTGGAAGCACTGGTAGCACACGACTCGACGTTCGGCCGGGAACGAGCGATCGGAGACTGGCTGGTGAAGTATCTGGCCGGTCAAGGGTTCGTCGCGCGAAAGCAGATCGTCGAGGGTGACCGGTTCAACGTCCTAGCCGAACGAGGAAAGGGCACGGCGACATTGCTGTGCTATGGGCATATGGACACGGTTCCTGTCTACAACGGATGGAAGACCGATCCGTTTCGCGTCACAAAGGTGGGAGACCGGTTGTACGGTCTCGGTTCCTGTGACATGAAAGGCGGCATCGCCGGCCTGCTCTCCGCGTTGGAACACCTTCCGGCCGACGTTCCTGTCAAGCTGCTTCTCGCGGTGGACGAAGAAAACGAATCGCTCGGAGCTTGGCAAGTGGTGCGCGAGCGACGTGATTGGATCGACGGCGTCGAGCGTATTCTCTCGGTGGAGCCAGGGGCCTCGGCGGACCGGATCGGAGGAGCGGATGTCCTGACGCTGGGTCGTCGGGGACGGGCGCGTTTTCGATTCACCGTGCACGGATACTCATCGCACGGTGGGCACGTGGATCGGGGCGTCAATGCCATCGACATAGGGGCTCGCATCGCGCACCAAATCGACGGCGCGAAGCAGGCGTTCCATCCACGCTTGAAAGAGGGAAGCCAGTATGTCGCCAGCTTCAATGCCTCCTCGGTCGGCTTGTCGATTCCGGAGTACTGCGAACTCGAAGTCGAACGATTGCTGGTCATCCCCGAGACCATCGATGACTGCCTGAACGAGTACAACGAGCTGTGCGCTCGTGTTCTGGCATCGATGGAGATGCCGGATACCGCACGAAGTCATGTCAGCGTGACAGCGGAACTCGTTCCGCGCCGGAACAGGTACTCCGAGCCCTACGAGATCGCTGTCGACGATCCTCTCGTGGGTGCCGCCCGGGACGCGATCCTGGAGAAGCTGCGTCCCGAGCACGGGCCGTTCATCAACTACGGCAGGTCGGTCGGTGACGAGAACGTATTCGCCAACGCGTTCGGTCTACCGTCTCTGGTGCTGGGTCCGGAAGGCGGCAATATCCACTCGCCGAATGAATGGGTTTCCCTGAGATCGCTGACGGACGTAACCGAAGTGTACCGCGATCTGTTGCATCGCTACTTCGAGCTCTAGATCCTTCGCGTGGCAAGGTCGACGTACGAGAGGGCGAAGTCGTTGTAGGCCCGTGCCTCGTTGCCGTCGTCGACCTTGTAATTCTGGGACAATATTCCGAATGCGGGTTTCTTCGAGTAGACGGCGCCGTACCTGCGGCCTTCGTCGTACACGAATCGTCGACCATTCTGCCGTGCCGCGTATATGACGCCGGGAGACGAGAGATTGCATTCGCCGTAAATGGCGTGCACGGGTTCGGGCGCGTCCTCCCATACGCGGTCCACGAGCCACGCCGAAAGCGCTCGATACAGTCCGCGTCCCTGGAAGTCGAGGCGGGTGATACCTTCGGTGATCTCGTAGAGGGTCACTGCCTCGTGGCCCTCTATGCGGATCTTCGCACGTTCGGCGAGAACGGTGCAGACGACGGCGCCGGTGCGGTCGACCAGATATCCGATCGTATTGTCGGCATTCGATACGATTTCTTGAACACCGTCTCGGCCGAGACCGAAAGCGCTATAAGTGTCCGTGAAACGCGCGGCCTCGTTCTCTCTGCGAGACAGCGGTGTAGCCCGCGACAGAATATGGAGGTCGAGTCCCAGCGCCCGGGCTTCGGTGACGACCCCATTCTTTCGCGGGCGCTCTTTGCGCGTACGCCGGAGCAGAATCTCGTGCTGCCGCATCGCGTCGGTAGCGATAGATCGTGTGGGAGAATTCCAGCATGTGTAAACGATGCCGTGTGGGTGGGAACATGCGAGCGGAACGACGCCTTCCACGACAACGCCCGCCGCATCGAGGGATTCGAGCAGTTCGCCGCGGCCCACATATCTTATCGTGAGTCTGTCTATCGAGGATTGCAGTGCCTTCTCACGGTAACTCGCGAAATCCGCGATGAACTGCCCCAGCTGACGGGGTGTGTCGACGACGTGTGGATAGAAGCCACGAAGTCTGTTATGGGTCGCGAAGGCGGGAGGCCAGACCGCGCCTACCGAGCTGTTCGATTTGGTCTGCGCTGATTCATTCATGTGCTGTGCTACCTATAGTTCGATGGTTCCCGGGAATCTCGTCATGAATGAAGGCTGTGCGCATCTCCAGGTCATCGATTCCGAGGGCCGCTGGATAGTTGTAGACGGAACGCGGGCACGAATGTCCGGCGACGGTCTACCGGCCCGTGGCGACGGATAACGAACTCCGATCGCAGAGCGTCGGTCGAGGTCGGGCGCCACACCCGCATGCATCGGGAGATGTGCGACGCATAGACCGTCGTGCCTGCTCAGCTACGGTGAGACGCTCAATGCCTCGGAGTTTTTCGTGTCGACGAGCGGCGCCGCCGCAGGTTTTGGGTGATGCGGTTGTCTCTCCCGGGTGGAGGCCCGTGCTGTGCCACCATGAGATCGGCCGGCCTGTGAGCACGTGCGATCAATGGCGCGCACTCGCAATATGGTCGGCCGCGGGGGGCAGGCTGGCGATGCAGTATCTCCGCAAACATTGACGAAGACGGCTACGGCGTATGTCGTGTAATCAGAAGGACTTTGCTATGCCGCGCAGCGAGCGTCCGCTTGATCCGTCATCGGGGCCGATCCATGCCTTCGCCGCTGACCTTCGACGATTGCGCGCCCGCGCGGGCAACCCGAAGTACCTTCAGATGGCCAGGTTGAGCGGCCGATCCAGGACCGCTCTCTCCGAGGCCGCCGGTGGCGATCACCTTCCGACCTGGGAGACGACCGAAGCGTTCGTCAAAGCCTGCGGCGGCGACGTCGGCACCTGGCTGACCAAGTGGGAACAAGTGCAAGAGCAGGTGTCCGTGCTGAGCGCGCGAACGACGACCGCTCGAAGCGGTCCCCGCGACGAGTCCGCGCACGGGGCGGACAACCTTCCGACGCGCACCGTGGACACTCGGTCCGACAACTCCGAAGGTCCGGTCGATGTGGTGCTCCGACTCTGGCAGGAGCAACGCACCCAGGCCCGTCAGTCCGAGAACCACCGCGCCATCATGACTCTGGTAGTGGTCGTAGGCGCGGTCGGTGGAATGGTCTACGTCGCCGTGCAGCCCGATTCCCGGATCCTTTCGGCGACGGTGGCGCTGAGCGTCTGCCTCCTCGGTCTTTTCGGTGCGCTGATCTCGGCCAAGTACTACGAGCGCTTCAAGATGCACATGGACGGCGCCGAACACTTCCATCGCCGCTTGGACGAGTTGTATCCGCAGTTGCGTATCGAGCAACTGTGGTCGGACAACCAAAGCCAGCACAGCCGAAATTACAAAGTGCTGTACGGGCTCCGGCTGCACCACCTGTGGGTAGCCGCCCACCTGGGCATTGTGCTGCTGGGCGGCACCGTGGCGATCGTCCAACTGACGGGCTGACGCCGCCCGTCGGCCTCAGCGTCGATACAGCTGGGTGACCGTTCGCCAGATCCCCTGCCGTTGCTCGTCGGTGAGATCGGCGCTGCGCAGACGCTCATCGAGATCCCGGATGTCGTCTTTGTCCGCGCGGGGGATGAAGCTGTCGAGCAACCGCGCGAATCCCGGATCGGCAGCATCGGACCGGGCGACCCATGCCCGTACCTGGTCGCGCAGCAGGTCGCTGCGCTCGCTCAGTTCCTTGTACCACCGTGTCCCCTCGGCCGACCGATACCACTCCGGTCCAGCTGCGGTGACGGTCGGCGCGAGCGTACGCGCGTAGTGGACGATGGCGATGACATTCATGGCGAAGATCGCCTCGCGCACATACGGATCAGCGTGTTCGGGGGCCACCAGCGCGGGGTTGATGCCGTCGAGCGGCCGCTCGTCGTGGCGATGCCGTCGAGCTCGCGGACGACCGTTCGTTCCGTATCCGGTGGGGCTGCTCTTGCTCCCGGAGATCATGCCCTCGATCGCGACGATGGCTTCGTGGTGGTGGAAGGTCAGCTCGGGATCCTCGGGAAGGTCGCCTTGGAGCGCGAGGCCGTCGGCGCTGTGGTGACCGTCGAGATGCAGGGCATGTCCGCGTTTGGTGCCGGGATGGGGATCGTGCGCCGACGCGGCGAAGAACGCGTAGTGCCCGAAGAAACTCGCGGCCGGGTAGGCGGCGGTCAGCATCTCTTGGACGCTGCCCTTGAGGCCGCTGTCGACGAGACAGAGATCGACGTCGCCGCCGTCGATGTCGATGCCGGACAGCTCGAAGTAGGCGGTGAGCTGCTGCCAGGCGCCGGCCGTGCCGGTGGGCGCGCTCGATCGTCTACGGAATGCTTCGATGGCCGAAAAGTCGCTCCCCGTCCAGCTTTCCAAGTCACGCAAGGCGGCATCGGCCAGCGGTCGTGGCAGGTACATCGGTACGCAGTGTCGCGCGTAGAAGTCGGGTGCCAATACGCTCAGGACGAAGCCGAACACGAAGCCGTCGCGGCCGAGGAAGACGACCGTGGTTCCCGGGTCGTCATCGATCGCCCGTACGAGATCGGCGGTCATGTCGACGACCACCTTCACCACGAACGGCGCGAGGTAGCGCTGAACGAGGCGGTACGCCTGCTCGAGGGTGCGCGCCTTCTGCGTGCTGTCGATATGGAACGAGCGCAGGAAGCCCTCGAAGACCGCCGAATCCAAGCCGAGGTCTGTATGGTCGAGCTCGATCGGCAGGATCGCTGTGGGATCCAGCCACCAGCTGATCCGGTCGACGTGCCCGGTGTCGTTCGGGAGAAACGCCCCGCAGGCCGGGCACTGCGGGGCGTCCTGGTCGCGCACGGTCACGCGCGGGTCACCTGCCGCAGCCAGTGCACCGTCTCCTGCATGATGGTGTTCGCCAAAACGACCATCTGGAGGCTGATTTCGGGTGCTACGGTCTTGTGGTGCTCTGCGGTTTCCAGCAACTCGGTCACGGTCTCGTCGACCGCGTCGAGCGTAGCTGTCACCAGGTGCGTGCCGATGCGGTGATCGTCGGCGGACGGCTGGATCGAGCCGTTCATCCTGGCTGTGTCGGTCACGAGATCAATCCCCTTACTGCGTAGCGGTCGGAGCGGGTGAACGATCTCTACGATGGGCCAGCACATGCCCGGCAGTCGTGACACGAAATTGACATCCCGGTTCAACGCCTGGGCCTGGAGTTCGGATCCCTACCCGGACCAGCACGTTCGCCGCTGGAGGAACGATGAGCATCATGGAGCGCGTGGCCGAGGAGCTCGACGGCTTCATCGATCGCGACGACGGCATCACCGCCGAGAATCTGGTCCACGCCCCGACGATCACCGCGCTGCTGGCGCATGGTGATCCCGAGCAGGCGTACCTGGTACTCGACGGCATCCGCAAGCGCAGCACGAGCCGGGACGTGGGCGCGGCGTTCGCCCATCTCGGTGGGTTCGGCTACGCCGGCAACACCGAGGATCGCTTGAATCAGTTCGCGGCCGAACAACATGACCGAGAGCCCAAAGGAAAAGACCAGCCATCCAGCCGCAGCGTCCGGCGGTGGTCGATGTCCGGCCAACGGATCCTTGCCGACCTCATCGTGCAGGCGTCCGGCATCGAGCCACCCACCTTGCATCTCGACGTTCTCCGCCGCGAGGGCACCGTCCTGATCGTGCTTCCGACGATCTACCACATGCACGGCTACGTCATGAACGACCCGATGCTGATCGTCGTCGGCGCCGAAATGCACGCCGTCCATGTCTTCGCGCGCGAGGACATGGAAGCCGTCGGCCAGGACAAGTTCCAGCCGCAGAACGGCATCGAGGTCGACGTCGGATTCCCGGTCCACCTTCAGCTGATCTGGCTCGGAGAAATGCAGCCCACCATCGTGACCCGGACGATCGGCTTCCCCGCGGAGGTCATCGAGATGAGCAGCTCGACCCGCGGCGCGACCGGCCTGGCGCTGTACCACGACGGCGACGACATCGACGCCCTTGCCGAACTCGCCGCCGAACTGGGCCGCCTCCATAGCGAGGCGGCAGAGGAAATGCCATGACCGAGCGAATCCCGGCGTTCCGGTGCTCACGGACAACCCGTTGAGCCTCGAAGACCAGGTGAGAGCCGAGCTGCTTGCCATCCGTAAGGCCAGCGAGGGACTGACACCCGCCGCGGTCGCCCGCAGCCCCGTCATTCGCGGCTTGCTCGGCGCGGGCGATCCACAGATCGCCTACAACACCCTCGAGCACCTGATACTGAGCGCGGAGCGGGATACGGGCCTGGAAGCGGCAACCAGCTCACTCGGCCTGACCAGCGACAAACAAACCGTTCTCGGCAGGCTCGACGACTTCGGCGGAGAGCGCGGCTACGAGCAACGTCACGTACGCCGATACAGCGACAAAGGCATTCGACAACTGGCGGCGCTGATCGCCACCAACTGGACCGTCGATTCGGTGCCGTTCCTCGAAGTGCACGGCTACCAAGTGGGTCCGGACCGGTTCGTGTTCGGCGTCGAAACGAAATGCCAGTACTACATCGAGATGCAGCAACTCCGAGTCGATCTTTATCGCGGTGCCGAGCCACCACATCGCCTGGCGATCGCTGTCGAAGAGTCCGAAGACGACATCTGGACTCTGGTGCGGCTCGTCGAGCCGATCCAGATCCAGGCCGACGAGGAAACGTCCCTCACCTTCGTGTGGCGCGGCGAGCTGTGGCCCAAGTTCGCCGTGCACTGGCGCACCGATATCGCGGGCTACGGCGTCATCACCGAAAGCTTGGCGAACAAACTCATGGTCCGGCTGCTGCCTGGGAACCGGCAAGGCGGATCTCGAGGCTGCCGCGACCTGCCTTCGACCAATCACTGAGTTCTGCACCCCCCGATTCGAGGACAACACAATTCGGGTCATGCGTGGTGAGGGCTTGCCGATCAGGTTCGGCCGTCTACCCGATACACGAGGAGTTGGAATGTTCGCAGTACGTGGATTTGCCGCCGCCGTGATCGGTGCCGCAACCCTGACCGGTGCTGGGGCGGCCGCCGCGGCGCCGTTGCCGCTCGAACCGCAGGCGCCCGCACCGGCCGTGTCGGTCGCAGGGAGCTGTGGTGGTATCACCGACCCGTTCGTGGCGCTGGTCTGCGCGATCAGCAGCCTGTCAGGCGGAGGCGGCACGGCCGTTCGATGAGCAGCCGTGATGTCGGCTCAGCGGAATAAGCCGCGCACGAACGGCGCCGAGTTCAGCGGTGATGCGTTGCGTTCACTGCCGAACCAGCCGAGCGGAAGCTGAGCGCGCACAACGAACTCATGTGTCGGCGATAGTGGCCCATCGGCGGGTGAGCCGGCGGCATGCGTGGACGAGCTGGGGTGGGTGAAGGTCGGTGAGTTCGGTGTCGAAGGTGGCGAGGATGCCGGCGACACCGGCCCAGGACCAGGCGCCGAGCGTGAGCCGGCAGTGTTCGGTGTCGAGGTGTTCCACGACGGAGCCGCCTGGCGCCCAGCGGGCCACGATGTGAGCGGGCAGGTTGAGCCGTGCGGTGCCGGTGCATTGCCAGTCGGCGGGGGTGTCGCCGCGGTTGTGGGTGCTCATCACGAAGTGGGCGAGGTCGTCGTCGGGAAGCGCGCGGGCGGAGAAGTGTTGCGTGGTGGGGCGGGAGTTCAGTCGATCGACGCGGTGCACTCGCCATTCGTGGTCGGTGAGGTCGTAGGCGACCAGGTACCACCGGGCGGCCCAGACGACCAGGTGATGCGGCTCGATGCGGTGTGCGGGCAGGAAATCGGGATCCCCGGGTTCGGGGCGTGTGCCGTCCGGACGCAGTGTCTCGGTGAGGAGTAGGCGGCGGTGGCGTACCGCGGTTCCGACGGCGGTGAGAGCGGCCGGGTCAATGGGAGGTGCGGGGAATTCCCAGTAGTTCTGCAGCCGGGTCAGGCGCAGGGATTCCATGGATGCCCGCAGCGCAGGCGGCATGACCTGGTGCAGAGTGGCCAGTGCCCGCGCCGCGTCGTCGCCGAGGCCGAACATCGTGCTGGGTGCGGTCTGCAGGGCCACCGCGACCGCGAGGGCCTGGTCGTGGTCGAACAGCAGCGGCGGCAGGGTGTGCCCGGCGCCGAGCCGATAGCCGCCGTCGGGGCCGTGGATGGTGGTGATCGGGTAGTCGAGCCGGCGCAGTGTTTCTATGTCGCGGCGGACGGTGCGTTCGCTGACTTCCAGCCGGGTGGCCAGCTCGCGCAGCGGCCACTGCCGTCCTGACCCGAGCAGAGACAGCAGTCGCAACGCCCGGTGCGAGGTGTTCGCCATCGTCTCATCATGACCGGTGGTGGTCACTCGGTGTCCTCTACCGATGTCAGGGTGGGTTCTGTTCAGCGAGCATTGGCAGAGAGGACGGTTGGGTATGCGGGTGGTTGTGGTCGGCGGCGGGATCGGCGGGCTCGCCCTGGGTGCAGGGCTGCGGCGCCGGGGATTCGAGGTGGCGGTATTCGACCGCGACACCGACGTGGCGGCGACAGGCGGTTACCACATCACCCTGGACGAGCGGGCGCAGTCGGCGCTGAAAGATTTAGTGGAACCGAAGATCATGCAGCGGTTGCTGGCATCGGGGTCGGCGCTGCGGCTGCGCGAGCGTGACGCGTTCTGGGACCGCCGCGGCCGGCTGCTCGGCCACGGGCCGGACCTCAGCGGCAGCGGCAGTGTCGACGTGGATCGGATCACCCTGCGGATGTTGTTGGCCGAAGCGGTGGGTGATGCCCTGCACCTGGGATGCAGCGCGTCCGGCGTCGGCCATGATGACCACGGCGCGCCCCAGGTGCTGTTCACCGATCGGGCGCCGGTCTCGGCGGATCTGGTGGTGGGCGCGGACGGCACCCACTCGGTGGTAGCCCGCCACCTGGCGGGAGGCCCGACCAACAGACCGGCGGGCATCATCGGGTTCTCCGGCCGCACCCTCGTGCGAGACCTCAGCCCCGGCGAGCAGCAGCGACTGAGGCCACGATCGGGGCTGGCGATCGGCCCGCACGGGGCAGCGCTCTATATCGGCTTCCTCGACCCGGTCGGCAACGCCGCGCTCGACGCTCCCGAGCTGCGGACGTCGATCACCACCGGACCCACCTACATTTGGGGCGCGATGTTCCCCGAATCCGCCGGCACCGACTCCCTGCGTGGCCTGCGCGGCGGTGCGCTGCAGGCCGCGCTGCTGGCCCGGTTTCGCAAACGGGGCTGGGCCGAGCACACGCTCGAGGTCATCGCCCAGGCCGACCCGCGCAGCGTGGCCGGGTTCCGCTTCAACGCCGCCTCCACCCGCGCGGACGATCTCGCGCCCTGGCCCGCGGGTCGAATCACCGCGCTCGGCGACGCTGTCCACGCCACACCACCCACCGCGGGAATGGGAGCGGGCGCGGCCATCCGCGACGCCGCCAGCCTGCTCGAGCACGTGAACGCCGCCGCCGCAGGCACCGCGACCCTCACCGACGCCGTGGAACATTTCGAAGCCGACATGCGGCAGCGTGGCGGAGAAGTCCTCACCCTGGCCATGAAGACCGTCCGGTGGATCCTGGCCACCGACACCACACTCGGCGCCGCAGCCACCGCCGTGAGCACCCCGATTCTGGCCGCAGCCGCCCGGCTACGTCACTGACGAGAGCCCCGCGACGTCCGTGCCCTGTACTCAGAACAGGGTGTCGCGCACGGGCCCGTAGCCGGTGGGTCCGAGCTGGCCATCAGGAACCCTTCTTCGCAGTGACACGCGGCCGCGTCCGCCGCAGCGCGGTGGCAGCCTGGGTGATGCGCCGGGGAATAGCGCCCCCCGCGCCAGGTCCAGTGTGATGACGTCGCCGCCTCCGGTGGTGGTGCCGTTGTCCGTTGCCGGGACTGACGGAACAACAGCGGATTTGACCTTGGTCTGACTGGCCGGACCTGACGGTTCGGCGGGAAGGATCGAGCAGTGTCGGAGACACTCGACGCCTCGGCGAAGAAGGCGCGGCGGATACCACCCGTTGGCAACAGAACAATCCATTGATCAGGAAAGGTGGCTGAACTGCGGAAACGTGTTGCAGATTTGTGCCCTCGGCGGGACACGCGAAACATGGGCAACTGGGAAACGCCTGGTCATCGCGGGTACGTATGCTGCCTGAGGGATTGCGATGCTCTGCGGAAGTTGGTCCACCGGTTCCCAGCTCCATTGCATCCTGAGTGGGCGTGGTGAGCGTGACAACGCGGGCGACCTGCGGTCTTCGGGTGGACAATTGGTGATCGAAGCGGGTTATCAGTTATGAGTGGGCGATGATGATGTCTGGTCGGGCTGACCACGTCGCACAAATCTTGGGTATGTCGCCTGCTGCTGGCGTGATGCGATCCGTCACCCACGCGGCATGCTCGCCCGATATTCGACCGGTCCTACCCGTCAGTCGCCGATGAACAGGAGATATCCGTTGGCGCGGAGTGCGATCGACGATACCCGCCTCAGCAGGTCGACAGCCTGCCGCTCGGCATCGGTCCGTACCTCGATCCGCTCGATCTGATCGAGGATCAAGCCGAGTTGGTACCGGTTGAACATGGTGTCGCCGTACCGGTAGATACCCCGTAATAGACTGGTGTCTGGTTGCGCGGCGCAGAGCCCGAACAGCGTTTCGTCCGCATCGTCACCGAAGCGGTGTATCTCGGCATGGTTGATGTCCTGTACAACGATGTCTAAAGCCACCTGATTCCTACTCATCTCCTGCGGGGTACATCGTAATCACCGCACCGAACCGGTCGTGAACGACGATATACCGTTGCGTCGCTGCTCCACCCCGCAACTTCGACTCGTTCCCGATGTATCGATCGGGCACCGTAACTTCACGCCGATAGGTGCCGTCGCCCTGATCGATCGGCGGGCTGTTCTTCGCGGCAGCGACGAGTGCATAGGGATTCTCGGTTGCGTAGAAGGTACTCTTCCGCTCCGTATTCAGCGGGCCGCCCGGATAGTGCTTGTCCCGCACATATTTCTCGCTCGCAGTCGTCAGTACCGGTGCGGGGATACTATTTCCATTCCCGGGCCGACCGCCTGTGCTGGAGTTTGACTATGGGTAACGCGATAATATCGCGCAAATGCGAAGCATGGAAGTCGAGAGAGGGTAATTTGGTGAACGGCAGGCTGCTCACCACGACCGAGACCCTGCTGATTGTCACTGTCGTGTACACCGGATCCTCGAGATCCTTGCTGAAGATCGGTGCAGAACATTTGACGACCACCAAGGTCGGGGCGATCGTGACCGTCACACTCGGGATCTTCTCTTCCAGGCGCTCTTTGATCGAGGTGCGCAACTTCTCCAGCGTGTCACAATAGTCGCCGACGGAGAACTCGATGATCTTCGAGGCGCCAGCGATGCCGATAGCCGCATCCCGGAGCGTCCTCAACCGTTCCCTGATGTCATCGACGTTGACTTCGGTGGAGTGGTCGAAGTTGTATCCGATCTCCTTGATTCGATCCCCGGCATCAGCTAGGTCGGGATGCGGAGCGTGCGCAAGCCAAGCTTGGTTTTTTGCTCTCCGAAGTTTATCGGTGTCACCATTCGGGATCGGCTCGAATTTTGACAGCCCAACGCCCTTGATATCTATTCCCGCACCATTCGCGCCCTTAGCGATGTGCGGTTCCTTGTAGGGGTTTCCACTTGATGGCGAGGGAACCGGACGGTCGGGATGCGGCAGGGTCTGATTAGAGACATCCCAGTTGTACGCCATGGCCGCGAGCACATCGCCGTATCGAGTCAGCGCGTCCGACAAGAGGGTGCCCGTCGAACCCATTGCAGGGTGGCGGATTCATATGCCGAAATCCACTGTTGCGACGTGGAGTAGTCGCCGGCCATCCCTGCGCACGATCCGGTTAGTTCCCTGTGCAGCGCGCCGACTCGGATGAGTACCGTCGTCGCTAGATCGTGACATTGCTTGGCCGCCCGCTCATAATCCTTGGCATCGATGTCCCAGCCCATACTCGACCTTTATGACATCTGGCGGTTGAGGTCAGCAGCCGTGACGTAGCGATCCCGAGCTTGTCGCGCTGCACTACTCGAAGTGCGGATGCTGTCAATGAATTCTTTCGCCGCAGCCATCCATTGGGAATGCGCATCGCCGAACGCCTCCGCGGCGACGCCGTTCCAGCTTCCCGAAAGTATCGCGGCGACTCTGCTGTCGAGTCCATCGAGCTGATCCTCGATGAACCCGGCCAGCCCGGTCAACTGGGTTGCGACTTGCTCGAGTTGATCGATATCGACGGTGAATCGGCTGCTCATAGATTCAGACTCGTCGAGCCCAGGTTCGCAGCGGACGCTCCATCCTGCTGCTGGTAACTACCTGCCACCACGCCGAGTGAATTGGTCAGAGCAGCAAGGGAGTTCAATAATTGCGTCCCGCCCTCATGGACGGCGAGCCACCCCTCCCCGAACGTGTCCGCAGCTGTTCCGGTCCAGTTGCCAGCTAGGCCATCTACCTCCCGTGCAGCGACATCGAGAGCCGACCTCAGCGCTTGAACCAGGTTCGACATATGCTGACCGAGTTCAACGACTTCGTCAGGTACGACGGAAACCTGCTGACTTGAATTAGGTGTCCCCCCAGCACTACTCACGCAGCAATGCTACTCGCGGCCTAGGCTCAATGCCACAGTGGTGACTGGTAAGGCGACAAGATCATCGACCGAATACTCGACGTTGCGAAGAACCCGGACCAGCCGCCAGCCCTCCAGGACAACGGCAACTGGAAGGTCAACGGCACCCGCAATGGCGCCCGAATCGAAGTCATCGTCGCTCCTGACGGCTCAGTCGTGACCGGCTACCCCGCCGGCGGTGAGGGCGTAGTCAGGAACGACGCGACTGGCAATCTGATCAAATAGGCTAGGAGAGCGATGAATCCGGACAGGGCGGCACGAGAAGCGCGAAAGCGTCAGCGAGACCCGCAAGCCATCGAAGCTCGTAACCGTCGGCTCAACAAGATGAGTAAGGACTCGCGAGACCTTCTCGAAAGCGTCGCCGACCGTCTGCCTTCTGATCTGGTCGAAAGCTACCGGACCTACAGCGACGTGGGTGAGTGGGCGATGCTCGTCGACGTGCTGTGCGCCAGTCTCGTCAAGCGCCACATCCCCGTCACTGAAGCGGAACGCGATGCCGTGGCGAACGTGCTCGGCCAGTTCAATCCCCCAGTGGAGGGATATCGCTACCTCAACGACCCCCAAGGCGTGCTGTCTGAGCTCCACGTGCTCACTGCGTAAATCCTCGTGATCCGATCGGGGTCGGACGGCCGAGTCGTCCTTGGCGGCGACGACCATTGAGCCAGTTGTAGACACTGGAAGCCAAGGCATCCCTGATTGGACGTCAACCAAGCCTGAGGCAGTCCCGTTCCCATCTTCGATGTGCCCTACAGGCACACAGGGGGGAACGCACCTGACCTGGGTTCTTAATATCGGTCTTGTCGGGATTCTCCGATAAAACGCGTTGACCTGCGAAAACACTGACGCAGGTTTGTGCCCTCGGCAGGATTCGAACCTGCGACACCCGCTTTAGGAGAGCGGTGCTCTATCCCCTGAGCTACGAAGGCATGGTGGGCTCGAGGCCCACCAGGGACGTCCCGCAGTCTACCGGGTCGAGGGTCCGGGGGCTGCATTGCTTCCCGAAGGGCCTGGACAGCCGGGTGTGCCGCGGGGTGGGGAGGGCGCGGGCGCGGTCTCAGTGCGGCGCGGGAGCCTGTGCCTCGTCATAGTCGGCGGGGTCGAAAGTTCTTGTCTTCCAGCGGTAGAGCACGGTTGCGCCGGGCCAGTTGTTGGTGATCCGGCCGGAGGCGTTTCGGTACCAGCTGGAGCAGAAATTCCAGGGGGTGTCCTTCAACCGTTTCTGCAGCCAGTCGTCCCAGCGTTGCTCGGCGGCGGGGCGGGCGGCGAGGTAGCGGCCGGGGCGGTCGGTGAGGTATTGCACGACCTGGCGGATGTAGCGAGCCTGGGATTCGAGCATGTAGATGATGGAGCCGGCGCCGACGTTGGTGTTCGGGCCGTACATCATGAACAGGTTCGGGAACTGGGGCACGGATAGGCCGAGGTAGGCGCGGGCGCCTTCGTCGCCCCAGGCGTCGGCCAGCTTGCGCCCGCCGAGGCCGTAGATGTTCATCGGCGCGAGGAACTCGGTGCCCTTGAAGCCGGTGCCGTAGACGATGACGTCCACTTCGTGCTCGACGCCGTCGGCGGTGCGGACTCCGGTCGGCGTGATCGCCTCGATGGCGGTGGTCTCCACGGTGACGTTCGGCTGCGCCAGCGCGGGGAAGTACTCGTTGGAGAACAGTCCGCGCTTGCATCCCGCCGCGTAGTCGGGCGTCAGTTTCGCGCGCAGTTCGTCGTCGGGAACCTGCTTTTGCCGGTGCCGGTCGGCCAGCGCGATCACCGGGGTCTTGATGGCCGGGATGTCGGTCAACCCGAGGGCCAGCGCTTCGAAGACCGACCAGATGGCGAAGCGCTCGGCGAGGCGGGTGGGCGGGAGGTACTTGAACAGCGCATGGTGCAGGGCGCTGTACTCGACATCGGCCTTGGGCAGCACCCACGCGGCCGAGCGCTGGAACAACGTGAGGTGGGCGGCGCCCGGCTGGATGCGCGGGATGTACTGGATCGCGCTGGCCCCGGTACCGATGCAGGCGATGCGCTTGCCGGTCAGGTCGACGTCGTGGTCCCACTCCGCGGAGTGGAACGCGGGACCGGTGAAGGTCTCGATGCCGGGGATGTTCGGCATGGCGGGGCGGGAGAGCTGCCCGACCGCCGGGATGAGGATGTCGGCGGTCAGCTGCGCGCCGTCGGCCGTGCGGACGGTCCATCGGCCGGTGCGCTCGTCGAACTCCGCGTCGATCACCTCGGTGCCGAAGCGGATGAAGCGCCGCAGGCCGTGCTTGTCGGCGACGCCTTGCATGTACTCGTGGATGTCGCGCTGTTCGGAGAAGCGCCGCGGCCAATCGGCTCTGGGTTCGTAGGACCAGGAGTACAGCGGGGAGGGCACGTCACAGGCCGCGCCGGGGTAGGTGTTCTCCCGCCACACGCCGCCGAGATCGGTGGCGCGCTCCAGGATGGTGAAGGTGTCCAGCCCGGCCCGCCGCAGCTCCAGCGCCATGCCGAGCCCGCCGAATCCGGCTCCGATGATGATGATGGACGGCGTCGTCATACTCCGAGCGTACGGAAGAGTATCCGCAGGTCCGAAGACATCCGCGGTCAATCAATCGGCATTTCCGGCCATGCGGTGCTGGTCAGTTCTCGGCGAGCTGGCGCGCGATAACCAAACGCTGGATCTGGTTGGTGCCCTCGAAGATCTGCATCACCTTGGCCTCGCGCATGTAGCGCTCGACGGGGAAGTCCTGGGTGTAGCCGTAGCCACCGAAGACTTGGACCGCGTCGGTGGTGACCTTCATGGCGGCGTCGGTGGCGACGAGCTTGGCCACGCTGGCCTGGCGCGAGTACGGCAGCCCCGCGTCGCGGCGGCGGGCGGCGTCGAGGTAGGTGGCGCGGGCGGAGTCGACGGCGGCGGCCATGTCGGCGAGGACGAAACCGAGCCCCTGATGGTCGATGATGTGGCGGCCGAACGCCTCTCGCTCCTTGGCGTACGCGACGGCTTCGTCGAGGGCGCGTTGCGCCAGGCCGGTGGCGACCGCGGCGATGCCGAGACGGCCGGAGTCCAAGGCGCTGAAGGCGATCGAGAGCCCTTGGCCCTCGGCGCCCACCCGACGTTCGGCGGGCAGGAACGCATCGTCGTAGGCGGCGGTCGTGGTGGGCACGGCGCGCAAGCCCATTTTCTCCTCGGGCTTGCCGAAACTGAGGCCCTCGGTGTCGTGGGGGACCAGGAAGCAGGAGATGCCGCGGGAGCCCTCCCCGGTGCGCGCGAACAGGGTGTAGAAGTCGGCGCGTCCGCCGTTGGTGATCCAGGCTTTGGCCCCGGTGATCCGGTATCCGCCCTCGACCGGGGTGGCGCGGCAGCGCAGCGCGGCCGCGTCGGAGCCCGCGTGCGGCTCGGACAGACTGTAGGCGCCGATGGTCTCACCGGAGAGCATTCCGGCCAGCCAGCGTTGCTTCTGCTCCTCGGTGCCGAAGACGAACAGCGGATGACAGGACAGGCTGTGCACGCTGACCGCGACCGCGACGGCGGCCCAGCGGGCGGCGAGTTCCTCGAGAACCTGGAGGTACACCTCGTAGGGCTGCGCGCCGCCGCCGTATTCCTCCGGGTACGGCAGGCTGAGCAGTCCGGCGGCGCCCAGCGCGGGGAAGACGCCGTCGGGGAAGATCCCGGTCTTCTCGCACTCGGCGACGCGGGGTTCGAGCACCTTGTCGGCGATGTCGCGAGTGAGCTCCAGCAGATCCCTGGCCTCGGGGGTGGGCAGCATTCGGTCCACTGGCATGTCGTCTACTCCGCAGGTCGCTCGGTGCGTTCTCGTGATTCACAGTAACCGGGCGCTGTGGGAAGGTCACCGGCTCGTCCTGGCATACCGCAGGCGGTCATCCGGCCCTGGTGATCGCGACACGAATCCGCAGGGGATGGCCCAGCCGAACATCACGGTCCGGAAGAGATCCTCGCGAGTGGCCACATTTCAGTGCAGAATGACCCGATCGAAGCGGTGTAGCGGCCCTCCGCCGCTGGAGGGTGAGTTGCGGCACTCGGGGGAGCGGCGGGCTGCACGTGCAGCTGTGTGTACAGGTGCGCGTGAACGTGTCTGCGGCGTCGACTCATTCGTGCTGGTCACCGTGGGTTTGTCGCGGGGTAAGCCGAAATCGTGCGTGCGCCTGCAATATTGCTCTGTCTCATTCAGGTGATATTCGCTCGATCGTCTGGCGCACTGACGCCACACTCGACTAAGACAGAAGGCTGTTGGGATACGGGGTCGACCGGTGTGTCGGCGGCGACGCAGGGGGTGCCGCCGCCACACTGGCCCGGAGCCCACTGGTACCGGGCCCTCGTCCGTTCTACTATCTGCATATGAATGCAGATAACCAGGAAACGCGGCCACCGCTGGCGCAGGATCAGGTCGGACTGGTTGTCGAGGTGTTCCGCATGCTCGCCGACCCGACTCGGGTCCAAGTGCTCTGGGCGCTGGTCGACCGGGAACTATCGGTGAACGACTTGGCGGGACAAGTCGGCAAGCCCGCGCCTTCGGTCTCGCAGCATCTGGCCAAACTGCGGATGGCGCGGTTGGTGAGCACCCGCCGATCGGGGACGACGATCTTCTATCGGCTGGAGAACGAGCACGTCCGGCAGTTGGTCGTGGACGCGGTGTACAACGCCGAGCACGCTGGACCGGGTGTTCCGGCGCATCACCGCGGCACCGGCGCGGTGCGCGAGCTTCCCGGCCGAGGCGAGGCGAGCGCGTCATGACCCATCGGCACGACCATCACTCCCATGCGCTGCATCAGCACCGGCACCGGTCGGGGCCGATCGGTGTCTTGCGGGAAATCTTCGTCCCACACAGCCATGACGCCGCTGACAGCGTGGACGACGCACTGGAAGCCAGCGCGGTCGGCATCCGCGCGGTCAAGATCAGCCTGGTGGTGCTCGGGTGCACCGCGGTGCTGCAATTGGTGATCGTCGCCGCGTCCGGCTCGGTGGCCTTGGCCGCGGACACCGTGCACAACTTCTCCGACGCGCTGACCGCCGTTCCGCTGTGGATCGCGTTCGCTCTCGGCCGTAAGGCCGCGACGCGGCGCTACACCTACGGATTCGGCCGGGCCGAGGACCTGGCCGGCCTCTTCGTCGTCGCGATGATCGCCCTGTCGGCGCTGATCGCCGGATACGAGGCGGTGCGTAGATTGCTCGATCCGGTGCCGCTCGAGCATCTGGGCTGGGTCGCCGCGGCCGGGTTGGCCGGGTTCCTCGGCAACGAGACGGTCGCGCTGTACCGGATCCGGGTGGGGCGGCGGATCGGCTCGGCGGCCCTGGTCGCCGACGGCCTGCACGCGCGCACCGACGGGTTCACGTCACTGGCCGTCCTGCTCGGCGCGGGCGGAGTAGCGCTGGGCTTCCCCCTCGCCGACCCGATCGTCGGCCTGCTCATCACCCTGGCGATTCTCGCGGTGCTGCGCACTGCGGCGCGCGACGTGCTGCGCCGGTTGATGGACGCCGTCGAACCCGGATTGGTCACGGCGGCCGAGCGGGCGCTGGCCGCCGAACCGGGCGTGCGAGGCGTGCGCAGCCTGCGGATGCGGTGGATCGGTCATCGTCTGCACGCCGACGTCGAACTGGACGTCGCCCCGACGATCACGCTCGCGGACGCGCATCGCATCGCGCACGAGGCCCAGCACTCCCTCACCCATGTCATGCCCAAGTTGGACACCGCGGTGGTGCACGCCTATCCGGCACACACCGAGGTAGCGGCGCCGAATTGACCGGCTGGAACTGATGGCGTCCGCCATCGGATGGGTGCCGTGCGGCATTCCCGCCGGGCTTGCCCGAGGCGGCCTACCGTTGGGTAGCATCGCCGTGTGATGTGGCTCATGGTCGGTGCGTGCTGAACCATGCCGGCGCGTGTATCGACCCTTTCGAAGCTGTCTGACCTGCTACGAAGCAGTCACATCCCGGGAAACATCGACGCGGGGGATGAGCGTCCCGCCATCCGGGTAGGCCCGTGCGGGCATGGGCGAGTCGTCTTCGACCGGGCGCGCGGCGACGGCCATGCCGTGCCGAGGGTCCCGGTCGGCGTGAAACCTTCGTTCGCCGCCTACTCCGCGTCCAGAAGTGCGACGGCACCGAACACGCATTCGCGCATAGCGCGTGGACTGCTGGAGCGGGACGAGTCGATCGGCCGCCACATTCCCGAACATGCCTGCCTGGGGGCGGGATTCATCACGATCGGGCGGACAGTCGCGCGCCGGTCCGTGGGGAGCCAGCCGAATGAGGCGCTGACCGCCGAGGCCGTCGCAGGAGCCCATCCCGAGCGCGCGTTGTCTCGCGCGGTGCTCACCAGCGGCGAACCGACTCCGTATCCCGAAGTGATTCGTTGGGTGGGATCGCTCTACGGGGTCACGTCGCAGACCCCGAAGGTGGCCGAAACCGACTTGGCTTTCTGACGGGAAGTCACCGAAGAAAAAGGAGTTCCGATGTTGAGCACCATGCAGGACGAGCCGTTGTCGCTGGCCACGTTGCTGCGCTACGCATCGACGTTCGCCGGCGATTCGACCGTGTCCACCTGGACCGGTACCGGCGTGCGCACCATGACCTACCGCGAGGTCGGCGCCGAATCGGCTCGTTTGGCGAACGCGCTGCGCGGGTTGGGCATCGGGGTCGGCGACCGGGTCGGCACGTTCATGTGGAACAACAACGAGCATCTGGTCGCCTACATCGCGGTGCCCGCGATGGGCGCGGTGCTGCACGCGCTGAACATCCGGTTGTTCCCCGATCAGGTTGTCTACGTGGCCAATCACGCCGAGGACCAGGTGGTTCTGGTGGACGGCACGCTGGTGCCGCTGTTCGGCCAGATCCTGCCGCACCTGGCGACCGTCCGCCACGTCATCGTGGTCAACGGCGACGCGGCGACACTCACCGCGCCCGAAGGCGTTCAGGTGCACTCCTACACCGAGTTGCTCGGTGCGCAGCCGGATACCTACGACTTCCCGGTGATCGACGAGCGCTCCGCCGCGGCGATGTGCTACACCTCCGGCACCACTGGCGACCCGAAAGGCGTGGTGTATTCGCACCGCTCCAACTGGCTGCACGCGATGCAGGTCGGCGCGAACAACGGGATGGGTCTGCTCGGCACCGACACCATTCTGGCCATCGTCCCGCTGTTCCACGCGAACGCCTGGGGCCTGCCGTACGCGGCGCTGATGTCCGGGGCGAATCTGCTGATGCCGGACCGGTTCCTGCAGCCGGGCCCGCTGCTCGAGTGCATGGCCGCGCAGAAGCCGTCCTTCGCTGCCGCCGTGCCCACCATCTGGGGCGGCGTGCTGGCGGGGCTGGCGGCCAACCCGCAGGACATCACGCACCTGCGCGCGGTCGTGGTGGGCGGTTCGGCCGTCCCGCCCTCGATGATGCGCACCTTCGAGGACAAGCACGGCGTGCGAGTGCTGCACGCGTGGGGCATGACCGAGACCTCGCCGCTGGGCAGCGTCGCGCATCCGCCGGCCACCGCGCTCACCGACGAGGACAAGTGGGCCTACCGGGTGACCCAGGGCCGCTTCCCGGCCGGTGTCCAGGCCCGCCTGGTCGCCGACGACGGCAGCGTGGTGCCCAACGACGGTGTGTCGCTGGGCGAGCTGGAAGTGCGCGGTCCGTGGATCACCGGCTCCTACTACTCACCCGACGGCACGGCGGTCGACCCGGAGAAGTTCGACGACGGCTGGCTGCGCACCGGCGACGTGGGCAAGATCAGCCAGGACGGTTACCTCACGCTGGTGGACCGCTCCAAGGACGTGATCAAGTCCGGCGGCGAGTGGATCTCGTCGGTGGATCTGGAGAACGCCGTGATCGGGCACCCGGCGGTCGCCGAGGCGGCGGTGATCGGTGTGCCGGACGAGAAGTGGGACGAGCGCCCGCTGGTGGCGGTCGTGCTCGCCGAGGGCGCCGAGGCCCGGCCGGAGGAGCTGCGCGACTTCCTGGCCGACAAGTTCGCCAAATGGCAGTTACCGGAACGCTGGACGTTCATCGCGGAGGTCCCGAAGACCAGCGTGGGCAAGTTCGACAAGAAGCGGTTGCGCGGCCAGTACGCCGACGGCGATCTGGAAGTCACCACGCTCGGCTAGACCCGCTGCCCCCGCGTCACCACTTCAGCATCGGCAGTGGTGACGCGGGGTGGCTGCGCATCCGCCGCGCGGCCAGCGACACGAGCCTGCGGTGGAAGCCGTGGTTGGGATAGCGCTTCGCCAGTTCGCGGTAGGTACCGCGGGAGATGCCGAACCGGCCGAGCAGACCCAGCTCGACGTCGATCGCGTCGGCGCGCCGGAAGATCTCGACCGGGTCGTGCGGCGGGCCCGCGGGGCGCAGCTTGTGATGCTGGTCGATCATGGACACCACCAGCCCGGTCAGGTCGTCGCGATCGATGCTCGCCAGCCAGGCGCGTGCCTGGTCGCAGGAGGGGGAGAGGTAATCGAAGCTGCCCGCCGACCAGATGCCGATGTCGTGCAGGGCGGCTGCGGTCAGGAACTCCTCGCGGGCGCTCGGTGGCGGTTGCCGATCTGTGGCGAGCAGGTCGCACAGCGCTAGGACGCGCAGCACGTGATTGGTGTAGGCGGCGCGGTCCGCCCCGAGCTGTTGCTGCCACGGTGCGAGCCGGGCTTCGACCTCTTCGCGAAGATCGTTGCTGCTCATGGCGGTTCACCCTACGCGTAGGCGGCCGTGGGGGACGGCGGCGACGCGCCACCTCACACGCGAAAACACCCGGCGCGGGCAAACAGTTTGCCCGCGCCGGGTGTTCGGTTCGCGCCGCTCAGCAGTTGCGCAGTTCCGGGTTCTGGTTGAGCAGTTGGGCCCGGGTGCCGATGAACGTGGTGTAGGTCTCGCCGCCGACCGCGGAGAGCGGGAACGCCGCGACCCGGTGGCAGTTCTGGAAGGCGAGCTTCACGCCGAAGTGCCGTTCCAGTCCGCCGCGAATGGCGTCGCTGGCCATGGCGCGCAGCAGTTGTCCACGAGCCACCTCGTCCGGCGGCGGAACCACGTTGTCGGCGTATTCCGCGGTGCCCGAACGCAGTTCACCGGCGACCCGGCTGACCACTTCCCAGGCGTAGGGCAGCGAGTTGCGCACGACCTCGACGAAATCGGCGTCGTCGACCTCGCCGCGCTCGGCGCGTTCGAGTAGTGCGGTGGGGACATCAAGGGACATGGCGCTCTCCTCCAGTGCTGGACGTCGATGCGATGCCCGAGTCTAATCGAAAGTCGTTGTCATCAATGCCGGATTCGGCGTGAAAGCGCCTTTTCCAGTGCGCTTTTCGTGTCCGCGGCCAGTGCCCCGACCAGTTCGCCCGCGGGTAACTCCGGTGTCAGCGCGTGGGTCTGGCCAGCCCAGAGGTTGACCTCGTCAGGATTGCTCGCCGCGCGTGCTTCGGCGCGCAACGGTGCGGTGGCGTAGTGGATCTCAGGGTATCCCGCCGGTGCGGTTGCGGTGTGTTCCACCAGGAATCGGTTACGCAACCCGCGCGCCCTGCGTCCGGTGAACGCGCGGGTGAGCATCGTCGGGGTATCCCCGGCCAACGCGGCGCGGTGTACCGGATTGGTCCCGGCCTCGGGGCAGCGCAGGAACACGGTGCCCAGCTGCGCGGCGGCGGCGCCCGCCGCGAGCGCCGCGGCGATGCCAGCACCGGTCGCGATGCCCCCGGTTGCCACCAGCGGGCGGTCGACAGCGGCGGTGAGCAGTTGCAGCAGCGCCAGCAGGCCGAGTGGGTCGGTCGCGTCGTCGGCCGGGCGATCCACGAACGTGGCCCGGTGTCCGCCCGCCTCGGCCCCCTGGGCGATGAGCACGTCGGCGCCCGCCTCGACCGCCAGGCGCGCCTCTCCGACGGAAGTGACGGTCACCCAGACCTCGGAACCGGCGGCGTGCAGCCGCGCGACCTCCGCAGCGCTCGGGCAGCCGAAGGTGAAGGACACGGCCGCGACCGGGTCGGCGACGAGCAGGTCGAGTTTGGCGTCCCAGTCATCGGTGTCGAATCGCGGGTCTCCGAGTCGATGGTGGGCGCCGAGTTCGGCGAGATAGTCCGCCAAGTCGGCGGCGGGAGTGGCGGGGCCGGGGACGAAGAGATTCACACCGAACGGCTTGCCGGTGGCGGCGCGGGTCGCCGCGATCCGCGCGGCGGTGTCGGCGGCGCTCAGATAACCGGCGGCCAGCTGGCCGAAACCGCCCGCCTCGGCCACGGCGGCGGTCAGCTCGGGAGTGGAAGGACCGCCCGCCATCGGGGCCAGCGCGATCGGAACGTCCGGATGGTCCAGGATCACGCTTCGAGTCTCCGTCACGGATCGAGTCTCGCTCATCTGGACGTGTGACCCGGACCTCACCAGCCTTTTTCGGCCGGAAGGTTGCGGAATGGTCACGACGAGGTAGAGTTCCCATCACAACGGATGCCAAACCGTTATCGCTCGACTTCACCGTATCGTTATCGAACCGGTTCGGCTCGGGCTCCGGCATCCCGGACCCTGTTCTTCGACCAAGGACTCAGCTTTGTCGCAGCACCGTGTAGGCCCCAGTTCCATTACCGTCCACAGCCTCCTGGGCGAGGGCGGCGAAAAGGGTCGGCCGACGCGGCACCGCGCCGAGCCGTCCGCCACCGAACGGGTGAAGGCCGCCGCCACGGCGGCAGTCGCCGCGGGCGCGCTGATCGGCGCCGCGAGCCAGGTCGCTCCCGCGCTGGCCTACGCATCGCCGCTGCTGCCCGGTTCACACGACGCCGACGAGAAGCAGGCCGCGCCCACCACCGTGAAGGGCTCGAGCATACTGCCGGTCGCCGAGGCGAAGGCCGCCGCCGAGCCGGTCGCCGAGGTCGCGCCGGCGCCCGCCGCCGTCGCGGGCCAGATCGCGGCCCCGGTCGCCGCCCCGTTCGGGATTCCCAATCTTCCTCCGGAGATCGCCGCGCCCTTGGCCCACGCCGAAGAGGTCCTCAAGGGCGTGCAGCAGCAGGTCGCCCCGGCGCCCGCGGTGCGCCCGGTGGCCGGCGCGATCAGCTCCGGGTTCGGCAGCCGCTGGGGCGCCATGCACTACGGCGTCGACTTCGCCGACGCGCTCGGCGCGCCGATCCACTCGGTCAGCAACGGCACCGTGATCGAGGCGGGGCCGGCCTCCGGCTTCGGCTTGTGGGTGCGCGTGCTGCAGGACGACGGCACCACCGCCGTCTACGGCCACGTGAACGAGATGTTCGTGCACGAGGGCCAGCGGGTGAACGCGGGCGACGTGATCGCCACCGTCGGCAACCGGGGTCAATCCACCGGTCCGCACCTGCACCTGGAGATCTGGGATCAGGCCGGCACCAAGATCGACCCGCTGCCGTACCTGGCCGCCAAGGGCGTGCCCATGCAGTGGGGCCCGTCCTCGCACTGACTTTCCCTGTCCAACTTGCTATTCCGATCAGCGCTCGGTTGCGCGCGGCGAAGCTCCTCGCGTCCGGGTGACGCGGCAAACGGTTTGCCTGCGGGTCTCGCAGAGCCGCCCCAAGGGCACCGATCGGTCGCTAGGCTCGGGCCGTGATCGATCTGGGCGACATCTTCGAGCCTGGGTCACCGCACGGCCGCGCGTACGCCGTGCTGGTGCACCATCCGCGGTCGAGTCTCGCCGATATCGCGCAGTACCTGGGCGTTTCGGAAGACCTCGCCGCGGACTCATTGGATGTGTTGTGTGAATTGCGCGCCGCGGTCCGCATCGAGTCGCCCGACGGCGAACCGCTGTGGGACGCGCACGCGCCGGAATCGTTGTCCGAAGCCGAGGCTCGGCGCAGGCAGCAGGAGATCAACCAGATGCACACTGCCGCAGCGCGGCTGAGCGAGACGTTCCGTTCGGTGCGTCGCTCGCCACGCGGCAACGGCGCGGTGGTGCCGGTGTACGAGCGGCTGGAGATGCTGGCGGATTTCGAGGAACTGCAGACCGGGGCGCGCAGCTGCGTCAAGCTGGTCGAGCGCGGCCCGTATCTCAGCGATCCGGAACGCGAACGTCAATTGTTCGAGCTCAAACGGGCCAGGCTCGGCGAAGGCATTCGCTATCAGACCTTGTACCAGGACACCGTTTACCAGGATCCCGACCGGCTGCGGCACGCGCTGTCGACGAATGCCAGCGGTGCGCAGGCCAGAACGCTGCCCGAGCCGCCGTTCAAGCTGATCATCAGCGACGACGAGCGGGCCAGCCTGGTGCTGCACGGCGACGAACGCAGGCCCGACCCGATGGGGCTGCGCATCACCGGCTCGCCCACGCTCGAGCTGTTGATCAAGACCTTCGACGTGCTGTGGGCGATGGCCGCGCCCATTTCGGTCAATCCGGCCGCGGAGGCGTTGGACGAACGCGACCGCGCGATCCTGACCCTGATGGGACTCGGCGCGACCGACGACACCATCGCGCGCAGACTCGGGATGTCCCGGCGCACGGTGGTCCGCCGCACCGCACGGCTGCTGGAGCGGCTCGGCGCGAGCACGAGATTCCAGGCGGGGGTGCAGGCCACCCGGCGCGGCTGGCTGTGAGCAAGTTCACCGATTCGGGTACTCCTGCAACAAGACGGGCCCTGCGCCGATATAACGGCAGGCATCAGGCAAGACACCGATTCCAGGGGGAGGGGACGGTGTCCGACGAGAGGACGAAACCGAAGAAGGGGGCGCGGTCCGTACGGACGGAAGCCGCGGCAATCCAATACAGCGCGCGGGTTCAGCGGTCACTCCCTTATATGATTGCTCGGTCCGCGCTGGCCCCGGTTTACAAGCCCTGAGCAGGGTATGGTCCGGGTCCTGGCTCGATGCGAGAGGTGAATGCACTCGAATGGAAACCGCCCGTCGTTCCGCTCGCGGTAACCGTCGCCGCAGGTCGGGCAGTCCGCTCTTCGCGCAACTGCTCACCGCCGCGGTCGAGTCCGCCGCTACCGAGGTCGCGATCCGGTACAACCCGACCGGAGATCCGGCCGATGACCGGGAGCTCACCTACGCCGAGCTGGACGCGGCGTCCTCGCGGCTGGCCAGGGAACTCATCGAGCGTGGCGTGGGGCCCGGCGACGTGGTCGCCATCGGGATCTCGCGCAGCGTGGAGTCGGTACTCGCGGTCTGGGCCATCGCCAAGACCGGCGCGGCCTACGTGCCGGTGGATCCGACGTATCCGACCGACCGGATCAACCACATCGTCGCCGATTCCGGCGCGACGGTGGGCCTGACAACCTCGGCGCACCGCGCGGTGCTCGGCACCGGCGTGTACTGGATCGAGCTGGACGACCCGGTGCAGTCCGCGCGCATCGCGGCGCGCCCGGAGCATCCCATCTCCTACACCGACCGGGTCCGTCCGCTGGACGAGCGGCACCCGGCGTACGTCATCTACACCTCCGGTTCGACCGGCAAGCCCAAGGGCGTCGTCGTCTCGCACAGCGGTCTGGCCGGGCTGGTGGCCGCGGAGCGCGAGCACTACGGGGTGACGGAGGAGTCGCGCGTACTGCACGTCTGCTCCCCGAACTTCGACGTTTCGGTGCTGGAACTGCTGCTGGCCTTCTCCTCCGGCGCGACGCTGGTGATCGCGCCGCCGACCGTCTTCGGCGGTTTCGAGCTGGCGGATCTGCTGCGCCGCGAGCGCGTCACCCACATGCTCATTACGCCGGGCGCACTGGAATCGGTGGATCCCGCAGGGCTGGACGACCTCCAGGCCGTGGTGGTGGCCGGTGACAAGTTCGGCCCGGAACTGCTCGCCCGCTGGGCGGACGAGCGCGAGTTCTACAACGGCTACGGGCCCACCGAGGCGACGATTCTCGCCACCAGTACGCCAGCCATGACGCCCGGCGAGCCCATCACGATCGGTACGGCCATTCCGGGAGTCGGGGCTTTCGTGCTGGACTCGCGGCTGCGGCCGGTGCCCGCCGGGGTGGTCGGCGAGCTCTATCTGTCCGGGCCCGCGCTGGCGCAGGGCTACCTCAACCGGCCGGGCCTGACCGCGGAGCGGTTCGTCGCCAGCCCGTTCGGCGCCGACACCGGCAACCCCGGCGCGCGGCTCTATCGCACTGGCGACCTGGTGCGCCGCAGTGAATCCGTGGGCCAGGACGGCGGCGTCATCGAATACCTGGGCCGGTCCGACTTCCAGGTGAAGATCCGCGGTTTCCGCATCGAACTGGGCGAAATCGACAACGCCCTCACCAGCCACCCGGACATCGACTTCGCGGCCACCCTCGGCAAGACCTTGCCGTCGGGTGCGACCGCGCTGGTGGCCTACGTGCTGCCGCGGCCGGGAGCCGACGTGGACACCGGCGCGCTCGCCGACTACCTCGGGGAGTCGCTGCCCGCCTATATGATTCCGGCTTCGATCATGACGCTGGACGAGATTCCGTTGACGCCGGTGGGCAAGCTGGATCGGGCGGCTTTGCCGGAGCCGGTGTTCGCCGCTCGTGCTTTCCGTGCGCCGTCGACTCCGACGGAGGAGGTTGTGGCGGAGGTGTTC
>NZ_VUOT01000038.1:0-55792 GCF_009829295.1 Nocardia sp. CY15
TTGGCCCGGCGCCTGGTCGACGTGCTGTGGGCACTGCTGCGCGACAACCGCCCCTTCGACACCCAGCCCCCGAGCATCAACGGAATCCGAGCTGCGGCTTGACATGGTCATTGAGATTCCTTCGGTCGCGGGCTCGGCGTGCGGACGGTCCTGCGTGCCGTAGTCGGGCACGAGCGGATGCGCTTCGCCGGTCAGCACGGCCACCGCGGCGGCGACCTCGGTGATGTGTGCTTTGACGTAGGTGGCGGTGGTGCCGTTGTTCTTGCTGTGGTGTCCGGCGTACTTCTGGGCGACGGCGTAGCTGAAGGTGCGTTCGGCCCAGGTGAGAGTGGTGTGGCGCAGCCAATGCATGCTCACCCCCTGTGTGGCGACCCACGGCAGGGTCTGGCCGATCCGTTTCCAGATGTGGTCGAAACGTCGTGATGTGATGGGCTTTCCGTTGCGGTAGCGCAGCAACTGACCCGAACGCGGGCTGTCGCGTTCGGCGGCGTGCTCGAGCAGGTGCCGCATCAGCGTGGGGGACACCGGCTGCCAGCGGTCGGTACCGTCCTTCTCCCGCAGATAAACCAGGCACTGGTCGGGATCGAGATCGTGGAGACGCAGCGCGAGGGCGCCGCCGCGGCGGCAGGCGGTCTCGATGTGCAGGCGCAGGATCAGGGCATCGAGGTCGGGGTCGTTGCCGGTGGTCGCGGCGACGGTCCAGATCTCTGCCAATTGGCCCGATGGGATCGCATAGCGGTGCGAGGGCTGGCGGGCGGGCATGGTGAGTCTGCGCGCGGGGTTGTCCACGGGACGGATCCAGCCGCTGTCTTCGGCGTAGCGGTAGACACACCGGGTGGCGCTGATGAAGTGCTCGACCGCGCTGGTCCCGCCACGGGAGGCGCGGTTGACCCGCGTGTTGGCCTGGATACCGGCCGCCATCTCTTCGAGATCGGCTTTGGTCGGCTCGTCGAGGCGCCGTTGGGCCCAGTGCGCGAGCAGGTGCTCGAAATGCGTGTTGTAGGTGCGCAGCGTGCCTTCGGACAACCGAGCCCGAACCTGGGGGATCACCTCCTCGAAGGTCGGCATCCGCGTGTCGGGAGTAACGAGATCGGCAGCAGAGATGCCCATCTGGGTCAACAGCAACCGTGCAGCGGCCACCGTCTCCGCAGTCGCGGACGAAGGGCCGAGTGCGGTCATCACGCCCCCGCTTTCAGCAGCCGCAGGCTCGCGGCACACAACTCATCGAGCACGGCGGGCGGATGAATCAGCAGCACGCGGCGGCTGCGGTGCCCGATCAGCAGCGCCCGCTGACCGATCAACAGACCTACCCGGCGCCGCAGCCGACACGGAACACGGAAATACCCGCCCTCGGTCATGGCGACGCCACCCCCGGCAACCGGGCGGGCCAGCAGAACCCCGGCCTCCAGCCAGGTCAGCTCCAGACGAACGCCCGGACGCCAGTCCAGCGCGGTGAAGGTGATCTTGTCGAGGATCCGGCCCCCGTCTCCGACAGAGCAGATTCCATAGGCGAGATCGTCATCGGCGGTACGGACCACGCGGTTCGTGACCAGCGGTCCGTGAACAAGTTCCTGCAACGGCGACTGCGGCGGGATGACCGGCGCGATCACCGCCGACCACCCCGCCCGGCGGCAGTGCCAGCAAACTTCCCCGGGGGGTCACAACTGTCGCGAAGTGGCAGATCTGCCAGGAATCGATGCAGGTCAGAGCGTGTTTCCACTGGTCGTCCTCCGTGTGTGAGAGTGCACTCCAACACGCGGCACGAAAAAGTGTCACGACTGACGGGAATCTGTGCGCGAGAGGGGACACCCGCAACGACTTTCTGACTTCTGTGACAGTTATGGGTGTTCGAGTGCAGCGATCCCGGTGGCCGACAGCGCAGCCCGTCGTTCAGGTAGTCTGAAAGGCGGGAGAGTCTGCGGACAGGTGGTCAGGAGCCTGACATGCCACGTCTCGTCCGCCGCAACAGATCACGTGCATCATGACGCTGATCTGTCATTGCTCATCCGCGAATGCAAATCGCGAGGACGCTAGGCGCAGTCTCGGGTTGCGGGTGCCGCCAGTTTCTGGGGACCAGCGGACACCGAATGATCTCCCGAGCGTCGCCGTCGTCACCAGAGTTATCTTTCGCGGATTGCGCTGTGGGAGACCGGGCTCGCATGCGGTTGTCCACGGCATCAAAGCTGTCATGATCAACGAGGCGGCGAATTGCCGCAAGTGGGACACATTCCGTATACGACTTTGGCTTCGAGCATTCATTCGCAACACCGCCCGACTGTGCACTGATGATCGATTAGTGCTGGTCACTCGTCCGGGAACCGGTACAGCTGTGGCGGTTTCGCCCATTGCGCCAGATGTGTTACGAGTCTTCCAAGCTGGCTCTGAGCATGCTGAACGTCCAGCAATCTTGTGTCCCGCAAGGTGCTTCAAGCGCGGGGGCGCTGATTGTGTGCGCTAACCCCAGCAACCGACGCGTTAACCACGGCAGCGATGGGCCTGGCATCATCAGAGTTGTTTGCCCCGAAAGCCCGCCCGAGCTGACTGATGATGCGGCCAGAGTGCTACTCGAGTTGCTGCTTCGACATGCCCGCGAACACCCGACCGAGAGGGAGGACGATGCCCAGCGAGTCAAACGAGTGGGCCGTGCTCGACGAACTGTTGGGACTCGTCCCCGAAACCGTCGAAAACGGCGCTGACCAGCTGTTCGCGTTCTATGGCCGCTGCTTGACCGAGGACAATCAAGATTCGGAGACCTCGTATCGGTGGCAGCGGGGCAACGCGGAGAAGTTCGTGTCCGAAGCGTCCATCGTTGCCGATTACTTCGACATCGGTCAATCCCGGTCGGTGCCCTGGCACCGACGCGCTGAAGCCGCCCGCCTGCTAGCGGATCTCAAGAATCCGGCCCGAGGATGGACAGCGATCGTTGTCGGCGAGGGAACACGGTGCTGGTTCGGCAACCAGTTCAGTCTGGTCGCACCGCGACTGCAGGCCCATGGGGTGGAGGTGTGGGTACCGGAGCTCGGGGGACGCTTCGACCCGCGCAATGTGACGCACTCGATGATGATGAGCATGCTCGGCGGGCTGAGTGAGTCCGAACGCCAGCATGTGCAGCAGCGCACCCGCGCCAGCATGGACGCTCAAGTCCTCAACGAAGGCCGACACCAAGGCGGCCGACCACCCTATGGCTACATCGTGGTCGACGGTCCGCCGCACCCGAACCCCCACCGAGCCTCCGACGGGCTGAAGCTGCGGATCCTCTCACTCGATGTGAGCACCGCCCCGGTAGTGCAGCGAATCTTTCGTGACTACCTCGCCGGCCGCGGAGACAAAGCCATCGCCATCGCACTCAACCGAGAAGGCGTGCCCTGCCCATCAGCGCACAGGCCGGAGCAGAATCGGCACCGCTCACAGGACGGTTGGCAAGCCAGTACGGTTGCCGCGATTCTGCAGAATCCCCGGTACACCGGCTACGCGGTGTTCGGCCGCTGGAGCAAACAAGAAGAACTCCTCGACCCAGATGATGCGGCCGCTGGCAACGTCATTCGCTTCCGGAGATCGCCGAATCATCGGATCGTGCGGTCGAAGAAGCCCGCGCACCCGGCCATCGTGTCGGTGCAAACCTTCACCGAAGCCCAGCTGCTGCGCAAGCGCCGAGCAGGCACCGGCAACCGAGCCCGCAGCCGCCTCGAACGCACACGGCAGAACTCACCACGCGACTACCTGTTGCGGGGCCTGGTTCGCTGCGACGCCTGCGGCCGCAAGATGCAAGCCGCGGTGGTCAGGGGCGTCATCTACTATCGCTGCCGCGCCAAAACCCTCGCTCCGGGCAGCCCCGCCCTGGCCGAGCACCCACCAACGGTCAACTTGCGAGAAGATCTCATCTCTTCCTCGGTCGACCGGTGGCTGGCGACCCTTTTCGACCGCACACATCGCGATCACACAATCACCAGCCTGCTCGCCACCCAAAACGACGACGACCACGACACCCAGCGAGCGCTTCTGCGACGGCGTATCGCCGATGCCGACGCCCGGCTCGGACGCCACCTCGCCGCTATCGAAGCCGGGGTGGACCCGCAAGCGCTCGTCTCGGCGATGAACGCCACTCAAGCAGACAAAGCTGCAGCTCAGGCAGAACTGCAGAGCCTGCCGAACGTCCCACGATTGAGTGAAAACGAAATTCGTAAGCTCATCGACTCACTCGGCGACGTCGCCGCCGTCCTCGCCGCAGGCGCACGAGCGGACAAAGCGAACCTCTACCAGGCCCTGCAGCTACACATAACGTATCGGCCCCGGCAACAGCTGGCTGTCGTCGGGGCCGATCCTGTGTTTAGCACTGGTGTCCGGAGGGGGACTTGAACCCCCACGCCCGATAAAGGGCACTAGCACCTCAAGCTAGCGCGTCTGCCATTCCGCCACCCGGACCGGTGTGCTCAGCAAGATTATCGGATCCCTCCGCGTGGACCAAATCGCGCCTGGACCTGCACATTCTCCGGAGGCGGGGAAAGGAGTTGCGCGGGCCGCGAGGAGTGCGGCCCGCGCGGGGAATCAGCGCAGTTCTTCGAAAATGCGTTCGAATCCCAGGGCGCCGTGGCCGTCGGCCACCTGGCGGTCGAGGAGGGTCTTCATGGGGGCGACGAAGTCGAGGGTGACGTTGGCGTCGCGGCTGGCGCGGGTGATCGCGTCGAGTGCGGCTTTGTGGAAGGCGATGGACTGGACGGGGTCGGTGTAGGTGGCGCTGTCGATGACCTGCCCCTGGTCCGGCAGGGACTGGGCCATCGCGGTGACCCATGCGGTGGCTCGCCTGCCGAAGTCGGCGGCGGAGACGCCGACCGAGCGCATCATGGCCGCGCCGTGCATGAAGCCGCCGAACATGGCGTACATGGTGGCGAGCAGGGCGAAGTCGTAGGTCGAGGCGAAGCCGGCGTCGTCGCCGAAGTACTCTGCGGCGGCGAGCAATTCGAGGGTTTCCCGGTGGGCATCGAAGACCGCTTGCGATCCGCTGTAGAGGATGGAGGCGCCGGGCTGCCCGATCATGGGTGGCACCGCCATGATTCCGCCGTCGAGGTAGTCGCAATCGTGGCTCGCTGCCCAGGTGGCCAGTTCGCGGGCCTCACCGGGGGCGGTGCTGGTGAGGTTGATCAGTTGCCGTCCGGCCAGTCGGTCGGCTACCGGGTCGAGGGTGGCGTGCACCGATGCGTGGTCGAGCAGTACGGCGATGATCGGGCCGTCGGCGTCGATCGCCTCCGCGACGGTCGCGCCGCCGACGGCTCCGGCCGCGAGGAGGTCTGCGTCCTTGCCGGGGGTGCGGTTCCACACCCTCGTCGGCAGGCCGGCCTTCAGGAAGGTGGTGGCCAGCGCTTGGCCCATCGCGCCGAGGCCCAGGATGGTCACCGGGGTCTTCGTGGTTTCCGCCATTGCGGGTTCAACTCCTAGAGGTCGAGTACGTCCTGGTCAGCGCGCTGCAACCAAGAGTGCTAGTTTCCCGGCAGAGGAGCAAGTACCTACTATTTTGTCGGGTACTTACCAATTGGTTTGTGAACAGGTAGAGAGGGCGGGCAATGGGCACGAAGCGATCGGGACCATACATCTGCGGCATCGACGCCGCGATGGATGTGGTCGGCGGCAAGTGGAAGGCGCTGATTCTCTGGGAACTGGACGCGCACGAGGTCCGACGCTTCGGCGAACTACGCAAGGGGCTGCCGGGAGTTTCGGAGAAGATGCTGATCCAGCAGCTGCGGGAGCTGGAGGAGGACGGCATTGTCAGCAGAACCGTCTACCGCGAAGTGCCGCCGCGAGTGGAGTACCGGCTGACCGATGTCGGTGCCGCGCTCAACGCCGCGCTGGAGCCTTTGGGGGCGTGGGGACGCGCACGGATCGATCGGATCGGCGCGCAGCGAGTGCCTCAGCAGGCCTGAAGTGAATCCTTCGAATGTGAATGTTTCATCTGGGCAACATCATCGAGCGGAAGATCAAGCTACTAGTTGGTAACTTTGGTTAACTTTGTGCATACACAAGTCAATTGACGCATAACCGGGCCCGTCGTATGTTCCACGTCACAACTTTTGCAAGATGTGGGTGGCTGTGCAGATGTCGGAAGATGGGTATGACCTACGGGTCTTGCTGACGCGGGCACTCCGCCGAATTCAGGAGTTGGAGGCACGGCCGCAGCGTGAGCCGATCGCCATTGTCGGGATCGGTTGTCGCTTGCCTGGCGGCGCGGAAACCCCGCAGCAGTACTGGGAACTGCTGTCCTCAGGCCGCGACGCGATCGTCGAGGCGCCGGAAAACCGTTGGACGGTAACGGATTCGGCGCCTCGGCAAGCGCGGCGACGGGCCGGAATGCTCGCCGGTCCGATCGATGCCATGGACGCGGAGTTCCTCGGCATCGCGCCACGCGAAGCGGCCTCGATGGATCCGCAACAGCGACTGGCGCTCGAAGTCGCTTGGGAGGCCATGGAAGACGCCGCACTGGCGCCGGACGGCCCGGACGCGGCGCGCACGGGGGTTTTCCTCGGCGTCAGCTGGCAGGAATACCAGCGCACGATCACGCCGGACTGGGTGAGTTCGGTGGACGCGCACACGCTCACCGGGACGATGTCGAGCATCGTGGCCGGGCGGGTGTCCTACGTGCTGGGGTTGCGCGGCCCCGCGGTGACGATCGATACGGCGTGTTCGTCGTCGCTGGTGGCCGTGCACCAGGCGTGCCGCAGCCTGCGCGCGGGGGAGTGCGACGTGGCGCTGGCTGGGGGAGTGAATCTGCTGCAATCCGAACTCACCTCGGAGGCGCTGGCCCGAATGGGCGCGCTTTCGCCGGACGGGCACTGCCGGCCCTTCGACGCGCGGGCGAACGGTTATGTGCGCGGTGAGGGCGCGGGTGTCGTCGTTCTGAAGACGCTTTCGCGGGCCATCGCCGACGGCGACGTCATCAGGGCCGTGGTCCGGGGGTCGAGTGTGAACCACGACGGTCGGTCCATGGGGTTGACCGCGCCGAACCCGACGGCGCAGCGCGAGTTGCTACGCGACGCGCTGACCGACGCCGGGTGCACCGCCGACCAGGTCGGTTATGTCGAAACGCACGGCACCGGAACACCGCTGGGCGATCCGATCGAGATCGAGGCGTTGTCCCAGGTACTCGGCGCGCCGCGGGCGGACGGGTCGGTGTGCCTGCTGGGTTCGGTCAAGTCGCAGATCGGGCACCTCGAGGCGGCAGCGGGCATTGCCGGGCTGATCAAGGTGGTGCTGCAGCTCGAGCACGAAAGAATCCCACGCCAGCACGATTTCGCCACAATGAACCCCAAGATCGCGCTCGACGGTACGGCGCTGGTGGTGCCCACCCACGAGACCGCGTGGCCACGCACCGAGCGGCCGCGGCTGGCGGGAGTGAGTTCGTTCGGCTTCGCGGGCACCAACGCGCACGTGGTGCTGGAGCAAGCACCAGAACCGGAGCCGCGCCTGAATTCCGAAAGCGCTGCGCTGCTTGTTCTTTCGGCGCGCACCTCGTCCGCGCTCGATGCGCTGTCCCGCCGGTACGCAGAGCACCTGGACCGGCACGAGGTGCCGCTCGCCGACGTCGCCGCCACCGCGGCGCTGGGACGCACGCATTTCGCGCACCGGCGCGCGGTCGTTGCGCGAACGGTCGAGGAGGCTGCGCGCGAACTCGCGACCCCTTCGAGTCGGTCGACCGACCCGGTGTCCGGGAAGCCGCGCGTCGCGATGCTGTTCACCGGGCAAGGCGCCCAGTACGCGGGGATGGGTGCGGCGCTCGACCGCGAATATCCGGCGTTCCGCGCGGCGCTCGATCGATGTGACGAGCTACTGGGGCCGCTGCCCGGCGGGATTCGCTTGCGGTCGCTGCTGTTCGATGCGGACGAGCAGTTGCTGACCCGCACCGAATACGCGCAACCGGCCCTGTTCGCGATCGAATGGGCGTGCGCCGAACTGTGGTCGGCGTTCGGTATTCGCCCTGATGTGGTGCTGGGACACAGTCTCGGTGAGCTGGTTGCGGCGACCGTCGCAGGGGTGTTCGACCTTGCCGCGGGGCTGCGTCTGGCCGCCGAGCGCGGCCGGTTGATGCAGGCGGTGACGCAACGCGGGGCGATGGCGGCGGTCTTCGCCGCGCCCGCGCAGTTCGAAGCGCTGCTGGATGAACTCGCGGCGGGTGTGTCGGTGGCTGCGGTCAACAGTCCTGGACAGTTCGTCGTTTCCGGAGCGGCGGACGGGGTGGACCGGGTGATGCGGGCAGCCGAGGAACGCGGAATTCGCGTTGTGCGACTGCCCGGCGCGACCGCCTTCCACTCGCCCTTGCTGGACCCGATGCTGGACGACTTCGGGGCCGCGGTGGCCGAGTTGGTGCCGAGCCCGCGGGTGGCGGCGGTTCCGCTGGTGTCGAACGTGACCGGCGCGCGGATCGAAAGCCCGATGGATGGCGCGTATTGGCGCGCGCACGCCCGTGGCACCGTCCGTTTCGCGGAGGGTGTTCGTTCGGTCGCCGAATTCGGTGTGGACGCCTATGTGGAGGTGGGACCGCAGCCGGTACTGCTGGAGTTCGGACGGCACACTGCCCCCGACGCGTTGTGGGTGCCGAGTATGCGCCGGACATCCGCCGACGACGAGGTGCTGTTGACCGGTCTGGGCGACCTGTACTGCGCGGGCGCGGAGATCGAATGGACGGCGGTGGTGCCCCGTGACGCGCGGCGGCGCAACGGCCTGCCCACCTACCCTTTCGAACGACAGCGGCTCTTCGTGCCGATCGCGGGCGCGCCGCCGAACATCGACTACCTTGCCGAGCATCGTTTCCGGGGTCGCGCGGTGGTCCCGGCGGCGGAACTCGCGCTGCGGGCGTTGCGTGCGGCCGGAGGCACCGGCCACGAACTGATCGACTTCGTCGCCGCTCGGCCGGTGCCGCTGGAGGAATTGGCCGAGCCGCTCGTATCCGACGCGGGAGACCGCACCGAAGTTCGTTTCCAAGTCGGCAACGGCGGCGTCACCGCGGTGTCCGCGGCCGTTCGAGCCGCCTCGGATCGGCCGCGCGATGCGAGCGAGCTGTCCTCGGCACGGCTCGCGTCGTCCACCGACGGAGACGTGGACGAGTTCTACCGACGATGCGCGGACGGCCGGTTGACGTTCGGTCCACGGTTCCGCTGGATCACACGACTTCGGCTCGGTGCGGACAGCGTGCTCGCCGAACTCACGCGTCCGGCGGAACTGGCCGACGAACCGGACGCCTGGCTGCCGTGTCTGCTCGACGCCGCGGTACAAACCGGCCTGGCCCTGGTGTCCGGGGAAGGTCACGTGGACCGATTGCCGGTTGGCATAGGCCGTCTGCGGCTGTCCGGCGCGGACGCGGGGGCGACGGCGTGGGCGTTGGCGCAGCGCACCGGCCGCACAGTTCGCATCACCGTCTTCGATACCGCCGACGAGATGGTCTGCGATATCGAAGACGTATGGTTCGCCGAGTCCGGCACTGCCGGGCGATCGCAGGATCGGGATCGTATGTCCGGCCTCATTCACCGTCCGACTTGGGAGTCCGCCGCGCCAAATCCGAGCGAGCGGAATCTCGCCGACGCGCTGGTGATCGGCGTCGGCCCGCAGGCGGACCGGCTCGCCGCCGCGTTGCGGTCCGCGGGCACAGACTCTGTGGCGGTGGACCGTACGACCGATCCGGACGTCTGGCCCGACGGCCACGGGGCGGTGATCTACCTCGCGGATGCCGAGGCGGACGACAGCGCCGGCGCGGCGCGGGTGGAGACGCAGTTCGCACTCGGTGTGGTGCGGGCAATGGCTCGGACGGTCGACAGCGGACCGCTGTACCTGGTGACCGTAGGCGCCACCGGAGCGCTGCCCGGGGAACCCGTGCGTCCGGCTGCCGCGACATTGTGGGGACTCGGCGCGGTGGCGCGGACGGAACTGCCCGAGTTGAGCTGCCGGCTGATCGACCTGCCCGTGGGCGCCCGCTGCGACGACCATCGGCTGGTAGACGAAATCCGATCCATTGCAGCGGACTACGCGGTCGCTTTGCGTGGACGTCACCGGTACACGATGCGGATGCAGACCACCGAGGACGTCGAGGCAGTCCCGTGGCTGGATCGCGGTGGAGCGTATCTGGTCACCGGGGGGCGTGGAGCGCTGGGATCGGCAGCCGCGCGGACCCTGGCCGAGGCCGGGGCGGGCACCATCGTGCTGGCCGGTCGCAGCGCGCCCGGCCCGGAGCATGAGCCGCAGCTGGCGGGAATCGCCGCCCTCGGTGCGCGCGTCGAGAATGTGGTGGTCGACGTCGACGACCGGAACGGTCTGTCCGAGTTGATCGCTCGCTTCGGCGGCGAGTTCCCGAGGCTGGCCGGGGTGGTGCATTGCGCTGGTGTGCTGGACGATGCCCTGCTGATCGAGCAGACCTCGGGGCACATCGAGCGGGTATTCGCGGGGAAGGTCTCGGGTGCTTGGCATCTGCACGAGCTGACCGCGGGTAGATCGCTCGACGTGTTCGTGCTGTTCTCGTCGGTCAGCGCTGTGGTGGGCACCGCGGGGCAGGGCAACTACGCCGCGGCGAACGCCTATCTGGATGGCCTGGCCCGCCTGCGCTCGGCTCGAGGGCTGCCCGCGGTGAGCATCGCGTGGGGTCCGTGGGCGGGCACCGGCATGGCCGGGGGCCTGAGTGACGCGGCCCGTCGGGCGTGGGTGCGCCACGGCGTCGCCGAACTGGCCGCCGCCGACGGTGCTCGCGCGCTGCGCTCGCTGGTGTCGGCAGAGGGAGTCGTCGCGGTATTCCCCGCTATCGCGGGTGTTTCGGCGGAACCGGAAACGGTCTCCGAGGTCGACTCGCAGGACATCCAGGACCCCCGCGACCCGGCGGAACTGCTGGAGTTGGTGCGTACGCACGTCATGACGACGCTCGGTCGCACGACGGCCGTATCCGACCGTACCCCCCTGCGTGAACTCGGACTCGATTCCATGATGGCCGTGGAACTGCGCAACGCGCTCGCGGCCGATCTGGGGGTACGCCTGCCCGCGACCTTGCTGTTCGATCATCCGACCGTCGCCGCGGTGTCGGAGGAAATCGCCCGGCTCGGCGCGAAGTCCGCGCGCGAGCGCGACGCCCCGCCCTCGAGGGCGCGCGAGCAGGCCGCGCAGCGACCAATCACGCGCATCTCCGAGCAGCTCACCACCCCGTTGTACCCCACCGAACTCCCGGTTACACCTACTACCCCCAACATGTCTCACCTCACATCGGGCGAAGCCGACTCTGATGCAGGCGTTTACGCCGACGCGATAGCGGTGATCGGCATGGGCTGCCGCTATCCCGGTGGTGTTCGCGGTCCTGCCGACCTGTGGCGCCTGCTCGCCACCGAGACCGACGCGGTGACCGAGGTCCCGGCACAGCGCTGGGATGTGGACGCCGTCTTCGATCCGGATCCGGATGCCGAAGGCAAGACCTACACGCGCTGGGGCGGTTTCGTCGACGGTGTCGAGGAATTCGACGCCGGATTCTTCGACATCTCCGTCGGGGAGGCGCGGATGCTGGATCCCCAGCAGCGGCTACTGCTCGAAACAGCCTGGGAGGCACTCGAGCACGCCGGATATCCGGCGAGCCGCCTGGAAGGCAGCAAGACCGGCGTTTTCGTCGGATTGATGTCCAATGACTATGCCGAGCGGATGGCGCGGGCCGATGTCGCCCCCAATGCCTGGTTCGGCACCGGCAACCTGTCCAGCGTCGCCTCCGGTCGGCTGTCGTATTTCCTCGGCGCGCACGGTCCGAGCCTCACCATCGACACCGCGTGCTCCTCGTCGCTGGTGACGGTGCACACGGCGGTGCGCAGCCTGCGCAGTGGTGAATGCGATCTCGCGCTGGCCGGTGGGGCGACCGTGGTCCTCACACCCTCGCTCGACATCTACTTCGCGCGGGCGCGCGGTCTGGCGGCCGACGGCCGGTGCAAGAGCTTCGACGCGCGCGCCGACGGCGTGGTCTGGAGTGACGGCGCAGGGGTGCTGGTGCTCAAACGACTGGCGGATGCGCAGCGGGACGGCGATCGGGTGCTGGCCCTGGTGCGCGGATCAGCGGTCAATTCCGATGGGCGTAGTCAGGGGTTGAGCGCGCCGAACGGTCCGGCGCAGGAACGGGTCGTCCGCGCCGCGCTCAGGGATGCGGCGGTCGAGGCCGCGGATATCGATTACGTCGAGACGCACGGCACCGGCACGGCACTGGGTGACCCGATCGAGGTTCACGCGCTCGCCTCCGCGCTGGGGGAGAACCGCACGGAGGCCGCGCCGTTGTGGATCGGCTCGGTGAAGTCGAATCTCGGCCACACCCAGGCGGCGGCGGGCATCGCCAACATCATCAAGGTGATCGAGGCCCTGCGGCACGAGCGCATTCCCGCCTCGCTGCATTTCCGTTCGGGCAATCCGCATATCGACTGGGATTCGGTCGCGATCCGCGTGGTCGCGGAGGAGCGTCCGTGGCGGCGTTCACGGCGGCCGCGGCGGGCGGGTGTGAGCGCGTTCGGGATCAGCGGGACGAACGCGCATGTGGTAATCGAAGAGGCGCCGCGGGCGCCCGAGGCCGGTGTCGCCGACGATTCCGGACCGTACCTGCTGGTTTTCTCGGCGAAGACCACCGATGCCCTACGCGAACTGGCGGCACGCTACCGGGATCTCCTGGCCGCCCACCCGGAGACGGCACTGGGGGATTTGTGCGCGTCCGCGGCGGTAGGCCGTACCCATTTCGGCGAGCGGGTGGCGATCGCCTTCGACACCGCCGCACAGCTGCGCGCGGCGCTCGAGGATGTCGCCGCGGGGATCACCGCGAGCGGGTCGGTAGCCGAGATGTCGAGCGGTGCGGTAGAGCTGGCGCGCCGGTATGTCAGCGGTGTCGAGATCGACTGGGTGACGGTGTATTCCGAACGTTCGTGGCGCCATATCGACCTACCGAGCTATCCCTTCCAGCGCAAACGGCACTGGCTGGAACTGACACCACGCCCGGAGGGCACGCACTCGTCGCGCACCCTGCGGCTCACCCCGGAGATGTTCGCCGGGCACCGGCTGCGTGGTGTGCCGACAGTGCCCGCGGCCTGGCTGTGCGCTCAGCTGAACGAAATCGCCGCTGAGCTGCCCGGAGCATGGGACGTCACCCAGCTGCGGCTGATCGCGCCGCTGGAGGTCGCCGCCGAGTCGACGGTGCGGGTGACGCTGGATCCCGGCCCGGACGGGTACGGGGTGCGCTTCGTCCGTCCCGAGGATGCTCAGTCCAGCTATGCGCAGGCGAAACTTTCCGCCGCCGCGACGGCTCCGCCGGAACCGCCCGCGGGTGTGGCGGCCGGCGCGGACGCGGGCAGATGGCCCGCCTATTACGACACTCTGGCCGGGCTGGGCCTCGAGCTGGGCCCTGACTACCGCTGCGCCGTCGAGTTCCGGCGGATCAGCGAGTCCGAAGCCGAGACCGTGTTCCGGTTGCCGGACAAGGCCTCGGCGATGCTCGACCCGATCCTGCTCGATGCCTGCCTGCACAGCATCGTGGTGACCGCCGCCGCGGACGGGATGTTCCTGCCCTCTGGGATGGATCGTGCTCGATTCTTCGGTAGCCGGGCTGTCGCGGATACGACCGTCCTGTGCCGGGTGCGGGTGACCGAACGCGGTGCGCGCGTTGTCGTGGGCGACGCGACACTGCACTCCGCGTCCGGGCGGCTGCTCGCCAGTTTGGAAGGGGTCAGCTTGCTGGCGGCGAAACCCGATGCCGCGCCGAAAGCCGTTGCCGGGACTGATCCCTCCAGGCTCGCGCGCTTGCTGCATCACGTCGAATGGGTTCCCGCGGACAGCGGCGCGCCTGCCCGGGACGAGCCCGTGGGCCGCTGGTTGGTCTTCGGTGACGGGCCGGTCGGTGACGCCGTCGCCGCCGGACTGGCCGCGCGAGGCGCCGCGACCGTGGTCGTTCGCCCTGAGAACGCAGCCTCCACTTTCCCCACCCTGCCTTCGGTGCAGGGCGTCGTCTTCGCCTGGACCACGGTGTCCGCGCAGACCCGCGTCGACGCCGCCCTGCGGTTGGCGCGCGCGGTGGACTCGGCAGCGCACCAGCCTGCCGCGCTGTGGTTGTTGACCGTGAACGCCCAGCGCGTCACCCCAGCCGACCGGCCGGATCCCGATCAGGCTCTGTTGTGGGGCCTCGGCCGCGCAGTGGCCACCGAGCATCCCGAGTTCGGGTGCCGGTTGCTGGACTTGCCGACCGAATTCCTCGAGGACAGCACGATTGTCGAGGGTTTGCTCGGCGTCCGCGCCGCCGGTGAGTTCGCGATCCGCGACGGCCGTTGGCTGACCGCTCGCCTCGCCGCCGGTCCCGCGCCCTCCGATGACTACCGGTTGGTCGCGCACCGCTCCGGCGAATTCGACCGGATGCGATTGGAATCCGGTGCCCGCCGCGCTCCGGCCGCAGGGGAGGTCGAAATCGCGGTCGCCGCCACCGGCCTCAACGCTCCCGACCTGTGGGTTGCCTCGGGCATACATCCGGATGGCGTGCTGCCGCTGGGTGCGGAATGCGCGGGCCGGATCACCGCAGTCGGTGCGGATGTCGAGGGTCTCGCGGTCGGCGACCGTGTCGTCGCTTTGGCGCGTGACAGTTTCGCTCGCTACGTGACGGTCGACCAGGGCACGGTCGCCGTGCTGCCGGATCACCTCGCCTTCGCCGAGGGCGCGACCGTGCCGTACGCCTACACCACCGCATGGCATGCGCTGTTCGACGTCGGCGGCGTGCGAGCCCGGGACCGGGTGCTCGTGCACGCGTCCGCCGACGGCGTCGGCATGGCCGCTGTGCAACTGGCCGTGCACGCCGGCGCCGAGGTGTTCGCGACCGCCGCACTGTGTCGCTGGGCAGGGAAGGAAGGCTTGCCGGTCGCGCGTATCGATACCTGGCGGGAGGACGAGCTGGCCGAACACGTCCGAGCGGCGACCGCGGCGCACGGAATGGACGTCGTCGTGCACACCCTCGGAGACGACTTCGCCGCGCACGCCTCCGAGGTCTTGCACGCGGGCGGTCGACTCGTCGAGGTGGTCGACCCGGTGCAGACCGCAACGGCCCCCCGGAGCGGTCGTGTGGATCACCGGGAGATCGATCCGGCCGCTGTGGACCAGCGACGGCTCGGCGCGATCCTGCGCAGCGTGATGACGCTGTTCGAGCAGCGTGCATTGCGTGCGCTGCCGCACGCGGTGCACGGTATCGAGCGGGCCGCCGAGGCGTTCCGCGCCATGTCGCAGCGGAATCATCCCGGCCGCGTCGTCCTGCTCGGCAAGGACACCCCGGGCGCCGCGCATGGTGACCGGGTGACCGAGGGCACCTACCTGGTGACCGGAGGATTCGGCGGTCTCGGTGCCGCGGCCGCACGGTGGCTGGCCGACCACGGAGCCGGGCACCTGGTGCTGGTCGGCAGACGCGCACCGGACGCGGCGGGGTCGCGGCTGCTGGAGTCGCTGCGCGCCAACGGCGTTCACGTGACGGCGCGCCAGGCGGATGTCAGCGACCGCGCGGCCGTCACGGCACTGCTGCGGGACATCGCGGACTCCGGGTTCCCGCCGCTGCGCGGCGTGGTCCACTGCGCGGGAGTGCTCGACGACGGTGTGGCGACCGAGCAGACCTGGTCGCGGTTCGAGACCGTGCTCGGACCCAAATATCACGCGGCGCGCCACCTCGACGAGCTCACCCGCGACCAGCCGTTGGAACTCTTCCTCACCTATTCGTCTGTGGCGGGCGTGCTGGGCACCCCTGGTCAGGCGAACTACGCGGCGGCCAACGCGGCCTTGGACGCGCTCGCATGGCGGCGTCGTGCCGAGGGACTGCCCGCGCTGAGCATCGCGTGGGGGCCGTTCGCCGACGTGGGTATGGCCGCAGGCCGGGCCGATGTCACCGCGCGGCTCGTGCGGCGCGGTCTACCGCCGCTGTACGAGGACGACGCGGCCGCGGCGCTGACGCATCTCCTTCGACATGACAGCACCACCCCGGGCGTCTTCGAATTCGTGCCGGAGCGGTGGCACGCGAACCGCGCTGGCCACGTCGCGGGAACGACCGCGCCGCTGCGGAGCGAGCCGGAGGCCGAGACAACCCTCGTCGGCCCCGGGCTCCCGGCTCCCCGCGGCGTCCGCGCCTCGGAAACCCGTGGCGCGTCCGACGATGTCGCTGCCTGGGAGGCGCTTGTGCAGCGCGTCGCGATGCGGGTGCTCGATCGGGCGAGCGAACTCGACCCGGATGTGCCGTTCCACGACACCGGAGTCGACTCCTTGACCGGGATGGAATTGCGGGCAGCGCTTGCCGCCGAGATCGGGATGCCGCTGCCCGCCGGACTGGTCTTCGACTACCCGACGGTGCGTGACATCGCACGGTTTCTGCACCGTAAGGGCGCGGCCGCGCCCACCGTGGACGATGCGGCCGGGTGGGGGCGGCTCGCCCATGACGAGCACAGGGCTGTGCCGACAGCGAGCATTTCGGAGTCGATGACGTCGGCGCCGCCCGCATCGCGGATTTCGCAGTCGACGACACAGACATCCCAGATGCCGGAGGCGACTACGCAGACACCGCCGGCGCCCGAGGCGATTACGCCGGAACCAATTGTGCAGCAGAGTGCTTCGGCGTCCATTTCGACAGATGAGAGCGATCGGACCCACCACGACGACGACCCGATCGTCATCGTGGGCATGAGCTGCCGCTTCCCCGGCGGGGTGCGCACGCCGGAGGACTTCTGGGATCTGCTGTGGCAGGGCCGCGACGCGATCACCGAGGTGCCCGCGCAGCGCTGGGACATCGACGCCTACTTCGACCCCGACCCGGCCGCCCTGGGCAAGATGTACACGCGCTGGGGCGGTTTCGTCGACGGCGCGGACGAATTCGATCCCGCCTTCTTCGGCATCGGCGCGTCGGAGGCACGCGCGATGGACCCGCAGCAACGCCTGCTGCTCGAGACCAGCTGGGAGGCGCTGGAGCACTCCGGCCGCGCACCCGGCGGTCTGGCGGGCAGCCGCACCGGGGTGTTCGTCGGACTGTGCTTCAGCGAGTACCCGGCAACGCCGGTCCGGGCCGCCCATCCGACCGCGATCGGCGCCTACTCGGTGATCGGTTCCGCGCCGAGCGTCGCGGCCGGGCGGCTGGCCTACGTGCTGGGGCTGCAAGGCCCGGCGATGACGCTGGACACGGCGTGCTCCTCCTCACTGGTAGCGCTGCAAGCAGCTTGGGACGGCCTGCGCGCAGGCCGTTGCGATCTCGCGCTCGTGGGCGGTGTCAACCTTCAGCTGGCTCCGGAGACCACCATCGGATTCTGCCGTCTGGCCGCGCTGTCGCCCGACGGACGGTCGCGGGCGTTCGACGCCGACGCCAACGGATACGTCCGCGCCGACGGTTGCGGCATGCTGGTGCTGACCCGGCTGTCGGAGGCCCGCCGCAACGGCGATCGGGTGCTGGCCGTCGTTCGTGGCGTCGCGGTGAATCACGACGGGCGATCGAACGGGCTCACCGCGCCCAACGGTCCGGCCCAGCAACGCGTCGTCACCGACGCGCTGGACCGGGCGGGCATGCGGCCGAACGCGGTGGACTACGTCGAGACACACGGCACGGGCACCCCGCTCGGTGACCCGATCGAGGCCACCGCGCTGGCCGAGGTGTACGGCGCGGGACGCACGCAGCCGCTGCTCATCGGGTCGGTCAAGACCAATATCGGGCACACCGAGGGTGCGGCCGGTGTCGCGGGAGTCATCAAGGCCGTGCTCATGTTGCAGCACCGCCGGATACCGCCGAGCCTGCATTTCCACACACCGAACCCGCTGATCGATTGGTCGGCAGCACCGATCGAAGTCGTGCGCGAGGCGCGAGACTGGCCGCGCACCGGGCACGAACCGGCGATCGGGATCAGCTCTTTCGGAATGAGCGGCACCAACGCGCACGTCGTCTTGACGCAGGGAGACCCGGCACCGGCAGCGCGCCCGGAATCACCGACCCCGCAGGTACTCGTACTTTCCGCACGTGACGAAACCGCCCTCACCGACGCAGCGCGACGCTGGGCGGACGAAGCCGACTCCGCACGCGCGTACCTCGGCGATCTGGCCTACACCGCCGCCACCGCGCGCGACCATTTCGAAGAACGGCTCGCGGTGGTCGCCGAGACCGGCGCCGCCGCCGCGCGACACCTGCGGGACCGGTCGCCTGCCCTGCTCCGCGGCCGGGTGGCGCGAACAGCGAGCACGAAGGTGGGGCTGCTGTTCACCGGTCAGGGATCCCAGTACCCCGGTATGGCGCGCGAGCTGTACGACTCCGAACCGGTCTTCCGTGAGTCACTGCGGCACTGCGACGCGGTGCTGGGACCGATCGAGGACGGCGTCGGGCTCCTGGATGCCGTGTACGGCGAGCACGGCGCGGAGCTGCTGCGCCGCACGGTGTTCACCCAGCCCGCGTTGTTCGCCGTCGAATGGGCGCTGTGGGAGCTGTGGCGGAGTTGGGGGATCACCCCGGCGGCGGTGCTCGGGCACAGCGTCGGGGAGTACGTCGCCGCCTGCGCCGCGGGCGCCATGACCATGGAGGACGCTCTTCGGCTCGTCGCCGTGCGCGGCCGGCTCATGCAGCGCCTGCCGGACGGGGGCGGGATGCTGGCGGTCGACGCTTCCGCCGAGCAGATCTCGCCGCTGTTGGCGCGGTATGAACCGGCGGCGTCGATCGCCGGATACAACGGGCCGGCTCAGGTGGTGATCGCCGGGCAGCGAGCCGCGCTCGACCTGCTTCGCGACCGGTTGTCCGCAGACGGCATCCGGACCGCGGCCCTCACCGTGTCGCATGCCTTCCACTGCGCGGCGATGGATCCGATCCTCGACGACCTCGCCGCGGCGGCCGCGCGTGCCACCATGACCGATCCCGCGATTCCGCTGGTCTCGAATGTCACCGGTGCGCCGTTGCGCCCGGGGGAGCTCACCGCGGAGTACTGGGCGCGCCACGCGCGTCTGCCCGTGCAGTTCGCCCAGGGCATGCGCGCCTTGGCCGAGGTGGGGATCGAGGCATTCCTCGAGATCGGTCCGCAGCCGACGTTGTCCGGCCTCGGCGGGCGAGTGCTGGGGGACTCGGTACGGTTCATCGCGTCGCTGCGCCGCGGACGCGGTGATCGCGAGACTATGATGACGGCGCTCGGCCACCTCTATGTCGGTGGCCTGCCGGTGAACTGGGAACGAGTTCACCGGCCGCACGACCACCGGCGGGTCCTCGCGCCCACGTATCCGTTCCAGCGGCAGCACTATTGGATCGAATCCCGCTCCGCGCTTCCGGCACCGAGCAGCGCTGCCGCAGGGCACCGGGATCTCCCGGCGCACACCGGGGTGTTCCCGGGGCCGAGCGCCACACCGACGCGAGACGACGCAGCGATCACCCCGCTCGGCGACGCCCTGTGTACGACCTCGAGCGTCGCTACCGTAGAGCATTCGTTATCCCCGATGGGCGCTCCGAGTCCGGACTCCACGCCTACCGTTGCGGCGCGATCCGATCACGCGCTTCCCAGTTCAGGCATCACGCCCGCAGACCACCCCGGCGGCGCGGCTTCCACGCCGGACGCGAGCCTTCCCGCCCGACCCGGGCACGCGCTGCCGGGTTCCAGCACGGCTTCCCTCGGGCAGACGAGCCGCCCGATGCGAGCCGCCGACACCGCGATTCCGGCCGCCGTTCCCCAGGAACAAGCAGCGCCCACCGAATCAACGGATACAACAACATATTTCGGCTTCACGCTCGGACCGGATTCCCCGCGCTACCTGGCCGACCATGTCGTGAATTCGGCTGTCGTCGTGCCGGGCGCCTGGTTCGTCGCGACCATCGCCGACACCGCGCGCGAACTCGTCGCCGATGACGTCATCGCGATCGATGACCTCGTGATCACCAGCGGTCTCACGCTGACCGGTCCGCGGCAGGTGCGAGTGAGCTTTCAGCCGTCCAGCGACGGGTGGGCGGTGGAGGTGACGACGCAGCGATCCGGCATCCACGCCCGTGCCCGCCTCCTCAGCGCGACGCACCGCGTTCCGGCCGGTTCCAGCCCGGCGGAGGTCCTTGCCCGGTGTTCGGAACAGCTTGCCGGAGTGCACCTCTACGAGATGCTGGCCCGAGCGGGCCTGCCTTATGGTCCTGCGTTCCGCCGTATCGCCGACGTGCGCTTCGGGCAGCACGAAGCCCTGGTGACGCTGACGGATCCCGACACCGGAAACGGCGCGGGCATCGTGCACCCCGTTCTGCTGGACGCGGCGTTCCAGGCGACATACGCGGCGATGTCGCCGCGGGCCGCCGAGCGCACGTGGGTGCCGTTCGCCGTGGACCGGGTGCTCGTCTCGGTCGCGGCGGGCACCGTTCGATTCGGCCATGTGCGCGTCGTCGAGCAGACGCCACAGCTGTGTGTCGCCGATGTTCGACTGCTCGATGAGGAGGGCTGTCCGGTGCTGGTCGCGAACGGATTGCGAGTGATGCCGTCACCCACGCCGAGCTCGTCCGGGCAAGCGCCCGCCCGTGTACCCGATGATCGGTCGGTCGCGGACACCTACCGAATCGACTGGCGCGAGGCGGAATCGGTGCTACCGGCCACGGCGACCGGGCGCTGGCTGGTCATCGGTGCGGCCGGAGACTTCACCGACGGTCTCGCCGACGCCTTGCGGGCGCGCGGCGCGGACTGCGTACTCGCTCGGCCCGGTCGTGGTTTCGCGTTCCGAAGCCACAACGAGTTCGAGGTCGACCTGGGCGTGCCCGCGGCGGTCCGTGCGCTACTCGGGGCGGTCGGCGACGGACGCGTACCGCTGCGCGGGATCGTCTCCGCCATCGCGCTGTCGGCCGACGACGCACCCGCGCCTGTCCGCGCTGAACGTCTGGTGGTAGGTGCGATGCATCTGGTGCAGGCCGCGGCACTGGCGGGAGAGCCCGCACTGTGGCTGCTGACCCGTCGCGGGCAGCGGGTCGATGCCTCCGACCTGGTGGCGCCGGAGCAATCAGCGCTGTGGGGTTTCGCCCGCAGCGCACAGCTTGAGCATCATGAAATCACCTGTCGGATAGTTGATCTCGACGACAAAGCCGATATCGGCACAGTGGCCGACGCCCTTGTCGCGTCCTCGTCACCGCGCCAGCTCGCGCTGCGCCAGGGAAGCATGCGCGTGCCGCGGCTCGTGCCGTTGGCGGCCTCGCCGGGCGGCCTCGGAGTTGTGTCCGGCACGGGGACGGTGCTGATCACCGGTGGCCTCGGTGGTGTGGGGTTGCGGCTGGCTCGCTGGCTGGTCGACCGGGGCCGGCCGCAGGTGGTGCTCGCGGCGCGGTCCGCGCCCGACGCTCGGGCGGAGTCGGTCATCGCCGAATTGCGGGGACGTGGAGCGCGGATCACGGTGCGGTCGCTCGATGTCACCGATCGTGGCGCCGTGGCGGCCACGCTGGACTGGATCGACCGCGAGCTGCCGCCTCTGGCGGGAGTGGTGCATCTGGCCGGAGTGCTCGACGACGGGGTGATCGCCGAACAGACCGCGACACGGGTAGGGCGGGTTCTCGCGCCGAAGACATTCGGAGCGTGGAACCTGCACGAGCTGACCATGTCTCGCCCGATGCGCTTCTTCCTGTTGTTCTCCTCTGCCGCGGGAGTGGTCGGTTTGCCCGGCCAGTCGAGCTACGGCGCCGCCAACGCCTTCCTCGACGGTCTGGCCGAGTCGCGAAATCTGTCGGGCTCGCCCGCGCTGTCGATCGCGTGGGGGCCGTGGGCGGACACCGGAATGGTCGAGCGGCTCAGCGGCGGCGCGGTGGAGCGGCTCGCCCGGCGCGGCTACGGCATGTTGCGTCCTGAGCAGGCCTTCGACACGCTCGGCCAGTTGATCGATTCGGCGACAGCGGCAGCGGTCACGACGATGCCGCTCGCGCTGCCGGGACCGGCCATCGATGTACCGGACGTGCTGCTGGATTCGGTGGCAGTTGTCCCTGCGGCTTCCGAAGACGCTGCCGCTGCCACGGATCTGTCCGCCCGAATGGAATCCCTGGTGCGGCGCTGCCTCGGACTGGCGCCCGGCGCCGATCTCGATCGCCCCCTGCACGAACTCGGGCTCGACTCGGTCGCGGCCCTCGAGATCCGCGACGAACTGTCGCGCTCCAGCGGTCACCGACTGCCCGCAACGCTGGCCTTCGAGTACCCCACACCGCGCGCGGTCGCCGGCCTGCTCGTGCGGTTGGAGTCGGTGCGAGAGCCGTTCGCGCCGGAGCACGGCGATTCGTCCGATCGCACGGCACGGACGCCCGCTCCCACGGGCGACGACATCTCGGTTCCAGGGATCACCTCGACTGCGCCGAACGGAGCCGTCCTGCCGCAAGTACCGGACAGCGAATTCACGATGCCCGCGAACGGCGCGTCGGCCGCTGCCGATCTGCCGCCCGCCGACGGACGGCTTAGTTCCGAACAGCGACCGAGCACCTCGCGTGTATCGGCCGACTCGGTCACGTCATGGGCGGCACCGACCGCGCCGGACACGGCCGCCGACTCGGAGCCCGGCCATCATCCCGACGCGGTGGGGGATATCGCGATCGTGGGCGTAAGCGGGCGGTATCCGGGCGCGGACGGACTCGACGAGTACTGGCGGGTGCTGATCGAGGGACGCGACTGCGTCACCGAGATCCCACCGCACCGCTGGGACCACACCCGCTATTTCGTTCCGGACCGGCACAACCCGTTCACCTCCTACACCAAGTGGGGCGGGTTCCTCGACGACGTCGACTGTTTCGATCCGCTGTTCTTCGCCATCTCCCCGCGCGAGGCGGAGATACTCGACCCGCAGGAGCGGCTTTTCCTGCAAACCGCCTGGGCCGCCTTGGAGGACGCCGGTCATTCCCGGGCCGACCTGGCCCGTGGCGGCCTGCGACCGGAGCAGGCCGGGGTGTTCGTCGGCGTCATGTGGGGCACCTACCAGATGTTCGGAGCGGAGGAGTCCCGGCTCGGGCGCGGCACGCTGCCGGGCTCGACGTTCTGGAGCATCCCGAACCGCGTGTCGCACGCCCTGAACTTCCAAGGGCCCAGCATGGCGGTGGACACCGCGTGCTCGTCCTCGCTGACCGCGTTGCACCTGGCCTGTCAGAGCATTCGCACGGGCGAATGCCGGTTGGCGGTGGTCGGCGGCGTGAATTTATCGCTGCATCCCTACAAGTTCGTCGCGCTCAGCCAGGGACAGTTCGCCTCCACCGACGGCCGCTGCCGCTCCTTCGGCGCGGGCGGTGACGGATATGTGGCCAGTGAAGGTGTCGGCGCGATGGTGCTGCGGCCGCTCGCGGACGCCGAAGCCGACGGCGACACCATCTATGGCGTCATCAAGGGCACCGCGATCAATCACGGCGGCCGTGTCAACGGGTTCACGGTGCCCAATCCCGACGTGCAGGCGGCGGTGATCCGCTCGGCGCTGCGCGTCGGCGGGGTCGACCCGGCGTCGGTGTCCTACATCGAAGCGCACGGCACGGGCACCGCACTGGGCGATCCGATCGAGATCGCCGGTTTGGCGAAAGTCTTCGGTGACGCCGGAATGGCCGAGTTGCCGATCGGTTCGGTGAAGTCCAATCTCGGCCACCTGGAGGCGGCGGCCGGTGTGGCGGCGCTGACGAAGGTGCTGCTGCAATTGCGCCACCGGGTCATCGTTCCGTCGCTGCACGCCACACCGCCGAATCCGAATATCGACTTCGCGGCCACTCCGTTCCGGATTCCGGCCGAGCCGCTGCCGTGGCCCGGCGGAAACCCTGCCCGGCCGCGTCGGGCGACGGTGAGTTCGTTCGGAGCGGGCGGGTCCAACGCCAACGTGGTGATCGAGGAGTACGTCGACCGCAGGCCGCGGACCCGGTTCAGTGGCGGGCAGGTGGTCCCGGTCTCGGCTCGCGACCGGGAACGGCTCGCGGATTATGTTGCGGCGCTGAACCGTTTCCTGGCCGCCCAGCAACCCGACCTCGCCGATCTGGCGTACACCATGCAGGTCGGCCGTCAAGCCGGCAGTGCTCGCGCCGCGTTCGTGGCACGCGACATCGACCAGCTGCGCGCCGCCGTCCGCGCGTGGGTCGACGACGCACCCGGCGCCCGGTCGTGCCGGGACGCGGCGGAGGATTCCCGGCTCGCGCGCTGGCTCGGCGGCGGTGACATCGATTGGAGCACCGTCCGCGATCCTGGACCGCGACGCCGTATTCCCGCGCCGACGTATCCGTTCGCACGGGAGCGGTACTGGATTCCGGACGTCGCGCCCGCGCCGCAACCTGGCCCGGGCTCACAATCCGGCCCGGCCTCGCGGACCGCGCAGGGGTCGCAGTACGCGTCCGCACCATCGTTATGGGCCGCATCACTGCGCCCGTCGGTGCCGGGATCCGGTTCGATGACCGATCCTGCGCGCTACGGGCCCAGCTCTACACCGCAGATGACTCCGCTGCCGCAAGCCGACCCTGGGCAATCCGCGCCCCATACGGTCATGCCGTCGCCGCAACCCCCGCCCAGGCACGGGTCGGCACCACTACCAGAAACCACCCGGCCGCAGACCTCGCCGGGTCGACAATCGGTGCCGGAGTTCACGCCACTGCCGCAGTCCGTATCAGCCCAATGGCCCACGCCCAGCGCACAACCCGCGCTGACGGAACGACGATCGCTGGTTCCGGTCTGGCGGGAAGCTCCGCTGCCCAGCGCTGACCTGCGCTCCCGGCACAGCTTGGTCGTGTACGACGCACGGACCCCACACCACTTGGTCGAGGCGCTGGGCGTCGCGAGCGGCGATCCGGGACGTCTGGTGCGGATCTCGGATGTGCCGGGCGACCCGAGCCGCGACGACTTCGCCGCGGGCGCGACACTCGGAAGGACGCTGGCGGCGCGCTACCCCGACACCGACTGCGTGCTGGACGTGTGTGACCTCGTTCCCGCGGCGTCCGGCCGTCCCTCCGGCGACCTCGGCCGGATGGGGCTGTACCAGGGCGTAATCGAGGCGCGCACCGGTTCGCTCACGCTGGTGCACGTCACCGCCGGCCACCCCGGCGCGGGCGGCCCGGAGTCCGCGCCGCTGGGCGGTCTGGTCGCCGCGCTCGCCGAAGAAATCCGTGACGTGCGCACCCGCAGCGTCCACGTGGTCGCGGAGCACGACGCGGTGTGCGCCGATCCGGCCCGGTTGCTGGCGATCCTGGGCGCGGAGAGCGGCGCCGCCGAGGACAGGGCGCCGCGAGTGCGGTATCGCGGCGGAGTACGCGAAGCGGTCGAACTGGCGGACGCGACGCCTCGCGACGGTCTCGTCGTGGACCCCGCCCGCACCTATGTCGTGACCGGCGGCACGCGTGGCCTCGGCGCGGAGTTCGCCGCGGCGCTGGTGGAGCGCGGAGCGCGCCGCTTGGCCATCCTCGGCCGGGAACCGCTGCCGCCCGAACCGGAATGGGATCAGGTGGCCGCCGGGGCCGGGGCCCTGGCGGACAAGGTGCGGCGGCTGGTCGCGTTGCGTGATCGAGGCGTCGCGGTGCGCACCTACTTCGGCAGCCTGACCGACGAGACTAGCTTGTCCGGCTTCTTCGACGCGGTGCGGCGCGAACTGGGCCCGATCGGTGGCGTGCTGCACTGCGCGGGAAGCGTTTCGACCGAGAGTCCGGCGTTCGTGCGCAAGACCGGCCCCGCCGTCGCGGCCGTGCTCGCGCCCAAGCTGGCGGGCACCGCCGTCCTCGCCGACGTGCTGGCCGCCGACCGGCCGGATTTCTTCGTGTTGTTCTCGTCGGTGTCGGCCGTCCTGCCCGGTCTGGCGGTGGGTCTGTCGGACTACGCGATGGCCAACGCGCACCTGGACCGCTTCGCCGAGGCCCAGCACGCCGCGGGACGGCCGTGGTTCCGGTCGGTGAACTGGCCTTCGTTCCGCGACACCGGGTTCGGTGAGGTGAACACCGCGGCCTATCGGGCTACCGGCCTGCCCGCATTGACCGCCGCGGCGGGGTTCGAACTTCTCGACGCTGTGCTGGGCCTGCCGGATACTCCCGTGGTCTTGCCGTATCACGGCGCGCTGTTGCGTCTTTCGACGCGCACGAGTGTGCCCCCCGCGCGCGAGACGACGTCCGCGGCGGCTGCCCGGTCCGCAGTGGCGAACGGGTCCGCGGTGGCGTATCGGGAACTGCTGCAAATCTTCTCCGACGAGCTGAAGCTGGACCCGGCCCGTTTCGAGGGCGACAAGCGGTTCGAGGAGTACGGCGCGGACTCGGTGCTGATCGCCTCGGCGGTGCGCCGGATCGAGCAGGTCGTCGGTCAGCCCTTCGACCCGGCGCTGGTGCTGGAATTCCCGACGCTGGACGCGCTGGCGGGTCTGTTGACCGAGCAGTTCCCGGAACGCTTCGCGCCCGAACCGTCGTCGCAGTTAGCGGCTGATCCGCAGCCGACGCCGGATGATCCGCCGCGCGCGGGGGAGACCGCGCAGTCCCGTCCCAGCGCGGCCACCTGGGCCGCCGACGCCCGCCGCGGCCGAGCGTCCGAACCCATCGCCGTGATCGGCATCGGTTGCCGCCTGCCCGGCGGCGACACCCCGGACGCGTTCTGGCGGCTGCTCGCCGCGGGCGAGTCGGGCATCCGCGAGGTGGACCCGGCGCGCTGGGATCCCGCCCGCTTCTACCGCCCCGGCGGCGGCCCCGGTCTGACCAACAGCAAGTGGGGCGGGTTCGTCGACGGTGTCGATCTGTTCGATCCGGAGTATTTCGGGGTCACCGACGAACTGGCCTGGCAGATGGACCCATTGCAGCGGTTGCTGCTCGAGGCGTCGGTGCTGGCCACCTCCGACGCCGGATACCGGCGCGACGAGCTGGCGGGCAAGCGGGTCGGCGTCTACGCGGGCAGTCGTTCGGCGAACTACTTCCACCGGATCCCGGTCGCCGATCGGCACACCATCATCGGCATCGGGCAGAACTTCATCGCCGCGCGCATCTCCGACTTCTTCGATTGGCACGCGGGCAATGTCGTGCTCGACAGCGCTTGCTCCTCGTCGCTGCTGTCGGTGCACCTGGCCTGCCAGGCGCTGCGCGCCGGAGAGGTCGACGCCGCGCTGGCCGGTGGCGTGGAGGTGCTGCTCGACGAGTTGCCGTTCGTCACCCTGGCGGCGGCGGGCGTGCTCTCACCCCACGGCCGGTGCGCGACGTTCTCCGAAGACGCGGACGGTTTCGTGCCGGGCGAGGGCGCGGCGCTGCTGCTGCTCAAGCGGCTCGACGACGCGCTCGCCGACGGCGATCGGGTCTACGCGGTGCTGCGGGGCTCGGCGATCGGCAACGACGGGCACACCATGGGCATCACCACACCGAATATGCGGGCGCAGATCGAGGTGGTCACCGCGGCGCTCGAGGCAGCGGGAATGTCGCCGGATGCCCTGTCGTATCTGGAGGCGCACGGCACCGGCACCATGATCGGCGACCCGATCGAGCTGAAGGGGTTGGCGACCGTGCTGGGCGACCGCTCGCGCGGCCCGGAGCCGTGTGCGGTCGGCAGCGTGAAAACCAATATCGGGCATCTGCTCTCCGCGGCCGGCATCGCTGGGGCCGTCAAGACGATCCTGGCCGTGCACCACGCGGCGCTGCCGCCGTCACTGCACTGCGACAACCTCAATCCGCGCTTCAAGTTCGCCGGTTCGCCGCTGCGGATCAACCGGGAACTGCGCCCGTGGCGGCCCGCCGACGGCAGGCCCCGCGCGGCGGGCGTCAGCTCGTTCGGCTTCGGCGGCACCAATGCCCACCTGGTCGTCGAGCAGGCGCCCGACGGGCACCGGCCGACGCGCCGCCCCCTGGATCCACCTGCCTTCCGCAAGAGGAGCTTCATGCTGCCGAAAACGGTTTCCAGCACATCGACGGAGCCCACGCCACGCATCGTGGTCCCGATGACGCAGAGCGCGCCCGCGCCGTCGTTCCTCCGTGTGGAGCCGCTGCGATGAGCGGGATCGACCTGGACAGCTTCGCCACCACCCTGCGGGCCGAGGACCCGGTGGTGCGTGACCACCGCGTGCACGGTGTCCGGATTCTGCCCGGCGTGGTGTATCTCGACATGATCCTGCGGGCGGCGATGTCGGCCGGCTACCGGCCCGGCGACCTGACGATCCGGGAAGCGCTGTTCCAGCGTCCGGTGGCTCTCGGTGACGACGACGCGGTACGCATCGCGTTCCGGATCGACCGTCCCACCGGACGTGTCGCCATCGACGTGCAGCGCTTGGACTCGACGGGCGCACCAGCCGGGGCGATCGAGCCGGTCGCGGAATGCGTTGTGGTGGAATCGGATTCGTCGGTCGAACCGAGCGGCATCGATGTGGCCGAGTTCCGGGCGGCGGCGCGGGACCGCGGTATGGCCGAGCTGTACGCCCAGAGCGGCAGCCGCGGCATCGAACATCGCGAGTTCATGCGCGCCACCGGGCATTTCGCCCGCCGCGACGACCTGGTCACCGCCACGATGGGGCTGGGACCGGAAGCCGCCGCGCATCTGCCCGGCTTCCTGCTGCATCCCACGTTTCTGGATGCCTCCACGATCGTGCCGTTCATCGACCCGCACCGGCTGGGCGTGGACGCCGAGAGCGCGTTCATCCCGATCTACTTCGGTGACGTCCGCGCCTGGCGGGCCACCCCCGAGGAGGTCTTCGTGCGGGCCACGGTCCGCGGTGGCGGCCCGGACCTGCTCGAAGCCGATGTGGCGCTCTACGACCAGGACGGATCGCCGGTGGCGCGTTACCGGCTGACGTCCAAACGGGTGCGGGGCAGCGAGGACATTCGACGGTTGCTGACGCGGACCGACGCGGTAGTCCGGTCACAACCCGCACCACGATCCGGCACCCATTCGGCTCCGGTGACGCCGTCAGGTGACCCGCGTGCCGTGATCACCGCCGACTTGGCCGCTCTGGTCGCCGGTGAACTCGGCGCCGATCCCGCCGCAATCGCGACGGACGTGGGGTTCTACGAACTGGGCCTGGATTCCGGTCGCCTGCTGCGGCTGACCGCGGAGCTGGAGGCCAGGGTAGGCGAACCGCTCTACCCGACACTGCTGTTCGAATACCAGACCATCGAAGCGCTCGCCGGACACCTCGCCGACACCGTCGGCGGGAACTACCGGCCAGACGCTGCCGTCACCATGGCTGCGCCGGAATCCGAAATCGACACCGAACATCCTGAACGATTCGCAGGCTCGACAGGATTCGACTCGGGCCAGGCAACGGTCGCCTCGACAGCGGCTCCCGCACCGGAAACCTCTGCCCCAGCCGAGACCGGACACGCCGCCGCGGCCGGCGAGGACCTGATCACCTTCGGGTTCGACTGGGAACCCGACACCACCACCCACCCGCGTCGCGAACCGACCAGCCTGCTCGTCTTCGACACTGCCGACCACCCGTACCCCCACCCCGGGGCTGCCACGGTCGTGCGGGTGCGGCCGGGTGGTGAATTCCGCTCCGGTGCAGACGATTTCCTCGTCGACCCGGTGAACGAACAACATATGGAGCTGCTGGTCGCACAGCTGACGGCCCGTCGGCTCCACTTCGACGCCGCGTTGTACTTGTGGCCCGAATCCGCGACCGAAGACGACCCGCAGGCGCTGATCGAGCGGGTGTACCTGCCGCTGCGTGATCTGCTGCGTGCGACGGCCGGGATCTCCGAACCGCCGGTGCGCCGGGTGCTCGCGATCGCGCCCGCGAGCCCCGCGGGTGCATCGACTTGCGCCCTCTTGGGCGGTCTCGCCCGCACGCTGCGGCTCGAGCAGCCGCAACCGATTCTGCGTGCCGTCCAGCGCGACCCCGCCGCGCCGATCGACGAGATCGTGGCCACCGAGCTGGGCATCGACGAACGCGACCCGGCGACCGAGATCCGCTACCACGGCCGCCGACGTGAGATCCGCCGGACGCGCCTGCTGACGGACGCCACGACGAGTTCCGGCGACGCGGCGCTGCGTCCGGGATCGGTGGTCGTCGTCACCGGCGGATTCGGTGGCATCGCCCGGCATCTGGCGCGCCGCCTCGCCACCGAGTACGGCGCCCGGCTGGTGCTGGTGTCCCGCCGTCCGCTCGACGCGGCGGCCGCCGGTCTGCTCGCCGACCTCAACGACCTCGGCGCGGAAGCGGTGCACGTGCGCGCCGACGTCTCGATCGCCGCGGACGCCGAACGCGTCGCCGCGATCGCCCACGCCACCTTCGGACCGGTCGACGTGCTCTACCACGGTGCGGGACAGTTGCGCGACGGACTGTTGTCCGGCACCGGCCGTGACGCGGCGCGGTCCGTGCTGGCGCCGAAGGTCTCCGGCGTCGGGCACTTGACCCGGGCGCTACCGGAGGTCCGCCTGACGGTGCTGTTCTCGTCGGTCTCCGCGGTGCTGGGCAACCCCGGGCAGGCCGATTACGCGGCGGCCAACCGCTATCTGGACGTCTTCGCCGAACAGCGTGACCGGGCCGGAAACAGGACGATCAGCATCAATTGGCCGCTGTGGGCCGAGGGCGGGATGCTCCCGCCTGCCGAACAGATCACCGCACTGCGGCGGGCCGGTGTCGGACTGCTGCCCACCACGACCGGCCTGGACCTGCTGCTGTCCTGCACGACATCCAACCGCGCCCACTTCGCCGCGGTATGGGGCGAGCCCGAAACCCTGCGAACACGACTACAGCCGCCAATTCCCTCGGCGAACGCCCCTGCCGCCGAACCGGTGTCGGCGAACGAGCACCGTGTGTCCACCGGCGCCGAGGAGCCGATCGCGATCGTCGGAATCAGCGGCCGCTATCCGGACGCGGAGGACATCGAGGAGTTCTGGCGCAACCTGCGTGACGGGCATGACGCGGTCGGACCGGTCCCCGCCGAACGCTGGTGGCTGACCGCCGCAGGGGAGGCCCCCGGCGCGCCCCCGATGATCGGTGGCTTCCTGCGCGACGTGGGCGGATTCGACCCGCAATTCTTCCGCATTCCGCCGGTCCAGGCGCCGCTGCTGGACCCGCAGGAGCGTTTGTTCCTGCAGCAGGCCTACGCGGCGCTGGAGCACGCCGGATATCACCACACCGACCCGGCCGTGCGGGATCGCCGCGTCGGGGTGTTCGTGGGCGCCACCTGGAGCGACTACCGGCTGCTCGGGGTCGGTGCCACCCGCGACGGCGATCCGGTCGCGGTGGCCTCGATCCCGTCGTCCATCGCCAATCGCACCTCCTACACCCTCGGTCTGCGCGGCCCGAGTCTCACCGTGGACACCGCGTGCTCGGCGTCGCTGACCGCGCTGCATCTGGCACGGCGCAGCCTGCTCGGCGGCGAATGCGACGCGGCGATCGTCGGCGGAGTCAACCTGCTGCTGCACGAGGACAAATTCCTGCTGCTGCACAGCCTGGGCATGATGTCCGACAGCGGCCGGTGCCGACCGTTCGCCGCCGCCGCCGACGGCTATGTTCCCGGCGAAGGTGTCGGCGCGCTGTATCTGAAGCCGCTGTCGGCCGCCCGCGCCGACGGTGACACCATTCACGGCCTGATTCTGGGCAGCGCGATCAACCACGGTGGGCAGACGTCCGGATACAGCGTTCCCCATCCCGGAGCGCAAGCCGAGGTGATCGGCGAGGCACTGCGGGCGGCCGGGGTCGATCCCGACACGATCGACTATCTCGAAGCACACGGCACGGGGACACCGCTCGGCGATCCGATCGAAATCGCCGGATTGGCAGTGGCTTTCGGCAGAATCAGTGACGCCGGTCGCTCCCGCGCTCTCGGGTCGACCAAATCGAACATCGGCCATTCCGAAGCCGCCGCGGGTGTCGCGAGCCTGACCCGGGTGCTGTTGCAGATGCGGCACGGCCGGATCGCGCCGACACTGCACGTTGCCCGGATCAACCCGGCCATCGCGTTCAACTCGGTGCCGTTCCATCTGCCCCGGGAAGTGGAGGATTGGCCGCGCCGCACCATCGACGGGGTCGTGGTGGCTCGGCACGCGGGCATCAGCGCCTTCGGCGCGGGCGGCGCGAACGCCCATGTGGTGCTAGCGGAATTCGTCGACGACCGCGTTCACCCGGCCGGGACGATCGGACCGGAGGTCTTCGTGCTGTCGGCCCGCACACCGCAGCGGCTGCACCGATACGCCGAGCGGATGGCGCGGCACTTCCGCACCCTCGATCCAGCGGATTTCACCGACGCGGTGCGCACCTTGCAAGTGGGCAGGCCGGCGTTGGCGCACCGTCTCGCGGTGGTCGCGTCCGCACCGGTCGAGGTAGCCGACGCGCTCGACCGATATCGCACCGACCAGCTCGGCCCTGTGGTCACCGGCACCGTCGACGCTCAGAGCAGGCCGCCGCGGTACGCTCCGGCGGCCGACGAGCAGGAACTGGCCCGCCAGTGGGTCGCGGGGGTCGAGGTCGACTGGCGCGGGCGCGGCGGCCCGCAGCGCCGAATTCCGTTGCCCGGCTATCCCTTCGAACGCACCGACTACTGGATCATCGCACCGCCGCGCTCGGAGTTCGACGCTGCGGTGGAGCGCTTCGATGCCTCCGTCGAGCTCACGGGCATCGTGGAGCCCGGCAAGGCCGAACTCGGCCGCTACGCGGCGATGCTGTTGTTCGCCACCTTCGCCGGAATGGGACTCACGCCGGGGGAGTGGACCGTGCGGTCACTGGACGCGCACCTGGGTGTGCGGCCCGAATTCGACCGGCTGCGCACCAGCTGTCTGAACATCCTGCGGCGACACGGGCTCGTGCGGTGGCAGGACGACCGGATCGAGGTCCCCGGCCCGCCACCCGGCACGGGCGGGATGCGCGCCGATCTGATCGCGCGCTTCCCGGAAACCGAGCCGTACGTGGCGTTGCTGGACGCCTGCCTGGCAGCCTATCCACGCGTACTGCGCGGGGAGCTGTCGGCGACGGAGGTGCTGTTCCCCGGCGGCGACATCGAGATGGTGAGCGCGATCTATCGTGGCAACGCCGCCTACGACTTCACCAACGGCCTACTCGCCGAACTGGTATCGGCGCTCGCGCAGCGGCACGACGACGCGCGGCCGTTGCGGATCGTGGAAGTCGGCGCGGGCACGGGCGGTTCCACGCACGCGGTGCTCGACGCGCTCACCGAGCGCGGGATCGCGTTCGACTATCACTACACCGACGTGTCGCACAGTTTCCTCGCGCATGGGCGACGCACCTTCGGCGCGCGCCCGAACCTGCGTTTCGCGGTGCTGGACATCGACTCCGACCCGGTCGCGCAAGGATTCCCCGCCCACGAAGCCGATCTGGTGGTCTGCGCCAACGTCCTGCACGCGACGCGGTCGATCGATGCGACCTTGCGCAATGTCCGGCGCCTGCTGGCGCCCGGCGGTGTGCTCGCGTTCACCGAGGCGACCACCGACCTCGAAGTGCTCGCGCTGACCTTCGGGTTGCTGGAGGGCTGGCATGCCTACCGCGATCCCGGGATGCGTATCCCGCACTCTCCGTTGCTGTCGGAAGCACAATGGCACGCCGCCATGACCGCGGCGGGGTTCTCGGGAGCCCGTTCGTGGGGACCGGGTCTGTCCTCCGATCCGGAACCGAGTTTCCGGCTGCTGGCCGCCGTCAGCGCCACCACGCGGCCCGCTGCCGGGGACACGGCGCAACCGACCGACGACGTGCAGCCCGAACCCGCCGCGATCGCTCGAGCTCCTCTCGCACCCGCCGTGGAACCCGGCGCGGGCGTGCAGGCCGAATACACACACGCCCCGAAGCCGAGCGCCCCGGTCAGCTATGCGGCCGATGCCACGGCCTTGGAAGCCGAACTCATCGCCATCGTCGCCGACGGACTCGGTGTGGCACGCGGCGACGTGCGAGCCGAACTGCCCCTGTCGGAGTACGGCGTCGATTCCATTCTCGCGATCAAGATCATCGACCGGGTCAACGCCCGCTACGGCCTCACGCTGCGACCCACGGTGGTGTTCGACCATCCGTCCGTGCGGCTGCTCAGCGAGCACATGGCCGCACAAGGCGCCACGGCGACCAGCAGAACATCTCCGGTGTCCGGCGCGTCGGTTCCCCGAACCGTCACCGCCCAGGCCGCACGGCCCAGCGAAAGGTCAGCATCGATGGACATCGCCATCATCGGCATGTCCGGGCAGTTCCCGGGCGCGCGGAACCTCGACGAGTTCTGGCGCGCTCTCGCCGCCGGGCAGGATGCGGTGACCGAGGTGCCCGCGTCACGCTGGCCGGTCGCCGACTACTTCCGGCCGGGACCGGCGGCACCCGGCAAGACCTACTCCAAGTGGGGCGGGTTCCTCGACGGCGTGGAAGAGTTCGATCCGGCGTTCTTCGACCTGGTGCCCGCCGAAGCCGACTACATGGACCCGCAGCAGCGCTTGTTCCTCGAGCACAGCTGGCTGGCCCTGGAAGACGCCGCCATCGATCCGAAGTCGTTGCGGCGCACGCGCTGTGGGGTGTTCGCCGGATCACCGGGGTCGGACTACGCCACCCTGCTGCGCAACCACGGCACCGTCGGCTCCCATCACCTCTTCACCGGCAACAGCCCGGCCATCCTGCCCGCCCGGGTGGCCTACCACCTGGACCTGACCGGTCCGTGTCTCGGTTTGGACACCGCCTGCTCCTCGGCGCTCGTCGCGCTGCACCAAGCCTGCCGCAGCCTCGCCTCGGGGGAGTCGGAGCTCGCGCTGGCCGGCGGTGTCGCGGTTTTCGTGACGCCCGAATACCACCTGCTCGCTTCCTCGATGGGCATGCTGTCGCCGCGCGGCCGCTGCGCGAGCTTCGACGCGGGCGCCGACGGTTTCGTGATCGCCGAAGGCGTCGGTGTGGTGGTGCTCAAACCGCTGGCCGCCGCCGAACGCGACGGCGACCCGATCCACGGCGTGATTCGCGGGATCGGCATCAACCACGACGGCCGCACCAACGGCATCACCGCGCCGAGCGTTCGCGCGCAGACCGAACTGGAACTGGCGGTGTATCGCGACGGCGGGATCGACCCGTCCACCATCGGCTACGTCGAAACTCACGGCACCGGAACACGTTTGGGTGATCCGATCGAGATCGAAGCGCTCACCACCGCCTTCCGCCACCACACCGGCGCGGTCGGCGCCATCCCGGTGGGGTCGGTGAAATCGAATATCGGCCACGCCTCGCACGCCGCCGGGATGGCGAGCCTGTTCAAGGTGCTGCTGGCCATGCGCGCCGGACAGTTGCCGCCCTCGCTGCACGTCGATTCGGTGAGCCCGCTGCTCGGGTTGGACGAGTCGCCGTTCTTCGTCAACACCGAACTGCGTGGGTGGGACGGAGCGCCGCGGCGTGCGGCGATCAGTTCCTTCGGTTTCAGCGGCACCAACGCGCACGTGGTGGTCGACGGCGCACCGGCGGCGCGGTCCGCCCGGCGTGACGCACCGGGCGGACCGCAGCTGATCGTGCTCTCGGCGCGCAGCGCCACGAGCCTGATCCGGATGGCGCGGACGCTGCGCAGGCATCTGACCGCGCATCCGGACACGGCGCTGGCGGATGTCGCGTGCACGCTGGCCCACGGGCGCAGCGGATTCGAGCATCGGCTGGCGGTAGTCGGCGACTCGGTGGATGCGATCGCCGCCCGGCTGGCTGCCTTCGCCGAGGGCGATCGTCCTGCGGGAGTCCGCACGGGAACGCTCGACGCCCCGACCGCGCACCGGCCCGGCGCCACCGTGCTCGACGACCCGGTAGCGGTGGCCCGGCAATGGGTCGAGGGGGGACACGTCGAACACTCCGGTTGGAACGACCCGCTCGCGCGCCGTATCCACCTGCCCGGCTACGAGTTCGATCGGCAACGGTGCTGGGCGCCCGAGCTGAGCGTTGCCGCTTCGTCCACACACGAGACCGGCTCCGTGCGCTTGCCGAACGGGATCTTCGGGCCTCAGGACCTCCACCGAGCCGCGGCACAGAGTTCGGCACCACGAAGTGCCACGGCACCCGAGGCCGGTGCACTCGAGGGGGTAGGCGCCTCCGGCGCGGCCGACACACCGGCACCCGTCGAACCCGAAGCCGCGGCCGTTACGGCACGCGGGGAGACCGAAGGCTCGGTTATCCCTGCATCCCGCAGTGTCGGTGAGACCGGCAACCATAGCGCGCCCGGCACTGCCGCTCACGAGAATCGCGCGCTCGCGACACCCCGTACCGAGCCCTCCTCCGTAGCAGATCCCGCAGCGTTGCGGGGCGACGCCGAGACCTATCTGAAAGGCCTGCTCGCCGAGTACTGCCGCTTGGACCCGCATCGGATCCGCACTCGTATCCCCCTGCAGGACTATGGGATCGACTCCGTGCTGATCAGCAAGATGAACGATCGGCTGGAAACCGATTTCGGGCCCCTGCCCAGCACTCTGTTCTTCGAGTTCCAGACCGTCCGTGACCTCGCGGGCTATCTCGCCGAGCAGCACGCGCCACGCCTGGCCGTGCTCACCGCGGGCCGGCCCCGCACCGGCAGCAACCCGGAAGCGACGCGCACGGTGGCGGCGGATCACCCCACCCCCGAACGGGCACCGGAGCCAACCGAGCTCGCCACACACGATGCGGACGACTCCGACGACATCGCCGTGATCGGTATGGCGGGCAAGTTCCCGATGGCGGGGGACATAGAAGAGTTCTGGACCAACCTGGTCGCGGGCCGCGACTGTATCGTCGAGGTCCCGCCGCAACGCTGGGACCACAGTGAATACCTCTCCGACGACCCCGACGAACCGGGCACCACCTACGCACGGTGGGGTGGGTTCCTCGACGACGTGGACAAGTTCGACGCCCGCTTCTTCGGCATCACGCCCAAGGACGCCGAGGAGATGGACCCGCAGCAGCGGTTGTTCCTCGAAACCTCCTGGGCGGCACTGGAAGACGCGGGCTATTCGCCGGATCGGGTGCACCGCAGCGCCGCGGCGCGCGGTCTGCCCGATGCCGGGGTCTTCGCCGGGGTGGGCTACGCCGAGTATCAGGCGTTCGTCGGCGTGCCGATCTCGGGATATTTCGCGGTGGCGAATCGGGTCTCCTACCATTTCGGTTTCGACGGACCCAGTCTCGCGGTCGACACGGCGTGCTCGGCGTCGCTGACCGCGCTGCATCTGGCCTGCGCGAGCCTGCGGCGCGGCGAGTCGGCCTACGCGCTGGCCGGCGGGGTGAACGTGTCGATCCACCCGGGCAAGTATCTGCTGCTCGGCTACGGCCGCTGGGCCTCCACCGACGGCCGGTGCCGGTCGTTCGGCGCGGGCGGCGACGGCTACGTGCCCGGTGAGGGAGTGGTCACCCTCGTGCTCAAACCACTGCGGCACGCGCGCGCCGACGGTGACCGCGTCTACGGCGTGATCCGGGGCAGCACGATAAACCACGGCGGGCGCACCAACGGGTTCACCGTTCCCAACCCGGTCGCACAGGCCGACCTCATCGGCCGGGCGCTGACCGCGGCCCGCGTCGACGCGGGCGACATCGGCTACGTGGAAGCCCACGGCACCGGCACCGCGCTGGGTGATCCCATCGAGATCGCGGCACTGACCAAGGCCTACCGCAGCGCGAGGTCCGAACGCGGCTATTGCGGCATCGGCTCGGCGAAATCCAGTGTCGGGCATCTGGAAGCGGCGGCGGGCGCCGCGGGCGTGGTGAAGGCGCTGCTGCAACTGCGCCACGACACCATCGCGCCGAACCTGCACAGCGACCCGCCGAACCCGGGGATCGATTTCGCGGCGACGCCGTTCCGGGTCATCGACCGGCCCACGGCCTGGCCGCGTCCCGACGACGGCAAGCCCCGTATCACCGCCGTCAGCTCATTCGGTGCGGGCGGCTCGAACGCCCACGTGATCCTCACCGACGCCGAGCCCACCGTGCCGACCGCCGAAGACGGGCAACCGCGAATCGTGGTGTTGTCGGCGCGCGATGGTGACCGGCTCACGGAACTGGCCGCTCGCACAGCGGACCGGCTGCGCGAACACCCGCTGCCGCTGCCCGATGTGGCGTGGACGCTGGCCGTCGGGCGGAGCGCGTTCACACATCGCCTCGCGGTGGTGGCCACCTCCACGGCCGAACTCGTCGAATTGCTCGACAGTGCAGCCGAGCCGAGTTCCCCGGCACCGGCCGAAGGGCTGCTCATCTTCCGTGGCGTGGCCCGCACCCACCGCGAACTCGACGAGTTGCCCGGCGAGTCGGACGCCGACCGCGCCGAAGTGCGCGCGCTGCTGCGCTCCGGCAATCTGCCACGGGTCGCCGAGCTGTGGGCCGGCGGCTGGAGCGTGGACTGGGAACAGGGCTACGACCAGCCGTTCGGCCGGACCGTGAGCCTGCCCGGCTACCCGTTCGAGCGGCGCAGGTACTGGATCGTTCCCGAGGACTACCGCAAACGCAGCCACCCGGCTCCTCAGGTGGTCGCGAAAACAGTGGTCACGCAGGAAAGCGGGCCGCCTCGGGCACAGCAGCGCAACGGCCGTTCCACGAACGGCACCGCGCACCGAACCGAACCGACGTCGACCGAACCGATCGAGCCGCGCACGGACCTGCCCGCTCCGACCGGCGTCACCGAACCGGTCACCACAGCCCCGACCGGCGACGAATTCGACAGCGAGATGTGCGATCGGCTCGCTGAGCACATCCGCGACATCTTCGCCGATCTGACCAAGTCCGACCCGGCCGATCTCGACCTGGACGCGAATTTCACCGACTTCGGGTTCGACTCGGTGGCCACCGTCCGGATGCTGAACCGGCTGATGAAGCACTACGACGTCAAGATCCCGGCGGAGTCGACCGAGCTGCATCCCACCATCGCGTCGCTGTCGCACTACCTGGTGGCCGACGGCATCATCGCCGGGACGACGCGGGACGATGTCCCGCGCGCCACCGCGGTGGACCCGGCCGCGACAGTCCAGCAAGACATCCCGCCGGTGCGCATGGACGCTCCGATCGCGGTGCGGTCGGTCTTCATCACGGGCGTGACCGGCGTGCTGGGCGGCAAGCTGTTGCACGATCTGCTCACCCGCACCGACGTGCGAGTGACCTGCCTGGTGCGCGGCAAGACCGTGGCCACGGCCGAGCGCCGGGTCAAGCACTTCCTCAGCACCTACGATCCGGACGGAACGCTCGACCAGGCGTTCACCGATCGCGTGACCACGGTGCTCGGCGACGTCTCCGGCGAACGGCTCGGCCTGGACGAGACGACCTGGCAGCGGCTCGCCGACGACGTGGACCTGACCATCCACGCCGCCGGCCGCACCACCCTGGTCACCTTCTACGACGCGCTGGCCCCGATCAACGTCGAAGGCACCCGGCGCGCGGCGGAATTCGCGCTGCGCTCACGCGGCAAGTACCTGGTGTACGTGTCGAGCTTCAGCGCGCTTGGTGATCGGCTCAACTTCAACAACCCGCCGTTCACCGAACGCGATCTGGAACTGGGCCAGGGCTACGACCATCTGCCCTACCAGCAGACGAAGTACGAGTCGGAGAAGCTGATCCGGGCGGCGAGCGAACGCGGGCTGCTCTGGGACATCGTGCGCCCGGGCAACATCATGGGCGACAGCCGCACCGGCCGGTATCCGTTCTCCGAGGTCAGCGTGAAAGGCGCGTACTACGACATCCTCAAGACGATGATCGAGACCGGCGAGACGATGCTGACGCCGGTGCACTGGGACATCACCCCGGTCGACTACGTCAGCGCCGCGATCGTGCACATCGCGATGCACCGCCCCACCTACCGGGAGACCTACCACCTGACCAACCCCGACATCCGGCGCTATTACGACGTGGTGCGCTATGTCCAGCGCGCCGGGTACGACGTGACGCTCGTGCCGTTGGAGGAATTCCACCGCAGGGCCACCGACCGGCAGATCTACCGGCTGGGCACCGACGAGGTCTACGACAGCCAGACCCTGGAGATGTTCAAGTACGGCATCGAACTTTTCGGCACGATCCACTACGAGGAGAGCTCCTACGCCGACTGCGCCTACACCCGGCGCGTGCTCGCCGCCGCGGGCATCGATTGCCCGCCGACCGAGGATCTGGTGCGGGTGTATCTGGCGCACTGCGCGGAGGTGGGCTACATCCCCGCGCCGCGCGCGGCCGAGCCGACCGCGGAGGCGTTGCGATGAGCGGCGAGTGCACGATCGTCTTCCCGGGGCAGGGCGCCCAGCGCACCGGGATGGGCGCCGACTGGTGCGCCGAGTTCCCGCTCGCGCGAGAGACGTTCGCCGAGGCCGCTGCCGCGGTGGGCGAGGATCTGCTGCGGATCTGCGTCGAGCGCGATCCGCGGTTGCATCGCACGGAGTACACCCAACCGTGCGTGCTGACCATGGAGATCGCCGCCTACCGGGTGCTGGTCACCGAATTCGGCGCCTGGCCGGTCGCTTTCGGCGGCCACAGCCTCGGCGAGTACGCCGCGCTGGTCGCCGCGGGCGTCTTCGAACTCGCCGACGGGGTGCGGCTGGTGCGCACCCGCGGTGCGCTGATGCAGCGGGCGGTGCCCGAAGGCCAGGGCGCCATGGCGGCGCTGATCCTGCCGGACATCGCCGCTTGCGGGGTGGCCGAACTGGTGGTCGAGGCGGGCGCCGAAGTGGCCAACGACAATTCGACCGACCAGCTCGTCATCAGCGGCGACAGCGACGCGATCGCGGCCGCGCGCGCCGTCTTGGCCGACCGCCATCCGGACCTGCGGTTCGTCCCGCTGCGGGTGAGCGCGCCGTTCCACTCGCGGTGGATGCGCGGGATCGAGGCCGACTTCGCCGGACATCTGGCCGACTGCGCGCCCCGCATGCGCGCCGCACGCGCGGTCGCGGTGACTTCGAACTACACCGGTGAGTTCCACCGGCCCGAAACCCTCGCCGAGCATCTGGTCCGCCAGATCTCCGCTCCGGTCCGTTGGACCGCGAACATGCGCGCGTTGCTGCGCTCCGGCACACCCCGGTACGAGGTCGGTCCGTCTGCTCCGCTGTCGAAGTTCTTCGCGACGCTCGGTGCGCCGGTGATCCGGATCGCGACGGTGGGTGATCTGCGTACCCTGTCTGACGAAGCCGGATCGAAAAGTCCCATGGGTGAAACCCTTTCGGCTTCTGCGACCCTCGAACCGCAGACCCCTGCGGCGGATCCTGTTCCGGCTTCTGCGACCGTTTCGGTTACCCCCGAACCGGCACGACGCCCGGAGACGGGCGGGCTGACCATCCACCGCAAAACCGCGGGCACGCCGCGTCTGCGATTGTTCTGCTGGCCGTTCGCCGGCGGCAAAGCGGCGGCCTACACCCCGTGGCGGCAACAACTGCCCGACTGGGTCGAGCTGTGCGCGATCGAGCTGCCCGCCCGGCAGCGGCATCTGGCGCAGACGCCCATCCGCCGCTTCACCGACCTGGTCGACGCCGCACTGCCGCTGATCCTGCCGCTGACCGATCTTCCGTTCGCCTTCTTCGGCCACAGTCTCGGCGCGCTAACCGCCTACGAGGTCGCGCGCCGCCTGCCCGCGGGAGTCACGCCGCGGGCGCTGTTCCTCGGCGGAGCGGTCGCCCCGCACCTGCCCAGGCCGGGACGCTTGTCGGACCTGCCGGATCACGAATTCACCGCCGCGGTCGGCCACTACGGCGGAATCCCGCCGGAAGTGCGCGAGACCCCTGAAGTGATGGCGCTGTTCCTGCCCGCTTTACGCAGCGACTTCGAGATTTTCGACGACTACCGGTTCACACCCGCCGACGCGCCGTCGTGCCCGGCTCATTTGTTCGGCGGTCGTGACGACCGTCAGGTGGCTGTCTCGCAGTTGGAGGCCTGGCGCGATGTCCTGCCGGGGCTGCGCTCCACCGAGCTGCTGCCCGGCGGTCACTTCTTCCTCGTCGAGCAGCGGGCAGCGCTGCTCGGCTCACTCGCGGACAAGCTCGACGCTGTCCGCCCCGACGCGGTACCCGCCTGATGAAGGGATGCAGTAATGAAGGTCGAAGTCCTCACCCCGTCGTGCAACCTCGACACCGTCCGTGACGGGCGCGGCGGCATTTTCACCTGGGTCCCGCCCGAACCCCTGCTGGAGTTCAACCTCATCTACATGCACCCCGGCAAGGTGCGCGGGCTGCACTACCACCCCCACTTCGTCGAGTATCTGCTGTTCGTCGAGGGCAACGGCGTGCTGGTGACCAAGGACGACCACGAGGATCCGGACTGCCCGGAGGAGTTCATCCACGTCTCCAAAGGCATCTGCACCCGAACCCCGATCGGGGTGATGCACACGGTGTACTCGATCACGCCGCTGACGTTCGTCGCGATGCTGACCAAGCCGTGGGACGAGTGCGATCCGCCGATCGTGCAGGTGGCGCCGCTGCCACACACGTTGGAAGGCAAGTCGTGAGCCGGCGGACCGAGAGGCGGGCAAACAGGCGCATTCGGATGCGCTCGCCGCGAGGTGCGGCGATTGCGGGGCGGCCACGAAGCGTGACCGCTCACGCCGGACGGGACACCGCATGAGCGGGGTGCGGGTGGCGGTGGTCGGCGCAGCCGGATACGTGGGTGCCGCGCTGGTCGAAGCGCTCGGCAGGCGCGGAGGTTTCGAGGTCGTGCCCGTGGTCCGCGCCGATCACGAGCCCCACCGCACGGCGGGTCGCTACGACGTGCTGATCAATGCCGCCTGCCCCTCGAAGAGGTTCTGGGCCGAGCACAATCCCGAAGCCGATCGTGCCGAGACGGTGGACAAGACGCGGCTACTGCGCCAGCGGTGGCGCTGGGACCGGTTCGTGCAGATCAGCAGCATTTCCGCGCGCACCCAGCTGGATACGGTGTACGGCCGTCATCGGGCCGAAGCCGAGCAACTGTGTTCGGGTGCGGACACTTTCGTCGTCCGCCTCGGTCCGATGTACGGCGGGGACTACCGCAAGGGCGTGCTGGCCGACATGGCCGCCGACCGTCCGGTGTTCGCCAGCGGCCGCTCGCGCCAGAGCTTCGCCCCCGTGGACTGGTGCGCCGACTGGATCGCCGGCCACCTCGAGGACACCGGGCTGCGGGAGGTCGGCGCGCGCACCACCGTGACGCTCGCCGAGGTGCGGGACGCGGTGGGCTCACGGTCGGAGTTCGCCAGAGATCATGTCGACGACCAGTTCCCGATCACCGCCCCCGCTGCCGACTGGCCGGAGGCGGCGGCGGTGATCGACTGGCTGGCCGGGCGGAGGGTCAGCGGTGCGCGGGCGAACTGATGCGATGCCTGCTGGGGCGCAGATACTTCTCCGCGCACAGCACCAGCAGGAAACGCACGCTGGTCGCGACGTCGCGGGTGCGCATCTTGGACGCGCCTGCCGTGCGGTTGAGAACGTGGATCGGTACCTGCTCGATCCGGTAGCCATTGGCGGCGAGAATGTAGAGACTTTCGAAGAAGAAGGAGTAACCGGTCGAACGAACCCGATCGAAAGCGGCAACCGGAACGGAGTCCAACCGGTAGTATCGGAACGCGCCGGTGGCATCGTATGGCATGCGCAGCAATGTCACGGTGAGGAAATGCCCGACCCGGGTGAGGACCTTGCGGAAGGGAGTCCAGTCGGCGAGGCTGTCCTCTCTCAGATAACGCGACCCGACCACGATGTCGAAACCGTCCGCTGCGGCGCGCAATGCCGGAAGATACGACGGCGGGTGCGCGAAATCGGAATCCATCGTGACGATGTGCCGATACCCCTGAGCGTAGGCCCAGCGGATACCGGCCTGGTGCGCGGAGCCGACGCCTTGGCGGCCGGCCCTGTGCAGCACATGGATTCGGGGCGAATGCTGTCGGGCCAGCTCATCGAGCAGGTCACCGGTGCCGTCGGGGGAGTTGTCGTCGACGAACAGGACATCGAAATCGGTGCCCTGTTCCAGGATCTGAGCCAGCAACGGGCCCACGTTGCGACGCTCGTTGTATGTCGGAATCATCACCAGAGTTTTTTCGGAGGCCGCGCTCATGCAATCGAATTCTAATACCGGCGGCGACCGAAAGATAGGTATTGCCCGCTGTTCGACGTCCCGTTAGTCTCGGGGTTGGAGGTTTGATGAGAAAGGCGCTGATAACCGGCATCACCGGCCAGGACGGGTCTTATCTGACAGAATTCCTGTTGCAGCAAGGATATGAGGTGCACGGGATTATCAGGCGTGCGTCGAATTTCAATACCGACCGCATAGACCACCTGTATTCCGATTCACATAGTCAACGCCGGTTGTTTCTGCACTACGGGGATCTGATGGACTCCAGCAGTCTCAACCGGATTCTGGAGGACGTGCGCCCGTCGGAGATCTACAACCTGGGCGCGCAATCGCACGTGCACATCTCGTTCCAGATCCCGGAGTTCACCGCCGAGACCAACGCGATCGGCACGCTGCGCATCCTTGACGCCATCCGCAAGACCGGCATAGCGACCCGGTTCTACCAGGCATCCTCCTCGGAACTCTACGGCGGCCTGCACGACGTGGCGCTCAGCGAGGAGACACCGTTCCATCCACGTTCGCCGTATGCCGTGGCGAAGCTGTACGCGTACTGGATCACGGTCAACCATCGCGAGGCCTATGGGATGTACACGGTCAACGGCACCTTGTTCAATCACGAATCACCGCGGCGCGGGGAGGTTTTCGTCACCCGGAAGGTGACACGGGGCGCGGTGCGCATCGCGCAGGGCAAGCAGGAGAAGCTCTTCATCGGCAATCTGGACGCCCGCCGGGACTGGGGCTACGCCAAGGAGTACGTCGAGGCGATGTGGCTGATGCTGCAACAGCCCGAACCCGACGATTACGTGATCGCGACCGGTGAGACGCACAGCGTGCGCGAGCTGTGCGAGACCGCGTTCTCCGCTACGGGCGTCGAGTTGATTTGGGAGGGAACCGGTTTGGAGGAAAGGGGCATCGATCGGCGCACCTCGCGGGTACTGGTGGAGGTCGATCCGACCTATTTCCGGCCCGCCGAGGTGCATTATCTCACCGGTGATCCGACCAAGGCGCGCCAGAAACTGGGCTGGCAACCGCGTACGAGTTTCACCGAACTGGTCGAGCTGATGGTCGCCCACGATATGGAGAACGCGTGACGCAAGCAGTGGCGGTGGAGTGCTGCCGGGTGTGCGGCAACACCCGGCTCGAAACGGTCGTCGACCTCGGCACCATGGCGTTGACCGGGGTGTTCCCGGCCACCGACCCGACCGGGGTGCCGCGCTACCCCCTGGAACTGGTGCGCTGCGTGCCCGCCGGCCCCGAGGAGTGCGGGTTGGTGCAGTTGCGCCACACGGCCGATTTCGACGAGATGTATTCCCCCGGTTACGGATACCGCTCCGGCCTGAACAAGTCCATGATCGATCACCTGGCCCACCGGGTGGCCAGGATCCGGCAGCGGGTGACGTTGTCGCCGCAGGACGTGGTGATTGACATCGGCAGCAACGACGCGACACTGCTGCGCGCCTACCCCGAAGGGTCGGCGACGATTCTGGGCATCGACCCGCTGGGAGAGAAGTTCCGCCGGTTCTATCCGCCGCACGTGCGGTTGGTGACCGGCTACTTCACCCCCGAGCTGGTCGCATCGGTGCTGGCGGGGCGACGGGCCAAGGTGATCACCTCGATCGCCATGTTCTACGACGTCCCCGACCCGTTGCGGTTCATGGGCGCGGTGTACGACAGCCTCACCGACGACGGCATCTGGGTGCTGGAACAGAGCTATCTGCCCGCGATGCTGGCCACCACCTCCTACGACACGATCTGCCACGAGCACCTGGAGTACTACACCCTCGACCAGATCGAATGGATGGCGCGGCGGTGCGGATTCGTGGTGCTCGAGGTGGAACGCAATACCGTCAACGGCGGCAGCTTCGCGCTGACGCTGGGTAAGCAGGGCGTGCCGTCGCCTGCCGACGCCGCCGCGCTGGAGCGGATGCGTCAGGAGGAGTCCGCGCTCGGCCTGCATACCGCGCAGCCGTACGCGGATTTCGCCAAGCGGGTCGACCAGCATCGCGAACAGGTCCGCGATTTCTTCGACCGCTCCCGCAAGGCCGGTCTGCGCACGCTCGGCTACGGCGCCTCCACCAAAGGCAACGTGGTGTTGCAGCATTGCGGGATCGGGCCGGAGGACATGGCGTGCATCGCGGAGGTGAACGACGACAAGTTCGGCAAATTCACCCCGGGTAGCGCGATTCCGATCGTGTCGGAAGCGCGGGCGCGTGAGCTGGCGCCCGACCAGTTCTTCGTGCTGCCCTGGCATTTCCGCGCCATGATGCTGGAGCGGGAGAGCGCTTTCCGCGCGGCGGGCGGACGGCTGGTGTTCCCGCTGCCGGAACTGGACGTGGTCTGAGATGACCGTCGTCGTCACGGGCGCGGCGGGGCAGGACGGCACACTGCTGTCGGACCTGCTCGCCGCGCGCGGTGAGCGAGTGCTGCGGATCGGCCGCGACGGCCCGGTCGACATCACCGACGCGGCCGCGGTGGAGCGGCTGATCGCGTCCGAACGCCCCGAACAGGTATACCTGCTGGCGGCGGTGCAGCACTCCTCGCAGGACGACCCGGGCGACCCACACGAGCTGGCCCGCGCCTCGCATCGGGTGAACACGCTTCCGGTGCAGCATTTCGCGGAGGCGATCGATCGTCACCGCACGGGCACCCGCCTGTTCTACGCGGCTTCTTCGCATGTCTTCGGCTCCGACGGCTCCGCGGTATGCGACGAGAACAGCGGGCTGCGACCGGACTCGATCTACGGGGTGACCAAAGCGGCGGGTCTGCTGGCCTGCCGCGCCTACCGCGCCCGCGGCGTCTTCGCGGCGGCGGGGATCATGTTCAACCACGAGTCACCCTTGCGGGCGGAGAAGTTCGTCACCCGCAAGATCGTGCGCGCCGTCGCGCGCATCCAGCGGGAGCAGACCGGCACGCTGGAGGTGGGCAGGTTGGACGCGGGCGCCGACTGGGGGTACGCGCCGGACTATGTCGAGGCGATGACCCGAATCCTGGCCCTCGACGAGCCCGACGACTTCGTCGTCGCCACCGGCGAACACCACACGGTCGCGCAGTTCTGCGCGGCGGCGTTCGGCTCGGCCGGACTGGACTGGAAAAACCATGTCCGCGAGCGCTCCTCGGTGCTCACCCGCAGCGGGCGGCCGCTGGTGGGTGACGCGACGAGGCTGCGGGAACGGACCGGATGGCGCCCTTCGGTGGACTTCCACGGCATGGTGCGGGCCATGCTCACCGCCGAGGGTGTGCGCCTGGCAGAGGAATCGAGGCCGGTGCGCACCGGCGGAACGGATTGGATGACGTGACCCTGAACGACGAGAATGTCCTTGCTGCCCAGTTGATCTCCGTCGCCGACGGGATCTACGAGGAAACCGCCGCGCGCCTCGGTGAGATCGGCACCGAGGCCGTCGCCGACGCGGTGCTGAAGGAGATCGCCTGGCGCGCGAGCCACGGCAGGCGGCCCGAGCAGCCGGTCACCGCGGTGTTCGAGCTGACCCACGACGGAAAGCAGCTGGACTACCTCGTGACATTCGGCGCCGAAGACCCCGCGGTCGGTCCCGGCACCCTGGAAGATCCGTGGCTGGTGGTGCGTCAGGATCTGGTGGAGCTGCTGCGCGCGGTCTACGGTCCGCCCGACGCCGCCCTGGCCACCCGCGCCATCGCGATCAAGGACGAACCGGGGCCGGGCAGTTTCGCCCCGGACGATCCGTGGCGACTGGCCCGCGACGCCGCCGCCGTCGCCGCCGACCGGATCGTGGCCGCATGCCGCCCGCACCATCACGACCTCGACGCGCTGTCACTGCACTTCGGTTCCGACAAGTGGGGCGGGCACTGGTACACCCAGCACTACGAGCGGCACTTCGCGCCGCTGCGCGACAGCCGGGTGCGGATTCTGGAACTGGGCATCGGCGGATACACCGCACCCGATGTGGGCGGAGCGTCGCTGCGGATGTGGAAGCAGTACTTCCGCCGCGGCCTGGTGTTCGGCCTGGACTACTTCGACAAGTCCGGCATCGCCGAACCACGCCTGCAACCACTGCGCGGCGACCAGGGCGACCCGGCGTTCCTCGACGAACTCGGCAGCTCGCTGGGCCCGTTCGACATCATCGTCGACGACGGCAGCCACATCAGCGGTGACGTGATCGCCTCGTTCCAGGCGCTGTTCACCCACCTGCGGCCCGGCGGGCTGTACGTGGTGGAGGACACCCAGACCTCCTACTGGTCGGGTTGGGGCGGGAGCAGCACCGCGACCGACGACCCGGCCACCACCATCGGCTATCTGAAAACCCTGGTGGACGCCCTGCATCACCAGGAATTCGAGAAGGAATCCGGCCGCGCGGCAGGCGCTTTCGACGACTGGATCGGGGCGCTGCACTTCTACCACAACATCGTGGTCATCGAAAAACGCCGCAATGCCGAGCAATCGGCTCCATCATGGGTGCCGCGGCACACCAATCCGATGGAGTGGATGAAGCCGAAGGAGTGATCGGATGAAGTTTCTCGTCGTGCCGGTGCCCTCGTCGGGCCACCTGCTCGCCATGGTGCCGTTCTGCTGGGCGCTGCGGCTGGCAGGCCATGAAGTATTGGTCGCCTCCCGCAACGACGTGACGGCGACGGCGCTGCGCTCGGGCCTCAACGCCGTCGAGTTGACCGCGCTGAACGTGCCGATGGACCAGCTGCGCACCCAGGTGCACCCGGGCATGTTCCCGTTACCGCTGTTCGCCGACCGCGATCAGTCCAGCGGGCAGGGTCTGTGGCAGGTCGCCGCACAGAACTGGCACAACCACGCCCGCCAGCACCTCGAGACGTTCGCCGCGGTGGCCACCGACTGGGGAGCGCAGGTGATCCTCACCGACCCGCTGGCCACCATCGGTCGCGCACTCGGCGCCGAACTGGATCTGCCGGTCCTGGTGCACCGGTGGGGTATCGACCCCACCGGCGGCCCGTTCACCGAACGCACCGCCGTGCTGGCCGAGGAGGCGGGCACCCGTTTGGCCGACCCGGTCGCCATCCTCGATATCTGCCCGCCGCGCCTGCAAGCGCCCGACGCCCCGCCGGGCACTCCGGTCGGCTACGTCCCGTTCAACGGCACCGGCGCGCTGCCGCCGTGGCACCGCAATGACGACGGCCGCAAGCGGATCGCGGTCTGTATGGGCGGCAGCACGCTCGGCCTGACCGGTCCGCGGCCACTGGAGTCGGTGCTGGCCGCGCTGAGCGGAATCGGCGACGCCGAGGTCGTGGTCGCGCTGTCCGCGTCCGACCGGGCTACGGTCGGCGAGCTGCCCGGCCACGTCCGGGTCGTGGAAGAGGTACCGCTCAACCTGTTCCTACCCGGCTGCGACCTGCTGGTGCATCATGGCGGCTCGACCACGGGTCTGACCGCGGGCTGGTTCGGTCTGCCGCAACTGGTGCTGCCGCAGATGTTCGATCAGTTCGACTACGCCCGGGGGTTGGTGCGCGCCGGCGTGGGCCTGGCCGCCGAGACGCCTGCCGGTCAGGGGGACATCGAAGCGCTGACCACCTCGGTCCGCGCCCTGTTGCAGGAATCGCGCTTCCGCGACGCCGCCGCGCGGATCGGCGCCGACCTGCGCGCCGCGCCCACACCGAACGACGTGGTGACACAGGTCGTTCCGCTGCTGGCCGAGCACGCCACAGCGACCAGATAGACCATCCGAAAGCCGTAGGTTGCAGATGATATCCAGTACATGGACCAGGTTCCGGGGTTCGCTCGACTACTACGCCGCGATGTACGCGGTGTTCGTCGTCGGCATCCTCGTCCCCGTGGTGATGATCGTGCTCGCGCTCACCGGCCTACCCGGCCCCGCGACCGCCGTACTCGGCATCGTCTGCGGCGCGGCGCTTTTCGTGCTGTTCGTGCCGACCGTGCCCACCGAGTGGCGAGAGGCGGTGCGGGGCAGACCGATCGTGGTCCGGGTCCTGTGGAGCGTGGTCATCCTGCTCGTCGTCGCGGTGCTGGCCCGGTTGACGCAGTTCATCCTCGACGCCGACAACGTCGATGCCTCCTTGTCGGCCGATGACGACTTCCTGGTGAAGAAGTCCCACTTGTCCGGCTACATCAGCGGCGCGCTGATGGCCGAGCACGAACCGGGCAGCCTCTACGACCGGCACCGCTACGCATCGCCGCAGGCGGATTCGGCGCTGCCCGCCGTGACCCCGCAGGACCGCGACGCCTACCTCTACCCGCCGCCGTTCCTGCTGCTGCCACGACTGCTGCTGCTGTTCAGCCACGACTTCGCCACGCTGCGGGCGCTGTGGTACTCGCTGTATGTCGCGATCGTGCTGGTGGCGATGTTCGCCATCGCCCGCTGGATCGGCGGCAGGCAGGGCGGGGTGCTGGCCGCGCTCACTCCGGTCGTATGGATCAGCCTGCCGACCCTGGCGACCCTGCAGATCGGCAACATCCACGTGTTGCTGTTGTATGTCGGCGGTGCGGGCGCGATGGTCCTGTTCCATCTGCGGCGCAATATCTTCGGCGGCGCGGCGCTGGCGTTGGCGATCATCGCCAAGGTGTCACCGGCGATTCTGCTGGTCTATCTGCTGGTCCAGCGGCGCTGGCGGCCCGCGATCTGGACCGCGGCGTTCTGCGGGTTCTACTCGCTTGCCACGCTGGCGATCTTCGGCCGGGAGCCGTGGCGGCAATTCCTGTCCGACGGCACCTGGCAGAGGCTGGCCAGCGGGGAGTTCCACCAGTTCGTACTCGTGGAACGAGCCAACCAGCTGGTCAACTATTCGCCGTTCGGGCTGCCTTACAAGGCGAACATCCTCGGTTGGGACATCGCCGATCCCACCGGGCCCGCGCGCGTGATCACCAACATCTACACGCTGCTGCTGCTGATCCTGGTGGCGGTCACCGCTGTCCGCATCCACCGGCGGTTGTCGGCGGGTGCGCAAGGCCCGCGGGTGCGCGCCGAGCAACTGGCCATCTGGCTGGCAGTGCTGACACTGGCCTCTTTCCGCGCCCCGTTCGGGCCGTGGGTGTACATCGCCGTCGGCGCGGTGTGGATGCTGGCGGTGTACGCCGGACTGCTGCGCGGCGGAAAACGCGCCGTCGCCCTGCTCACCCTGGCCTGGTTGATCGTCGCGGTCTACAACGAGAACGTCTACTTCACGCTGGTGGGTCAGACGGTCATCTACGTCGCCTGCTTCCTCGTGGCCTGGCGGGCGAGCGCGGGCACCGACCCGCAACCAGCCCCGCGGGAGGATGCCCCGCACACCGAACGGGTCGGCGCGGCATGAGCGGTCAGGCCTGGAGGTGGCAGCGCAGCGTGACCCCGCAAGGCCCCGCTCATGCCGACAGAAGACACAGCATGAGCGGTCAGGCCTGGAGGTGGCAGCGCAGCGTGACCCCGCAAGGCCCCGCTCATGCCGACAGAAGACACAGCATGAGCGGTCAGGCCTGGAGGTGGCAGCGCAGCGTGACCCCGCAAGGCCCCGCGTGTGCCGGAAAGGATGTGGCATGAGCACGTATTGCGTGATCGGCGCGGGTGCTGCCGGTTTGGCGACCGCGCGCGGGTTCGCCGCGCGCGGATTGGATTTCGAGGTGCTCGAGGCGGTCGGCGGAATCGGCGGGATCTGGGACGCACGGCGCCCGGACTCTCCGGTCAGCCGCAACACGCACGTGATCGCTTCCAAAAGTGTGCAGGCTTTTTCGGGTTTCCCGATGCCGGAGGACTATCCGGACTATCCCGGGCACGAACTCGTGCTGCGCTATCTGCACTCCTACGCCGACGCGTTCGACCTGTGGCCGCGGATCCAGTTGAACACCGCGGTCCAGCGCGTCGAGCCCGCCGACAGCGGCTGGACGGTGACGTTGTCCGACGGTACCGAGCGGCCATACGCGGGGGTCGTCATCGCGACGGGCCACGACCGCACCCCGCGACGCATCGAGATTCCCGGCTCGGGCACGGTGCCCGTGCTGCATTCGAGTGAGTACCGGCATCCCGAACAGGTGCTCGGCAAGCGGGTGCTGGTGATCGGCGCCGGGCAGTCGGCGGCGGACATACTGTCCGATTGCGCGGTCAATGCCGCGCTGACCTTGCACAGCAGCAGGCGCGGGTTCTATTGCATGCCGAAGTACATGCTGGGCCGCCCGACCGACAGCATGCTTCAGGGCCGGATGTGGCGGCCGCTGCGCAAGCGGGCCTTCGAGCGGCTGTTCTCGTATCTGCGCGGCCGCTCGCGCTCGTTCGGGTTACCGGTGCCCGATTTCGGCGAAGGCATCGTCATCCCGATGCTCGGCGACCAGTTGCACCATCACTACACCCACGGCGATATCACGCCCAAGCCGGACGTCGCCGCGATCGATGACGACCGGGTGACGTTCACCGACGGCACCGAGGAGAAGCTCGACCTGGTGGTCCTGGCCACCGGATTCGTTCCGAACTATCCCGTCGTCGACCGAGCCCATCTGAACTGGTCGGAGGGCGAGCTGCGACCGGGCTTGTATCTCAACATCTTCCCGCCGCACGCCCGCGACTTGTTCGTGGTCGGCATGGTGCGGCCGATCGGCTCGCACTGGGACGTCTACGAGAAACAAGCCGATCTGGTCGCGGAGTATCTGCGAGTCAAAGCGAGCGATCCCCGGCGGGTCGAGCGGTTCGACCGCGCCACTCAGGGCCGCCAGCCCGACCTGTACGCCGGGTTGCGGCTCTACCACGCCGACCAGTACCCGCTGGTGGTGGAGAAACAGGACTACGTGAACCAGCTGCGCAAGCACGCGAAGCTTTTGAAGTGAAAGGTCGGACCATGAAAGCACCCGGGCCAGGTCTGGTGGAGACCGGACGCATGCTGCCGAAACTCGCGAAGAACCCGCTGGCGACCGTGGGCGCGCTGCTGGACGGCTACGGCGACGTCGTGCGGGTCAAGGCGGGCCCGATGCTGGTCTACCTCGTCGCGGACCCGGCGCTGACCGAGTACGTGCTGAAGGACAATTACACCAACTACCGCAAGAGCCCGATCTACGACGAGTTCAGCATCCTGCTCGGCGACGGGCAGTTGACCACCAACAACCTGGAGTACTGGCGCAAACAGCGCAAGCTCATCTCGCCGGCGTTCTCCCATTCGCACGTCAAGGGCTTCGCCGACGACATCACCGACAGCGCCGCGGCGATGCTCGACAACTGGGACGCCGCGGCCGGGGAGTTCCGCGACATCTACGACGACTACGTCAAGCTGCTGCTCGCGGTGACCGGCCGGATCCTGTTCAGCATCGACCTGTCCACCGGCACCGCCCAGGTGACCGACGCGATGCGTGCGGCGTTCGCGCTCATCATGAAAAGGGTGAACGCGCCGGTGAAGCTGCCGCAGTCCTTCCCGACACCCGAGGCACGGCGGGTCGCGCGCAAGGTCGGCGAACTCGACGACGTGGTGCGGCAGCTCATCGAGGAACGCCGACGCGGCGGCGACACCACCGACGTACTGACCGCGCTGGTGCGCGCCCGCGACGAAGGCGGTCAGGGCATGCGGGAGGAGGATCTGCTCAACGAGATCAAGACCCTGCTGGTGGCCGGCCACGAGTCGCCGGCGAACGCCCTGTCGTGGGCGTGCTATCTGCTGGCCACGCATCCGGAGATCCAGGAGCGGTTGGCGCGGGAGGTGCGCGCCGTGCTCGGCGACCGCACCCCGGCCTTCGCGGATCTGGGGCAACTGAGCTACTGCCGCATGGTGATCGAGGAGACCATGCGGCTGTATCCGCCGGCGTGGATCGTCGAACGCACCCCGATCGCCGACGACGAGATCGGCGGCTACCACGTGCCCGCGGGCGCGCGAGTCACGTTGTGCATGTACTACATCCACCGCGACAAGCGCCTGTGGGACGATCCGGAGGAATTCCGCCCGGAGCGTTTCGCCGACACCGAGGTGGCCGAACGGCACAAGTTCGCGTTCTTCCCGTTCTCCGGCGGCCCGCGCGTCTGCCTGGGCAAGGACATGTCGATGACGGAGATGGTGCTGATCCTGGCGATGACGGTGCAGCGTTTCCGGCTGGAACTCGATGACGACCATCCGGTGGTGCCGCTGGCGTCGGTGAACCTGCGTCCGGAGTTCGGCATCCGCATCCGGCCGGTCCGCCGCGTCACCGAGCCGGTGGCGACCTGACGGTCCTGGCACCGGCGTCGACGCCGAGCACCGTGCTGCGCCCGCTCGCGGAGCCGGCGTCGCGGCGGACGGCGGTTTCTACAGCTCCGGTGCGCCGACGCCCGCGGAGGCGGCGGTGGCGCGCCACGCCTCGCGGGCGGTGAGGTATCGACGCACTCGCCCGGGTGCAAGCCTTCGGCCATCGAGCTGCCTGCTCGCGCGGCTTCCGCCGCGACGGGGGAATCATCTCTGGCCGAGGGAACAAGCGCACCGACGAGTCCCGGAGGCGGGTCACCAGGCAGCTGCCTCGGTCTTGCACCTCACCGGGTCCTGGATCGCTTGTAGGCGATCCACCGCTTGGTCGAGGGAGACACCGTGCACGCCAATCCTGTGAACGCCAACATCAGTATCGTGCCGGAGAACACCACCTCCCCAGGGCTGTTGCCCAGGCTGGCCCCTACCGCGATCACCCCGAGCAACGTGAGAATCCCGGTGCCCAGCGCCACAGCGATACGCCCGGCGCGCTTGCCCGCGAAAAGTGCGAGGGAACCGCCGATCAGCAGCAGCGACATCGTCGAAGAGGCCGCCACGGGCCCGACGAGATCAATGGCCGTAGTCCGCGGCGTTCGGCCGTGGCCGCCGCTGCGCCGGGTTGCCCACTCGGCCACCCCGAGCGCGACGAGCAGGGCCACGAGCACACCGAAACCGAGTCCGACGACGGCCCCGATCCTGGCGACGACCCCGGAGGGCCGCCGATCGCCGACGGGAGCGAGGGCCCGCGCGGCGGGGCCGAACTCCGCGCGCGGGATCGGGTCGGGAGGCTGGTGGAACTCGGACGGTCCGGAACGAGGCCACGGATCGACCGCCGCGGCCGGGTGAGCGGATCTCTGGTTGACCACGGTTCGCGCCGGTGCTGCCCACGCACCGGGATCTTCCCCGTGCAGCGCCGCCGCCGCGACCGTGGCGAAGTCGCCGCAGCTGGCGAATCGTTCGTCCCGGTGTTTGGCCATCGCGCGTGCGATGACGTCGTCGAGCCGCCGGGACAACCCGGGACGGATATCGCTCAGCCGCGGCACCGGCTTGGCCAGATGCCCTGCGACGATCTGACCGGGATTGGTCGCGGGATACGGCGGCTGTCCCGCCAGCAGGGTGTACAGGGTGCAGCCGAGGGAATACTGATCGGCGCGGTGATCGACCGGCTCACCGGAGAGTTGTTCTGGTGAGGCGTAGGCGAGGGTGGCGGTGAATGTGCCGGTGGCGGTCAGTTTCGTGTCGGCGTCGAGCAATCGCGCGATCCCGAAATCGGTCAGCAGGGCGCGGCTTTCGCGCCCGGCTTCCGGCTCGGCGATCAAGATATTGGCCGGTTTGATGTCGCGGTGCAGCACACCTCGGCTGTGGGCGTAGTCGAGCGCGTGGGCGGTATCGCGGATGATGCCGAGGATATGGTCCGGGCTCGCGGTGCGTGGATCGAGCCGGGCGGCGTCGGTGCCGCGGATGTACTGCATCGAGATCCACAGGTGCCCGTCGTGGGTGCCGCGATCGTAGACGCCGACGATGCCCGGATGGTCCAGGCGCGCGACGACATTGGCTTCTTGCTCGAACCGCCGCCGCAGCTCTCGGTCTTCGGACACCTCGCGATCGAGCAGTTTGAGCGCGACCAGTCGCGGCAGGCGCGGGTGCCGGGCCAGATAAACGGTGCCCATGCCGCCTTGCCCGAGTACGCCCTCCACCAGGTAGCCGGCGAACGACTCATGCTGCCTCAACACCTGTAGCCCCCTTACAGATCAGTTCAGAATGAGTTTTCGGAGGCAGATGACCGCGCAGGCGAGGGTGAGTAGGGCTTGGTGGATGTCGGCGCGGCGTTCGTAGCGGATGCGCAGACGCTTGAACGCATGTAGCCAGG
>NZ_VUOT01000039.1:0-54156 GCF_009829295.1 Nocardia sp. CY15
GTGTCGAGCGTGTCGGTGCGGATGATGATTTCTTCGCTTTGGGTGGTAACTCGTTGTTGGCGACGCAGGTCGCGGCGCGTATCGGCGCGGCGCTGGATGCGCGTGTTCCGGTGCGGGTGCTGTTCGAGGCCTCGACTGTGGCTGGATTGGCGGCGAAGGTCGAGCAGCACGCGGGTGCTGGTGGCCGTCGCGAGCTGGTCGCTGGTCCGCGTCCGGAGCGGATTCCGTTGTCGCTGGCCCAGCAGCGCATGTGGTTCCTCAACCAATTCGACACCGCCTCGGCGGTGAACAACATCCCGGTGGCCGTGCGGCTGACCGGCGAGCTGGATGTCGAGGCGCTGCAATCGGCGGTCGGGGACGTCATCGGCAGGCACGAGACGCTGCGCACTATCTACCCCGAACAGAACGGCACGGCGTACCAGGTGATCGTGCCCGCCGAGCGGGCCGTGCCGGATCTGACGCCGGAAGCGGTCGCGCCCGAGGACATCCGTCACCGGATCATCGAGGTGATCTCGGCCGGATTCGACGTGACGACCGAAGTTCCGTTGCGGGCGAAGCTGTTCCGCGTCAGCGAAACCGAATACGTGCTCGTGTTCGTCGCGCATCACATCAGCGCGGACGGCTGGTCCATGAGCCCGCTGACCCGCGACGTGATGCTCGCCTACGCGGCCCGTTCGGCCGGCGTGGAACCGGGCTGGGCGCCACTGCCGGTGCAGTACGCCGACTTCAGCCTCTGGCAGCGCGAGGTGCTCGGCTCCGAGGCCGACCCGGAGAGCCTGATCTCGCAGCAGGCCGATTACTGGCGCACCACCTTGGCCGGGCTGCCCGACGAGCTGAACCTGCCCGCCGACCGTCCGCGTCCGACGACGCAGTCGTTCGCAGGCGGGCGCGTGCTGTTCCCGATCTCCGACGAGCTGCATCGGAACCTGACCGCGATCGCCAGGGAGCAGAACGCGACGCTGTTCATGGTCGTGCACGCCGCGCTGGCGCTGTTCCTGGCGCGCATGTCCGGTACCGACGACATCGCGGTCGGCACCCCCATCGCGGGCCGCGGCGAAGCCGAGCTCGACGACATGATCGGTATGTTCGTCAACACGCTGGTGCTGCGCTCGCACGTGGACGGCAACCTGACGTTCGAGCAGTTCCTCGCCCGGACCAAGGAAACCGACCTCCAGGCCTTCGCGCACGCGGACCTGCCCTTCGAGCGGCTGGTGGAATTGCTCAACCCGGAGCGCTCCACCGCGCGGCACCCGCTGTTCCAGGTGGCGCTGTCGTTCGAGAACCTGCCCGAGAGCAGCTTCGAACTGCCCGGATTGCACGTGGGCGCGGTCGAGTTCGATGTCGACACCGCCAAGTTCGATTTGTCGCTGACCATGCGCGAGGCTGGGGAGAACCCCGACGGCACGGGCATGTACGCGGAGTTCTCGTTCGCTCGCGACCTGTTCGACGAGGAGACGGTGCACGTGTTCGCCGAGCGCTTCACCAGGCTGCTCACCGCGATCACCGCCGACCGCGAGACCCCGATCGGCGACCTGCCCCTGCTGGACGCGGCGGAGCACCATCTGCTCACGCACGTGCAGGGCAAGGACGTCATGACCACCGGCCTGCTGCCGGACCTGTTGCAGCGCGGCGCGCATCTGGACCTGGAACAGGTGGCGGTGCGTTACCAGGGCCGCTCGATCACCTACCGGGAGCTGGACGAGTACTCCTCTCGCCTGGCGCGGGTGCTCATCGAGCGCGGGGTGGGACCGGAGCGAATCGTCGCGCTGTCGTTCCCGCGTTCCTACGAGATGGTCGCCGCGTTCTGGGCGGTGGCGAAGGCCGGCGGCGCGCACGTGCCGATCGACCCGACCTACCCTGAAGACCGCATGCGGCACATGGTCAACGACTCCGGCGCGGTCATCGGCATCACCGCGAGCGAGTACGTGGATCGGCTGCCGCGCGACGTCGAGTGGCTGCTGATCGACGATCCGGAGTTCGGTGCGCTGGTCGAGAGCCGGTCTCCGGCGCCGGTCACCGACGCGGACCGGATCTCGGAGCTGGCCATGCGCCACCCGGCGTACGTCATCTACACCTCCGGTTCGACCGGTATGCCCAAGGGCGTCACCGTGACCCACGCGGGCATGGGCGGGCTGGTCGGCGTCGCGACCGACCTGTACCAGCTGGAATCGCACCACCGGTTCCTGCACATCTGCTCGCCGAGCTTCGACCCGTCGGTGCTGGAATGGCTGTGCGCCGCCCACACCGGCGCGACGCTGGTGGTCGTGCCGTCGACCATCATCGGTGGTCCGGACCTGGCCGAGCTGCTGCGCACCGAGCGGGTGAGCCACACGATCATCACCCCCGCGGTGCTGGGCACAGTCGATCCCGAAGGCATGGAAGCGCTCGAGGTGGCCTCCGTCGGCGGTGACGTCACCACGCCGGAACTGCTGGCCAAGTGGTGGCCGGGCCGCAAGTACTTCAACGCCTACGGCCCGACCGAGGCCACGATCATCTCGTCCTACGCCCAGCTCACCCCCGGCAGGCACATCACCATCGGCCGCCCGGTGCGCGGTATGTCCGCGCTGGTGCTGGACAACCGGCTCAACCCGGTGCCGCCGGGCGTCGCGGGCGAGCTGTACCTGGCCGGTGACGCGCTGGCGCGCGGCTACCACAACCGTCCCGACCTCACCGCGGACCGGTTCGTCGCCAACCCGTGGGGCGACGAGGGCGCGCGGATGTACCGCACCGGTGACGTGGTGCGCTGGTTCGCCGAACCCGGCGAGCGGGCGGGCAACGCCGCGGTGGCGTCGGTGCGCTGGGAGCTGGACTACGTGGGCCGCTCGGACTTCCAGGTGAAGATCCGCGGCTTCCGCATCGAACTCGGCGAGATCGACACCGTGCTGGCGAGCCACGAGGACGTCGAGTACGCGATCACCATCGGTCGCAAGACCGATGCGGGCGCGACGATTCTCGTGTCCTACGTGCTGGCCGCGCCCGGTCGCGCGATCGACACCGCACGGCTGACCGAGTACACCGCGCGCAGCCTGCCGCCGCACATGGTGCCCACGGCGATCGTGGTGATCGATGAGATCCCGCTGACCCCGGTCGGCAAACTGGATCGCAAGGCGCTGCCCGAGCCGGAGCTGGCCCCGCGCGAGTTCCGCGCGCCGGCCAGCGAGATCGAGGCCCTCATCGCCGAAGTGTTCGCCGAGGTTCTCGGCGTCGAGCAGATCGGTTTGGACGACTCGTTCTTCGCGCTCGGCGGCGACAGCATCCTGTCGATCCAGCTGGTCTCGCGGGCCAAGGCGCGCGGCGTGCTGTTCACTCCGCGTGACGTGTTCGAGCGGCGCAGCGTGGCCTCGCTGGCCGAGATCGCCGCGCTCGGCACGGGCACGGAGCAGGTGCGGCTGGAGGAACTGCCCGGCGGCGGTGTCGGCGAGATCCCGCTGACCCCGATCATGCGGCAGATCCTCGCCAGCGGCTCGTCCTACCAGCGGTTCTCGCAGACCATGGCGCTGCGGCTGCCCGAAGGCATCGACCGGGAGACTCTGGTCGGCACCATCGCGGCGGTATACGAGCACCACGACGTGCTCCGGTCACGGCTGCGCCGTACCGGCGCCGACTGGACGTTCGAGGCGCTGCCGCACGGCGCGGTGAACGTCGACGCCCTGGTGCACCGGGTCGACCTGGCCGCCGACATCGACGAGGCGGAGCTGTCCCGTGTCGCCTCCGATGCGCTCGACGGCGCGCTGGGCAGGCTCGATCCGGCTGAGGCCGCGATGGCGCAGTTCGTCTGGTTCGCTTTCTCGGCCGGAGCGAAGGGCGCCACGGAGGGGTCTGCGGAGGCCGACGTCGAGCACCGCGAGCGGCGGGATGTGCTGTTGATCGTCGCGCACCACTTCGTGGTCGACGGCGTGTCCTGGCGCATCCTGATCCCGGATCTCGCGCTCGCCTGGTCGCAGCTGGTCGCCGGTCAGCCGGCGACGCTGCCCGCGGGCGGCACGTCGATGCGGCGCTGGGCGCACAGCCTGGTCGAGGCGGCGAGCGCGCCGGAACGGGTCGCGGAACTGTCTTTCTGGCAGCAGGTCTCGGCCACACCGGACCCGCTGCTCGGTGAGCGCGCGTTCGACCCGGCGGTGGACACGTTCGCCACCGTCGAGCGAGTGGAGATCACCGTGCCCGCCGAGGTCACCGACGCGGTGCTCACCGCGATCCCGGGCCTGTACCGGGGCGGGGTGAACGACGGGTTGCTCTCGGCGCTGGCCATGGCGGTCGCCCGCTGGCGCGGGGACGGCTCGCAGGCCGCGCTGGTCAAGCTGGAAGGCCACGGCCGCGAAGAGGAGGTCGTGCCGGGCGCGGACCTGTCACGCACCGTCGGCTGGTTCACCTCGGCATACCCGGTCCGGCTCGATCTGGCCGACGCCGACCTCACCGACGCCTTCGCCGGTGGAGCCGCGCTGGGCGAGATCGTGAAGTCGATCAAGGAGCAGTTGCTCGCGGTGCCCGACAAGGGTCTGGGCTACGGCCTGCTGCGGCAGCTCAATCCGGAGACGGCGCCGAGCCTCGGTGGCGCGGGCGGGAGCAGGGCGGGATCCGACGCAGCGCAGATCAGCTTCAACTACCTGGGCCGGATGTCGGCGGGGGAGATCCCCGAGCAGCTCGCCGAGATCGGCTGGGCGCCGGTGGCCGATCTAGGGCAGCTGGACGTCGACATGGACCTCGACATGCCCGCCAACGCGACGATCGACATCAACGCGATCGTCACCGACTCCGACGAGGGACCGCGGCTGGGCGCGTCGTTCGCCTTCCCGACCGGTCTGCTGAACCGGGACCGGGTCCAGGAGTTCGCCGAGCTCTGGGTCGAGGCGCTCACCGCGCTGGCCACCCACGCGCGGCGGCCGGACGCGGGCGGCTTCACGCCGTCGGATATGCCGCTGGTGCGGGTGGGGCAGCAGGACATCGAGCAGTGGGAACGGGCCTACCCCGCCTTGACCGAGGTGTGGCCGCTCTCGCCGCTGCAGTCCGGTCTGCTGTTCCACGCGATGATGACCCAGTCCACCGTGGACGTGTACACCATGCAGGCCGTGGTGGACCTGGGCGGCGCGCTGGACGCGGCGCGGTTGCGGTCGGCGGCGCAAGGCATCGTCGACCGGTACCCGAACCTGCGCACCGCGTTCGTCACCGACTCCGACGGGCAGGCCGCGCAGGTGGTGCTGGGTCGGGTCGAGGCGCCGTGGAGCGAGGTGGATCTCACCGATCTGCCCGCCGAGGAGCGGATCGCGGAACTGCGCAGGCAGGTCGCGGCCGAGCAGGCGACGCACTTCGACATGGCGACCCCGCCGCTGATCCGGTTCACGTTGTTCCGCAGCGACGAGACGCAATGGCACCTGGCCATCACCACCCACCACATCCTGTTGGACGGTTGGTCGATGCCGCTGCTCATGCGGGATCTGCTGGTGCTGTACGCGGTGCGCGGCGACCAGACGGCGCTGCCGCGGGTGGCCTCCTACCGCAACTTCCTCGGCTGGCTGGCCGGGCGCGACCGGGACGCCTCGCTGCGCGCTTGGGCCGCGGCGCTGGAGGGCGTCGACGAGCCCACCCAGCTCGCGCCGCAGCCGCGGGCCACGGAGAACTACGAGATCGGCAAGGTCGTCACCGAGCTCGACGCCGACCGCACGCGCCGGATCAGCAAGCATGCCGCCGAGCTCGGCGTCACGGTGAACACGCTGGTGCAGGCGGCCTGGGGCATCCTGCTCGGTCGGCTCACCGGTCGCGGCGACGTGGTGTTCGGCGCGACGGTGTCCGGCCGCCCGGCCGAGCTGCCCGGCGTCGAGTCGATGGTTGGTCTGTTCATCAACACGCTGCCGGTGCGGCTGCGTATCGATGACCGCCAGACCATCGGCGAGCTGCTGGCGCGCCTCCAGGGCGATCAGGCCGGGCTGCTCGAGCACCACTACGTGGGGCTCACCGACATCCAGCGGGTGGCGGGCACCGGCTCGCTGTTCGACACACTGCTGGTGTTCGAGTCGTATCCGATGGACAAGGAAGCGATCTCGGCCGCCAGCTCGATCGACGGCATGTCGGTGACCGGCGTCGGCGTCAACGACGCCACGCACTACCCGATGACGCTGCTGGTGATCGCGGAATCCACGATCGAGCTGACCCTGAAGTACCTGGGCAGCCGGTTCACCGCCGAGGAGGTCGAGACCCTCGCCGAGCGGCTGGTGCGGGTGCTGGAGGCGCTGCTCGGCGATCCGGACGCCCTCGTGGGTGACATCGACATCCTGGACGAGGACGAACGGGCCCGGTTGCTGGTCGAATCCGGTATCGCGGCAACAGGTTCCGCGCCGGAGCCGGTGGGCCGGGTCGGGGCGCGCACGGTGGCCAAGGTGCTCGCCGAGGTCGTGGAAGAGGATCCGGAAGCACCCGCCCTGCTGGCCGGGGACGACGAGGTCGCTTTCCACGCGCTGGATCGGCGCTCCTCGCAGCTGGCTCGGGTGCTCATCGACCGCGGCGCGGGACCGGGCGACATCGTCGCGGTGACGCTGCCGCGTTCGGTGGACGCGGTGGTCGCGGCCTGGGCGGTGCAGAAGGCCGGCGCGGCGTGCCTGTTCGCGGGCGACCTCACGGCCGAGGACCTGACCGCCGCCGGCGCTGCTTACGCGATCACCGCCGAACCGGTCGCCGACAGCGACATCCGCTCGGTGGCGCTCGGGGACGCCCGGGTGAAGCAGGACATCGCCGCGGCGGCGTCGCATCCGGTGTCCTACGCCGACCGGGTCCGCCCGCTCGGCGAGGAACACCCCGCGTTCGTCGTCACCACGGCGGCCGGGGTGGTCGCGATCACCCAGTCCGAGGCGCTCGCCGAAGCCGAACGGATCCGCGAGGAGAACGGGATCGACTTCGAGTCGACCACGTTCACCACCGCTGTGTCCGGCCGCGCCGCAGTCCTGGAGTTCCTGACCTCCGCCACGGCCGGCGCCCTCTCGGTCCTCCCGACCGGCGACCTGGAAACCGACCTGGCCGAGGGCGAGGTCACCCACTGGTTCGCGACGCCCGGCGAAGCGACCGAGGCGGCGGGCGACGAGATCACGATCGTGATCGCGGAGCGGGTATAGCCGAGATCCGCCGGTGAAGTGCGTCGATTCGCACTTTCACCGGCGGGTTCGGATCGGTGGGTCGCCTAGACTCGAACAGAGTCGGCGGCGACTTGACGCCGTCGTTCGCCGAGGTTGGAGGTGGTTTCGTGGCGATGCCAGTTCCGCACGCCGATGGTTGGACGGCTGCCGACCTCGATCACATGCCCGAAGATGAATTGCGCTACGAGGTCTTGAATGGTCAGCTCGTCGTAAATGCCGCACCGAAACCTCGCCATCAGTTGTTGGTCAGATGGCTGGGGCGTGCCCTCGACGCGGTGTTGCCAACAGATCGCTTGGTGTTGGAAGGCGTCGGCGTGCTGATCGGCGATGACGAACCGATCCCCGATCTCATGGTGGTGGCCGAGCCGATTGATCTGGACGCCAGGGGCGTTCCCGCTCACCAAGTCGAACTCGTTGTCGAGGTCGTGTCCGAATCCACGACGTTGCAGGACCGCATGGTCAAACCAGTGGTCTATGCGGAGGCCGGGATCCCGAACTACTGGCGATTCGAGCCCAACCCGTTCAAAGGACAGTTGCCAGGGGAGTCTCTTCCTGTTCTGTTCGCCCACGAGCTCGGCGACGACCATGCTTACGAGCTGACCCACCGGGTGGCCGCGGGCAATGCGGTCACCCTGCGCAGTCCCTTCGAGTTCACGATCGACCCGGTGACGCTGCTGCCCTGACCTCGCTGTAGGGGGATTCTCGGTCGTGGTGATGATCATCAGCCGAGTGCATGGTCCGGTTCGGTTCGAACTGCGATGATGTCGCTATGAGCGCCCCCGACGAGCAACAGATACTGCGTGTGACTGCCGAGCAGTTCGCCGAAGGGGCGACTGCCGGGCTCGGTGACATCGAGATCGTCGACGGGCGTGTGGTGCGGCTGATGGCCCAGAGCCCCGTGCACAGTCGCGTGGTCCGGCGGCTGGCCGGGATGCTGGAGACGGCCCGGCGCGACGGCGGGCCGTGCATGGTTGTGGACTCCGACGTTGCCGCACGATTCGCTGACGCGGAATCCACAGCGGCGGATCGGCGGTTGAACATCCGCTACCCCGACATCTGGATCCGGGACTGCGAACCCTACGACGTCAACACCGTTCGTGCGCACATTCTGCTGGTGGTCGAGGTCACGTCCGAATCCACCATCGATGCCGATATCAATGACAAGCGAATCCAGTACGCGGCCGCCGGTATTCCTCGGTACCTGATCGTCCGGCTCGATCAGAAGGAAGAACGAATCGAAGAGATCGAGGAATACCGTCTCGACTGGTCCGGTCGCCGCTATCGCGCCCACACGGTTCACCGACGTGTATTGCTACTCGATGACCCGGTAGAGGCGACCATTCCCTTCGACGTACTGGAACAGCCCTGACGACCTCGCATGGCAGAGGGAAGCGCGCTCACAGCGGCACGGCGTGCTCCTCGGCGAAGATCTTGCGGCAGACCGGGGCGCAGAAGGCGTAGTCGGTGCCGTCGTGGGTGAGGGTGAAGCGGGCGGTGGACACCTCGACGGTCATGCCGCAGATCGGGTCGATGGCGTAACCCTCGGGGGCCTCGGCTCGGTCGCCGGAGGTCCGGTAGTCCTCGGTCATCAGCTTGGTGATCTCGGTGGCGGTGAGCGTGCGGCCGAAGGCGCCGAGGTTGTTCTCGCGTAGGCCGACGATCTGGACTACGCAGTGCGGATCGCGGGTCAGGCGTCCCGGCTCGGCCTCGGATTCGGCGATGGCTCGGGTGATCAGTGGGATCACGTGGCCGCCGAATTCGCTGTTGTTCGCCCACGATCCGGGGACGGTGAGCCGCGCTAGGTAGCGCGGGGCGTCCTCCAGGGCGGGTCCGCCGGTCGCCCACACGTCGGCGTCGCGCACCAGAACATGGGTCAATTCACGAGCCTTCGCCAGTACCGAATCCGGTGCGGCGGGCTCTGTGGTCAGGTCGCGCAGAATGCGATCGGCGAGAGCACGTTTGCGGTCGGGTGTGAGTGCGTTGTCGGAGACGAAGAGTTCGACGGTCATCATGGGCGTGCTTCTTTCGCGGGGAGCAGGGTGGTCAGCGCGACCAAAAGGAATGCCACCAGCGCGCAGGCCGTGCGCGCGAAGTGGAAGGCCTCCCAACGGCTGAGGGTTTCGGCGTAGTCGGCCGGCGGACCGCTGACCGCCCATACTTTGATCTCCTGGTTGATCGGGACGTTGCCGAGCCGGGTGATGAGGAACGCCGCGATCGCGAGCACGCCCGCGCTACCGGCGAGCAGGCGTGATCGGCCGGTGGAACGGGCGGCGAGCACCAGCGTGCTCAGGACGGTCAGGCCCATCAGCGACTGCATGACCAAGCCGTTGACGCTCATCAGCGCGGTGTGGAAGGTGAAGCGCACCTCCAGCGGAACTTTGCGGAAGGCGTAGAGGACGTTCACCGCTCCATAGCCGAACGCACCGGCGAGCAGTCCGCCGAACAGTAGTGCGAACATCCGGGCCAGGAGCGGTCTTTCGGCAATTCTCACGCGCGCTGCTCCGCCGGGACGAGGGCGAGCAACTCGTCGACCGACCACTGGTCGTAGACATGCGTGCCGTGCTTCGCGGCGAGGACGCGTCCGTCGGGGGAGATCAGGAAGTCGGCGGGCAACCCGAGACTGCCGCCCTCGGGCTTGACGGGCGGGGCGACCTGCCCGCGCCGCAGGGTGGCCCGAGCGGCCTGGGCGACGCCGCGCAGAATGGCGGGCCAGCCGCGCGGGTCGAGCAGGGCGCGAGGCGAGGTCGAGACGCCGAATTCGCGGTAGAGCTCGCGGTACGGATCGGCGATCACGTCCAAGGGCAGTTCGGCGGTGTACTTGCGCAATTCTTCCGCGTTGGAGTGGAAGACGATCACCTCGCGAATGTTCGCCGCGGCGATCTCGTGCCTGCGGGTGACGATCGAGCGCAGGTGCAGGTTGCACACCGGGCATCCGGCGAATCGCCGGAACTGGAGATGGAGCAGGCGATCGGGATCCGGCACCTGGACCCGTGCACCGGAGATGGTGACCAGGGTTCGGCCGGAGACAGCGCTGGGCAGCGACATGGGGAACTCCTTCTAGGTAGGTGTACTTTGTACGCCTACAACCAGTATGCGCGTAGCTTGTACGCTGTCAATCCGTGCCCCGTCCCCGCTCGCTGAGCACTGCCGATCTCGCCGCGGCGGCCCTCGCCGTGCTCGACCGCGACGGGCTGTCCGCGCTGACCATGCGTGCGGTGGCCAAGGAACTGGGCGTGGCCACCATGGCCCTGTACCGCTACGTGCGCGATCGCGATGCGCTCGAGGTGCTGGTGGCAGATCAGGTGTTCGCTTCCATCGACACGTCACTCCCGGCCGAAGGCGAGTGGAAGACGCGCGTGACCGCACTGCTCGAACACATCCGGGACGGGTTCGCGGCTCATCCGGCCGCCGTGCCGCTCGTGCTGCGGCATCGCCAGTCGTCGGTGGAATCGCTACGTGTGATGGAAGCCATGCTCGCGGTGCTGACCGAGGGTGGATTCACCGGCCGCGCGCGGGTCATCGCCCAGCGCACCTTGATCGCCTTCCTGATCGGTTACCTCCAGAACACGCACTATGCGCCGCTGCCGGGGCGGGGGACGATCGTGATGTCCGAACTCCCCGCGCAGGATTACCCGCATCTGACGCAGACCGCGGGCCAGGCCAAGAACATGTCGGCCGACGACGAATTCCGAGGTGGTGTCGAGATCGTGCTGCGCGGGCTCAGGCCCTAGCGGTCACCGGGTGCGTGACCGTCCCGCGCGTGATCTTCAGCCGAAAAGCGCCGCCACATCGACGCTTTCGGCCATCGCCCGAGCCCCTGCGTCGTTGAGATGCATGCCGTCACCGCTGTCGAAGCCGGGTCGGATGAAATCAGGCCGCTGCGGGTCCTCGACCGCACGGGCCACATCGAACACCGAGTCGAAGACCTCGCAGCCGCGCAGCCATTCGTTCACGCGCCGGCGGGTCGCCAGCGTCTCGGCGACGTGCAGACCTTCGTAGATGACGCCGCCGTAGGGGCCGATCGTCGCGGCGTGGATGGTCAGGCCCGCCGCGTGCGCCCGCTGCGCGAGGGTGGTGAAGCCCTCGATCAATTCGTCGGCGGTCGCGGGCGGCTGGCCGACCATGCCGCCCAGGGTGAGGTCGTTGATGCCGAAGTTGACCAGGACGCTGGTCACGCCGGGCACGTCGAGCACGTCGCGGTCGAAGCGCGCCAGGCCCGGTTCACCCACCTCGTCGGTCAGCAGCCGATTTCCGGCGATGCCCTGGTTGACCACCCAGCCGCGCTCCAGGCGTTCGTTGAGGACGTCGACCGAGCGGCGGTTGGCGTCGAGTGTGGTGCCGACGCCTTCGAACCAGGAGTCGCCGAAAGCCACGGCCACCGGCGTGTCCGCGGGCGCGAGCACGTCGACGCCGACGACGAAGAATCGCGCGGGCACCTCCTCGGCGGCTTGGAGGGCTGCTCCGGACGTGACGTCGCCGTCCGCTATGTAGGCGGTTTCCCCGGGTTGGTGTGAGTAGGTCGCCGGACCGGTGGGGCCGGGCAGGTAGAGGCTCAGCGCCAGATCCGCGCCCGCCGAGAAGGCCGACTCCACCGGGTCGCTGAGAACTTCGCCGCCCACCGGGACGACGACCTGCTCCACGCCGTCGAACCGCAGCGCGGTATCGGTCTCGGGGACGATCTCGCTGCCGGTCTTGCGCAGAGCGACTCGCGCCGCGCCGATCGTCAGCGGCGTCGTCCCGTAACGGTTGGTCAGCCTGATCCGCACCTGCGCACCGCCCCCCGCGAGGCGCAGTGCCTGGCGCACCGTCTGGTGGGTGAACGAGCGTGAATCCGCGAATCTGATCCGCTCGTCCGGGCGGATCACCCCGGTGCGGAATCCGGCGATCCAGGCGTTCGGCGACATGAGAACCTCCATTATTTGACGCGAGGAATAATGCGTATGCATAGTTCTACGGTGACTTGTTCCTCCTGTCAACTATCCGCGTGGAAACTTTTGGTAGGTTGCCCTCATGGACGTGAGCGAGCTGTTCGACGATCCACGTCTGACCACGATGGGCCTGCTGTTCGAGGCCCACGGCGGTGTGGTCGCCAAGCTGGAGCCCGTCTGGAAGGCGCACGGTGTGTCCGGGCTGGATCTCAACGCCCTGATGCGGCTGAGCCGCTCCCCGGGGCGTCGGCTGCGCATGTCGGAGCTGGCGGTGCAGACCTCGCTGTCGACCAGTGGCGTCACCCGCTTGGTCGATCGGCTGGCTCGTGCCGAGCTGGTCGAACGGGAGCTGGACCCGGGGGATCGGCGCAGCTCCTATGCGGTGCTCACCGACGCGGGCGCGGCACGGCTCGCGCAGGTGCTGCCGGACTATCTCGCCGCCGTCGACCGCTGGTTCGTCGGATTGCTGAGGCCCGATCAGCTCACTGCGTTGTCCGAGGCGTTGCGAATCGTGCGGGATACGTCCAATCCGGAGGCCACGTTCCGGATGGATTGAACGTCAGTCCGCGCTCTCGGTCAGCAGCCGCTCCAGGCCGTCCAGGATCAGGTCGAGCCCGAAGCCGAAATCGGCTATGCCCGTGTGTTTCCCATCGATGACCAGCTGGGAGAGCGCGTTCATGTGGGGATACTCTTCGGCTGGGATGCGCGGCAGGAACTGTTGTGCGGCGGAGGCATATTCGGACGGCGCCAAGGGAAAATGCAGCTCTTGCAAGGTGAAGCCGTAGAGGTGGCTGTCGAGTGCGTTCCACGCGCGGTCGGCTTGTGGCAGTGAGAATCCCGCCGCGCGCAGGCAGCCCACGGTGGCATCGATGTAGCGCAGCATGGCGGGGCCGACGTTGATCCGGGAGCCGATCAGTCCGGTCGCCCACGGATGGCGCAGCAATACCTCGTGGGCGGAGGCCGACCGGGCGCGCAGGGCGGCCTTCCAATCGCCGCCGGCGGCGGGTGGCGTCATCTCGCCGACCACCAGATCGGCGATGCCGTCGAGCAGGTCGTCCTTGTTGCGCACGTGGTTGTACAGCGACATCGCCTCGACGCCGAGTGCCTGTGCCAGTCGCCGCATGGACAGCGCGGCGAGGCCGTGCTCGTCGGCGAGCCGGACCGCGGCGAGCAGCACCGCGTCCCTGGTGAGCGGCGGGCGAGACTCGGGCATGGTCCCCTCTCTTGACGCACTTACGGTGTAAGCGTAGCGTCGACGGCGTCGCACTTACACTGTAAGTGTCCAATGAAGGCGAGGGATGCCATGTCCGACGGCCAGCAGTCCACCATCGAGCGCGCGACGATGACCGCGATCGTCGCGCCGCGATACGGCTCCAGCGAGGCGCTTCGGACGCAGGCGGTGCCGCGTCCGGTCGCGGCCGCGGGCGAGGTGCTGGTCCGCGTGCGCGCGGCGGCGGTATGCCGCGGCGACGTGCACCTGCTCACCGGCAAGCCCTGCGCGATCCGGCTCGGTTTCGGCCTTCGGCGGCCGAAGTACCCGGTCATCGGGCACGACCTGGCAGGCGATGTCGTCGACGTCGGTCCCGGCGTGAGCGAATTCGACCGTGGGGACTCGGTTTTCGGTGCGGTCGACTCGGGAGCCTTCGCCGAATTCGCGCGCGTGCCGGTCGGGCGGCTCGCGCGCGTTCCCGATGGCCTGACCGTGATCGAGGCCGCGGCCTTGCCGGATTCGGGCATGACGGCGCTGCAAGGTCTGCGCGATGTCGGCGGACTGCGCGCCGGGCAGAAAGTACTCGTCAACGGCGCGTCGGGCGGTGTGGGAACGAGCGCGGTGCAGATCGCCAAGGCGCTCGGCGCCGACGTGACGGCGGTGTGCGGCCCACGCCACGTCGAGACGTTGCGCGCGCTGGGCGCCGATCGCGTGATCGATTACACCACCGCGGATTTCACGCGCGACACGGATCGATACGACGTCCTGCTCGATTTGGTGGGCAATCGGCCGCTGACCGCATGCCGCCGGGTGCTCGCACCGAAAGGGGTCTTCGTCTCTTCGGCGGGCGCGCCTGGCGGAGACTGGCTCGGTCCGGTGCTGTGGGTGGCCAAAGTGGTGCTGACCGGCCTGGTGGTCGGCCAGACCATGCGTCCCCTGCTGATGCGCCCGTTCCGGGCGGACCTCGAGTTCCTGGCGGGGCTGGCCGCCGAGGGGAAACTGCGCCCGGTGATCGAACGGCGCTTTCCGCTCGCCGCGGCCGCCTCGGCGGTGGCCCATGTCGCCGCGGGGCACGCCCAAGGCAAGACGGTGATCGTCGTCTGAGCCGGGCGGCGAGTCATCCGGCCCGGACCGCGCCTTGGTGCTCCGCGAGGTAGTCCGCCCATCTCAGCTTGCCCACCTCGGCGCCTTCGGTCACCAGGTTCTCGCCCGCGCGGTAGACCCGGCCCGCCTTGCCCGGCACCCGGACGGTCAGCAGCGCACGCCGCTTGCCGAGCGTCGCCAGATAGTCGCGGACCAGATCGCGCATCCCGAAGACCTCCGGGCCGACCAGATCCGGCACCCGTCCGGCGGGTGCGCCGCCCGCCAGTTCCACCAGCCGGGCCGCCACCTCACGGGTGTCCACCGGTTGCAGGCGCGCCCCGCCCAGCACCGGCAACACCGGCGATTTCCGCATCTTGTCCACCAGATTCGGCACGAAGTCGTGGAACTGCGCAGCCCGCAGCGTGGTCCAGGGGATGCCCGATTCGGCTACGGCTTGCTCGGCGGCGAATTTCGCGCGGAAGTAGGTCAGCGGAAGCAGGTCGGCGGCTGTGACCGAGATGTACACGAGGTGCCCGACACTCGCGGTTGCCGCTGCGCGCAGGAGATTCGCGGTCGCCACGTCGTCACCCTTGGCGCCGCCGGCCAGATGCAGGATGGTGTCGACACCCGTCACCGCGGCATCGATGCCGTCGCCGCGCAGGAGGTCCCCGGCGACGAACTCGACGCCGCCGTCCGCGGGACGCTCGGTGCGGCTCAGGACACGCACGTCGGCGCCGGTCTCGCGCAGTAGTGGAAGCACCTGGCGGCCCAGGGTGCCGGTGCCGCCGGTGACAAGGATTTTCGTGGTCATGACTGTCTCCGATCGCATCGGTGCCGATGGGGCGTTCCCATCGCTTCACCGAGACGACGACGCGCGGACACGGGCTGTGACATCCGATCACTCCTTGGCGCGGTAGCGGCGCACCTTGCTGAGGTTGCCGCAGCGGTCCATCGAGCACCAGCGGCGACGGCCGGGACGCGAGGCATCGACGAACAGCAAGCCGCAATCCTGGGCGGCGCAGACCCGGATGCGGTCGGCCAGCGGGCTGGTGAACAGGTCGATGGCGTCGCGGGCGAGCGTGGACAGCGCCGCGGACGCCGTCGCGTCGGCGAAGCCGCCGGTGCCGTCGAGCCGGAGTTCCGGGATCAGCGGGGGCTGGGCGGCGACGGCGTTGATCGCCGCGATGTTCCCCGGCGACAACTGCTCGTCCGTCGCGAGGCCGTACGCCGTGCCGGCGATCGCGGCACGCAGCGTCCGCATCGTCGGCAGATCCGATTCCTCGGCTGTCAGCTCGTCCAGTTCGAGGATCACGCCGAGGAACCGGCGCAGATCCTCGACGGTGTGCATGATCTCCCACACCGCGAGCTCGCCTTCGCCGCCGGTGTGCACGAGGTCGAGGGCGGCTCGTCCCGTACGGAAGCGGCGGCGCAGATCGGGTGGCAGACTGGCGCGGGATTGCATGACACTAGTTTAACTGGTTACATTGCTCGCATGACGATCAGCACGCACATCAATCCCGAAACGCTGCACAGCAACCCGGCTTTCACCCAGGTCGTGCGGGTGTCGGCCGCCGCGGACACGATCTACGTGGGCGGGCAGAACGGAGTGGACGCTTCCGGTCGCGTCGTCGGCCCGGACGTCGCCTCGCAGGCCCGCCAGGCTTTCGCGAACCTGCAGACGTGTCTCGCCGCCGCGGGCGCCTCGATCGAGCACGTGGTGAAGTGGACGATCCTGGTCCGCGAGGGCGAGCCGCTGCAGGACGGATTCGCCGCGTTCGGCGAGGTATGGGGCAACCGCCCGAACCCGCCCGCGATCACTGTCGCCCAGGTCGCGGGTTTCGCGGTGCCCGGCGCCGTCTGCGAGATCGAAGCTGTGGCCGCCGTTCCGGCCTGAACCCGGTCACCCGACCGCCGCGGCGAGGCGGGCGGCGAGCTCGCGAATGTGCGTGACGAGTTCTGGTGGTTCGTGCACCCGGAACGGGAAGCCGAAGGTGGCGACGTAGATCGCCAGTTCGTCGAGCGAGTTGGCGCCGGTCCGGAGCACGCAGCTCTCGGCGTCCAGCGCCTCGATGACGCCGACGGTCGGCGCGATGCGCTCGGCGGCCACCTCCGCTGGAACGCTCATGGTGATGCGGGCGGCGTAGCGGTACGGCGCGGTGGTGACGCCGCGGGTGAGGTATCCGGACAGGTCCGCGTCGGGTGCTTCGCGCGGGGTGAAACGGGGTCCGGTCGGGATGCGCGGATGGAGGCGGTCGACGCGATAGGTGCGCCAATCCGCCCGGTCGACGTCCCAGCCGATGAGGTACCACCGCCTGCCCGTGTGCGCCAGGCGGTGCGGCTCCGTGGTGCGCGACGACATGACGCCGTCGTGATCGCGATAGTCGAAGCGCAGACGGTGCTGATCGCGAATGGCGGCGGCGACGGCGGTGAGCACGTCGGGATCGACGGTGGGCCCGCCCGCGGGCACCGTGACCGTCGCGGCCTGGAGTGTGCCGACGCGGTAGCGCAGCCGCGCGGGCAGCACTTGCTCGAATTTGGCGAGAGCGCGCAGCGAACTGTCCTCGATGCCCGCGATGGTGCCGCCCGCCGCGGTGCGCAGGCCGAGCGCCACAGCGACCGCCTCGTCGTCGTCCAGCAGCAACGGAGGCAGTTTCGCCCCCGCGCCGAGCCGGTACCCCGCCACGCCGGGCGTCGCGTCCACCGGATAGCCCAGCGTGCGCAGCTTGTCGATGTCCCGGCGGACGGTGCGCACGTCCACCTCGAGTCGTTCGGCGAGTTCGGCGCCGGTCCAATCGCGGGGCGTCTGCAACAGCGACAGCAGGCGCAGCAGCCGCGCCGAGGTTTCCAGCATAAGAGAAGTCTGTCCGAGAGCTAGGGCGATAGTTGTCCTAGGCAGGCTATAGCGTCGAAGGCATGAGCAACGAGATCAAACCGTTCCGTATCGACATCCCCGAGCAGCAGCTCGACGACCTGCGTTCTCGTCTCGACGCCACCCGCTGGCCCGCCGCACTGCCCGGCGACGGCTGGGACACCGGCGTGCCGACCGTCTGGCTGCGCGAGCTGGTCGAGTACTGGCGCACCGAATACGACTGGCGTGCAGCCGAAGCGCAGCTCAACGAATATCCGCAGTACACGACGGAGATCGACGGGCAGCCCATCCACTTCCTGCATGTCCGCTCGCCCGAGACCGGCGCGCTGCCGCTGCTGCTGACGCACGGCTGGCCGGGTTCGGTGGCGGAATTCCTCGACGTCATCGGACCTTTAACCGACCCGAGCGCGCACGGTGGCGACCCGTCCGACGCGTTCCATCTGGTCATCCCGTCGTTGCCGGGATTCGGATTCTCCGGGCCGGTCGCCGAGGCAGGGTGGACGATCGATCGGATCGCCGCGGCGTGGGCCGAACTCATGCGCAGACTGGGCTACGAGCGCTATGGCGTGCAGGGCGGCGACATCGGAGCGAAGGTGAGCCCGCAGGTCGGCCGGACGGCGCCGGGCCAGGTGATCGGCGTGCACGTCAACGGAGGGCCCGGCCCGCACCCGCCGCTGCCGCTCGCGGAGGAGGAGCTGGCGAGCCTCACCGACCTGGAACGCGACCGCATCGGGCGGATCGAGGCATTCATGCGAGAGGAGTTCGGCTACATCGCCATCCAATCCACGCGCCCGCAGGCGCTGGCATACGGACTGGTCGATTCGCCGGTGGGGCAACTGGCCTGGATCATGGACAAGTTCCGGGAGTGGACGCATCCGCGCGGCGTCGAGCCGGACAAGATCCTCGACCGGGATCGGCTGCTGACCAACGCGATGCTCTACTGGCTCACCGGAACCGCGGGCTCGTCGGCGTATGTCGGCTACGCCCAGGAATCGCCGTGGGGCGCGCTGGCGCAGAACTCCGGCGTGCCGACGGCGGCCTTGGTCTTCGCGCACGACGTCGGCATCCGCCGCTACGCCGAGACCGAGAACACCATCACGCGGTGGACCGACGTCGATCGCGGCGGCCACTTCGCCGCGATGGAGGAACCCCAGCTGCTCACCACCGACATCCGCGAGTTCTTCCGGGACCTACGCTGAACCCGCGGCCCGCATCTGGTTCGAGAAGACACCCTGGCGGCGGCTACCGACTGTCCCGCTGAGCGGTGAGTTCGCCCGCCGATCGCCAGGAATTCCGTTCCGCGTCGAAGGCTTGCGCCTGCTTCGCTCGGAAGGCCTCGATGGACGTGGCGTTGTCGGAGAGGAACGCCCGGTAGTCCGCCAGCCGGAATTCACCGTCCTCGGCTCGAACACGGACGTTGCCCGCGGAGAAGTCGGCGCGCATGTCGAGCAGTTCCTCCGCTTCGACGGGATACCAGCGGATCTGATCGAAATAACGCAGTAACCAGGGCGTTTCTGCTCCTGAAGCGGTGCGGTCGGCGCCTGGCGCAATCGCGGGCGCGCCGCGGGCTCGGTGATTCCACACCTGCGTGGTACGTCCGACGAACTGGTAGCCCCCCGGCCCCTCCATGCCGTAGACACACAGGTAGGCGCCGCCGATGCCCACGGCGTTCTCCGGGGTCCAGGTGCGAGCGGGATTGTATTTCGTGGTGACCAGCCGGTGCCGGGGATCGGTGGGGGTGGCGACCGGCGCGCCGAGGTAGACGTCGCCGAGGCCCAGCACCAGGTACTCGGCTCCGAACACGGTGTCGTAGACCTCGGAGACGGAAGCCAAGCCGTTCATGCGGCGGATGAACTCGATGTTCCACGGGCACCAAGGCGCATCGGCGCGCACGCCGCGCATGTAGCGGGTGATCGCCTCGCGCGTGGACGGGTCGTCCCAGGACAGCGGCAGATGGACGACCCGGCTGGGCACGACGAGCTGATCGGAGGCGGGCAGCTGGGTCTCGGCTTCGGCGAGCAGGTCCAGCAGCGCGGGCACGGACAAGACGTGCGGATCGACCCGAATCTGCAGTGAACGAATGCCGGGGGTCAGCTCGGTCACGCCGCGCACCCCGGCGGCGAGCAGATGCTGATGCAGGGCGTGCACACGGGCGCGCAGGCCCAGATCCAACGTCATGGCGCCGTATTCGACCAGCACTGCGTCGTCGCCCGCGCGGCGGTAGGTCACCGCGGTTTCGTCGTCGACCTCGGCGCGGCGCAGCACGCCGTCGTCACCGTCGCCGCCCGCCGACAGCACCGTCGGCCACGCGGCGCGGCGCGCGGGCCCGAGTTCCCGGATCGAGGCGGCGCGGTCACCGCGGACTGGAACGAACCGCACGCTGTCGCCCGCGGACAGTTGGCCGAGCTTCCAGCGGTCGGCCGCCACGACGGTGACCGGGCAGACGAAACCGCCGAGACTCGGTCCGTCGGGGCCGAGCAGGATGGGGGTGTCGCCCGTGAAGTCCAACGCGCCCACCGAATACGGGGTGTCGTGAATATTGGACGGGTGCAGGCCCGCCTCGCCGCCGTCGGCGCGGGCCCATTGCGGCTTCGGCCCGATCAGCCGGACACCGGTGCGGTCGGAGTTGAAGTGCACCTCGTAGTCGGTGCCGACGATGGTCTCGAAGTCGGCGCGGGTGAGGAACTCCGGAGCGCCGTGCGGGCCCTCGGTGACCGCGAGTTCCCAGCGCCGGGCCAGCACCGGCTGTTCTTCCATCGGCACGGCAGTCGTGATCCGGCCCCGGTGCGGGGCTAACGGAAGCGATTCACCGGCGCGCAAGGCGCCACCCGTGCCGCCGAACCGGCCGAGTGTGAAGGTCGCCGCACTGCCGAGGTATCCGGGCACGTCGATGCCGCCCGCGATCAGCACGTAGCAGCGCATGCCCGGTCCGCGCACGACGCCGACGTCCAATACGCCGCCCGCGGGTACGGCCAGCGTGCGCCACTGCGGCACGGGGATGCCGTCCACCGTCACGTCGGTCGGAGCGCCGGTGACGCAAACCCAAGCGGGCGCGGTGAATCGGAGCGCGGGCCCGCCGAGGGTGCATTCCAGTCCGGCGGCGCCTTCGTCGTTGCCGAGCGCTCGATTGCCCAGGCGGAACGACAGATCGTCCATCGGGCCCGACGGCGGCACGCCGATGTGCCAGTACCCGATGCGGCCGGGCCAGTCCTGGACGGTGGTCAGCATGCCGGGCCGAACGACCTCGACCCGGCCGCGCGCCGGGGGCGTGGCCGGTACAGCCCCGGCCACCGGTAGTGCGGCGACGGTCATCGCGACACCACCATGCGTACGGGAGTCGGGTCGAAGCCGTTGCAGGGATTGTTGATCTGCGGACAGTTGGAAACCAGTACCAGCGTGTCGATCTCGGCGCGCAACGTGACCCGCTTGCCCGGCGCGGACAACCCGTCCACGATGCCCAGAGTGCCGTCCGCCTCGACCGGAACGTTCATGAACCAGTTGATGTTCGAGACCAGGTCCCGTTTGCCCAGGCCCCAGCGCAGGGCTTCGGTGAGGAAGTTCTCCACACAGGCGTGCTGGTGGCGGGTGTGGTGGCCGTAGCGCAGCGTGTTGGACTCCTGCGAGCAGGCGCCCGCGATGGTGTCGTGATTGCCCACTTCGTCGGCCACGACCGTCATCAGCGCCGTGCCCGCGTCGGTGCGCAGCACGCTGCCGGTGGTCAGGAATATGTTGCGCTGGGCGGCCACCGTGGCCTGCGCGCTGTAGCGCTCGCAGTGGTCGGCCGCCGAGTACAGCAGGCAGTCCACCGCTTGGTTGCCGTGCAGATCGATGATCTCCAGGCACTCGCCCGCCCGGATCACGGCCGACCACGGAGCGCGGGCGGGAACGGTCTCGTCGAGCACGACGGTGCGGGCCGCGGCGGAAGTCATGCGGTTACCTCCAGGGTCAGGGCGGCCGTCCAGGCCTGTTCGGTGTTCCGCACGGCACGTCGGTATTCCGGGTCCTCGCCGCCCGGGACAGCGAGGTCTTCCGGCGCGGCCCACGCGACGACGTCGAGGTCTGTCGCGGGCCGATCGTCGAGGGGATGCGCGGTGTTGGCGATCAGCACCGTGACCGGCAGGTGCACGAGCAGATCGACCGAGGCGCCGGCGGCGGCGCTGCCGGTCGCGGTGAGCGCTCCGTCCCGCTCCACCCGCACGCCGCGGAAGAACGCGACCGTCGGCCCGATGTCCCGTGGTCGCAGGCCGTGTTTGGCGCCCGCGAGCCGCAGCAGGTCGCGGGCCCGAGTGGTCGGGCCGCAGAGCGCGTCGTGGTGACCGGAGGTGTCGGCGAGCACGGTGGCCAGGAGGCGGCCCTGGTCCGACAGCAGCGGGTGGCCTTCGCCCAGGTATGCCTGCCACGGAACCTTGAGGGTGTCGGCCACGTTCAAGCGCTCCCACGGCGCTTCGGCACGCACCAGCAGCAGGTGCGCGCAGGCGGCGCCGTCGGGGTCGTGGAGACGGACGCGGGTGCCGCGGCCGAGGACGACGTTCGCGTAACCGCCCGCGGGAACTCGCTGGGCGAAGGTGATCCTCGACGCGGTGACCCCGGCGGGCGCGGCGGGCTCCGCGATGGTCGCCGTGGCGGCCTGCGATCGTGCGTGCGCTCGCGCGCCGGAGGTATTCGCGGTGCTTGTCACGGTGAATCCTTTCGAATGCCGGTTGCGGTGTAGGCGGCCGGGTGCGGCGGTACACCACCGCACCCGATCGATCAGGCGGGTTGCGGTGCGGGCTCGGCGCTCACCACACCGCGCGATGAGCCGACCACGAAGCGGTGCACCAGCACGCCGATCGTGAGCACCAGCAGCACGAAAAGCGGCGCGGCCCAGCGCATCCACCAACCGCCGCCGTCCGGGGCGTAGACCTCCGCCCGCGGCCAGGCGAGGTTGACCACCATCGCGACGCCCCAGACCACGGCGAGCGCGTTGACCGGAATGCCGAAGCGGCCCAGGCGCAACAGCCGCGCGTCGGTGCCCGCGTCGGGCAGGCCGGTGAACCTGCGGACCAGTAGCGGTACCGTCACCAGCAGATAGGCCAGGTACAGCGTGACGATGCAGACGCTGGCCAGCGTCGCGAAGATCGCGGCGTTGCCCAGGTTGAGCACCAGCAGTCCGATGCCGAGCACGCCGATCACCACGGCGGGCAGCGCAGGCGTGCCGTATCGCGGGTGCACGGCGGCGAGCCTGCTCGCGAACGGCAGCTTCCCGTCCCGCGCCATGGAGAACATCAGCCGCGAGCCCGCGGTCTGGATCGCGAGGGTGCACACGGTGATCGCGACCGCGACGCAGCCGAGCAGCACCTTGCCCGCCGGGCTGTCCAGCTTCGCGGTGAGCACGTAGGCCAGGCCTTCGGAGGCCAGCGCGCCGTCGGACAGGCTCGGTGCGGCCATCAGCGCGCCGAGCAGCATCAGCCCGCCACCCAGCGCCGAAACCGACAGCGCGGTGAGAATGGTGCGTGGCGCCACCCGGCGAGGATTCTTGGTCTCCTCGGAAAGCTCACCAGCCGAGTCGAATCCGACCATCACGTACGCCGCCATCAGTCCGGAGACCAGGAACGCGGCCCAGTAGGGGCCAGGTGCGGCCTGATCGGTCCGCAACACCACGCCGGGCCCGCGCTCGGCGGTGGTGAAGAACAGCGCGATGATCGCCAGAACGCCGACGATCTCGATGGTGACGCCGATCGAATTGATCCGCGCCATCAGATCGATGCCGACAACGTTGATCAGCGTGGTCACCGCCAGCAGGATGCTGCCGAGCAGCACGGCGTTGGTCGCGCCGGTCGGCGAGGCGAGCGCGGTGTCGGAGCCGACGAGCTGGAATCCGCTCCAGATCGAGGGCAGTACCACCTGCAGCGCGATCGCCGCCGCGGCGGCCGTGACGATCTGCGCGATGATCATCATCCAGCCCGCGAACCAGCCGACGAGTTCGCCGCCGAGCCGCCGGGACCACTGGTAGATACAGCCCGAAATCGGATAGTGCGCGGCCAGTTCGGCGAAGTTGAGCGCCACGAGGAACTGTCCGGCGAACACGATCGGCCAGGTCCAGAAGAAGGCGGCTCCGCCGAACGAATAGCCGAAGCCGAAGAACTGGAAGATCGTGGTGAGGATGGAGACGAACGAGAACCCGGCCGCGAACGAGGCGTAGCGGCCGAGCTTTCGGTGTAGGACGGGCTGGTAGCCGAACCGGGCGAGGTCGGCGCTGTCACCCGTGAGGTCGGGGGGCGAGGTCGGGGCGAGCGTGGTTGCCATGGGCGGTCCTTCGGCGTGCGACCAATAACTATCAGACGATAGTTTTGCGGGCGCGATCGCGCTTTCGGTGACCTGCGTGTATCGCTTCTGGTGCGTCCGGTAACTTCTGTGTTGCCGTTATTTCTGTCAAATGACAGAAACCGCACCGCTCGTCGTGCCGAAACGACGCGGACGACTACCGCGTCGGAGCGCGCCCGCGGCTACCTGCCAGAATGAGGCGGTGGCGAACGTGGGTCCCGGACGGCCGCGCGTCGAACAGCGGCGACGACGCGGGCAGACGCCGCGTGCGGAAATCCTCGACGCCGCAGGCGAACTGTTCACCACCCAGGGGTACGCCAACACCTCCACCCGGGCGATCGCCGACGCCGTCGGCATCCGCCAGGCCTCGCTGTATCACCACTTCGCGGCCAAGGACGACATCCTCGACGCCTTGCTCGCCGAAACCGTCGCCGCGCCCATCGAACTGGCGCAGCGGCTGCGCGGCGCGACCGACCCGGCGCCGGTCCGGCTGTACGCGCTGGCCCTGTTCGACGTGCGGCAACTGTGCGCGTCGCGCTGGAACCTGGGGGCGCTGTATCTGCTGCCGGAGCTGCGTACCGAGCGCTTCGCCGCGTTCCGCCTGCGACGCGAGCAGTTGCGCGAGCACTACGAGAATGCGGCCGCGCAGGTGTTGGCCGAAGGCGGTTCGGCGAGTGCGCCCGGCACCGAGTCGCTGCCGTTCCGGTTGGTGGAGACCGTGATCAGCATCCGCTCCGACGAGGGCGCCGCACCCCGGCACGCGGAGCGGACCATTCCGGCGGCGGTGCTGCGCACGCTCGGCTGGCCCGGCGACCTGGATGCGACACGGGCCGCGGCGGTCGTATTGCTGGACCGGTTCGCGGCGTGAGATTCAGGACTTGCCGGTGCCCCGGACCCAGTTCAGTCCCCAACCGTAGGCCTTGTCCACTTCTGTCACGCCCCAGCGCGGACGGTTCGGTGGCGGCGCGACGAAGCGGCCTTCACGACGTACCACCAGTCCCGAACCGGTGTTCTCGATGAGCGCCAGCACCACGTCGCGGGAGCCGTCCGGGCAACCTTCGACGCTCAGCTCGATCGGCGGCGCGGCTGCCGGGTACAGCGTCGCGGTCATCCGGACGCCGCGGAGGTCGGCCGCGCCGTCGTAAAGGGTGGCGAAGACGAGGATCCGGCGGAACTCGGTCGCGTGACCGAGGTCGACCTGGAGATTCTCACCGGCGGGGCCCGCTCCGGAGCGGTCGTCGGTGTCCAGGCGGATGAACGGCGGCCGCTCCAGCGATCCGCGATCGCCGACCGGACGGACGTCGCCCTTGCGTCCATCCAGCAGTTCCCAGAAGCAGCACAGATCCAAATCCAGCGCCCCGCCCTGGCCGGACGTGCCCGAGCCCGCCGCAGCGGTCCAAGTCGAGTTGATCCGCATGACGCCTTGCGCGGTCAACGACACCGAGGGGGAGTCCGTCGTCAGGAAGACAGTGCCGAACGGGTGTGCCGTGGACGCGTTGTGGCCAGGCCACGCCGACTGCCCTGCCGCTGGCGGGGGCGCGTATGGGTATTGCCCTAGCGGCGTCGTGTGCTGCGCCGCCGCGGGGTGCTGGCCGGGTGCCGCGTGCCGGCCCGGCTCCGGCGGTACCGGCCCGGAGGGTGGCGGTGGCGGCGTGAACTCGTGCGGCGGGGCAGGCGGCGGGGGTGGTGGTGTGTATTCGTGTGGCGCGGCGGGTTCTCCGTCCACGGAGATCCCGTAATCGGTGGCCAGTCCGGCCAAACCGGAGGCATACCCCTGGCCGACTGCGCGGAATTTCCATCCGCCCTGGCGCCGGTACAGCTCACCGAGCACGACGGCGGTCTCGCTCGTCGCGTCGATGCCGTCGAAACGGGCGACTTCCGCTCCGGTGTCGCTGTCCACGACTCGCACGAACAGTCCGTCGAGCAGCCCGACGGCGGCGCCGTCGGTGGATGCCGCGATGACGATGCCCTCGACCTGCGGCTCCACCCGCGCCAACTCCGCGGACAGCACGTCCAGCACGATCGACCCCGAGCGCTTGCCCTCGTGCCGGACGGCGCGGGACGGGTGGACGGGCTGGTTGTAGAAGACGAAATCGCTGTCGGAGCGCACCCTCCCGGACACGACGAGCAGCGCGGAGGCGTCGGCGTCCGGCGCGCCCGCCCCGGCCCGCCAGCCCACTTCGATCCGGACGTCGGAATTCGGCACGGGCACGTTGGCGCCCTTCGGCATGGACACGTCTGTCAACGTAACCGATACCGGCCCACGGCGTCCCGCATCCGCGCGTTCGCCCGAGGGGCCGCGCGCCTCAGTGGGTCGGCGGCGCGATCTGCCAGTGTTCCTGCAGCGCGCCCGCGATCTGCGGAAGCACGGTCACCGGAATCCGCTTGCGCCGCAAGATCGCCCGGATCTCCGTGACCTGATCGCGTTTGCGCAGGTCGTAGGCGCCCGCGACCGGGCCGACCACCGGCGGGATGGACAGCAGAACCAGCTCGCCGTGCGGTTCGTCCACACCGGCCAGGTCCAGCGCCAGCGACCAGCGGGCACGTTCGTCGAGGGCGAAGCGCCCGGCCACCACCCGGTCCCACGGGATGCTGGAGACCGCCCACGGTTTGCGCCGGTAGATGGCGTGATCGGTGAGCACGATGGCGTCCCTGGTGAACAGCGCGGCCAGCACCGCGACACCGACGACGGTACCGGCCAGCAGGCCGGTGAACACCCGGTTCACCCCGAACGCGGCGACGAACGAGCCGCAGATCGTGACGGTCGCCAGGATGCCGAACACGCTGTAGAGCGCGGCGCGTTGAGTCGGGACCACGCCTGCCCGCACCGTTGTCATCTCACCTACCTGCCTCTGGTGCATTTCCGGCTCACCGTACCGCCTCGTGTACCGGTGCACACCTGGCCGTTTCCCAGATGTGGCCGATGCGGGAGGCGGTGCTCAGACCGTCAGCGGGACCGCGGCCTCGGCGGTGTACACCAGGAACGTCAAGCTCTGCTGGAAGTACAGCTGGATCGACGTGCTGTCGTGCGAGAGGTAGCCGATGGACAGATCCTGGCCGATGCGCAGATCGAAGTCGCCGCCGCGCGTGGTGAGCACGATCGCGCCGTCGATAGCGGGCGCCCAGATGATCTCGCCTTCCGGGATCAGGCGCTCGATGTGCGTGCGGATCATGTGGCCGTGGTCGGAGGTCTCGCTGACCGCCGTGTACAGCTCGGCACTGAGCAGCACCGAGTACGGTCCGTCGACACCGGCCAGCCGCAGGGCGCTCAACGCCTGCGCGATCGCCTCCGGAACCAGCCGGGTGTCGCTGGGCAGCGTGATCGGCTGGTTGGACGAGCTGGCCCGGATACCGGTGATCCGTGCGGCCGGATACCCCTCGAAGATCGCGCGGTCCTCGGCGAACGCGATCTTCTTCGCGGCGTCCTTCACCGGATCCAAGTCGGCGTCCTGGGCGCCGCGCTCGACATTGTCGAGTTCCTCGCGTGAGAGCGTGAACGGCACGCGCAGTTCGACCAGCGGCGCGACCACCCGCTGACGGGCGAAGACACCCGCGTCGGGCGAGTCGATCGGGGTGGTGTGCCCGGTGCCCACCGCGGAGTAGTCGGTGCCGTGCGGGCCGGAGAGATCCACGACGCGCCTGCCCGCGATGTGCCGCTTGAACGTGCGCGTCGCCTCCTCCTCGATGGCCGCCCACGCCTCGGAGGTGATCGGCGCTAGTTCGCGATGGAGGTTGTTCATGACCGGGTGCTCCTTTTCAACGAGCCGATACCGAGGGCGCCGTCGCCCGAGGGCGCGGCGGTGCCGGGCAGATCTGTGCCGGGCAGATCTGTGCCGGGCAGATCTGTGCCGGGCAGATCTGTGCCGGGCAGATCTGTGCCGGGCAGATCTGTGCCGGGCAGATCTGCGCCGGGCAGATCTGCGCGACCGGCGCCGTCGGTGTCCACGGACACCGCGGGTTCCGCCGTGTCCCACGGCGCCGGCGGCAGATCGTCGAGGAAATCGACGGTGGGTGCGAAGAACGACGTGCCGGTGAGGGCGACGGAGAAATCCAGGATGCGGTCGTAGGCTGCCTCGTCGGTGCCGAGGAACATGCGGGTGAGCATGCGTTCGATGACGCTCGGCGTGGCCGCGTAGGCGATGTAGTAGGTGCCGAACACCCCGTCGCGCACGCTGCCGAAGGGCATGTTGCCGCGCAGGATCTGACGTTCGGTGCCGTCCGGATCGATGAGCGTGTTGACCTCGACGTGCGAGTCGGCAGGCTTGATCTCGTCGGGCAGCTCGAAGTCGTCCAGTTTGGTGCGGCCGATCACGCGCTCCTGCTCCTCGACCGACAGCGCGCGCCAGTCCGCCAGCGGGTGGGTGTACTTCTGCACGATCACGTAGCTGCCGCCGGTGAACTGCGGATCCTCCTCGCCCACCAGCGCGGCCGCGGCGGCCGCGCGGCCCTCCGGGTTCTCGGTGCCGTCCACGAAGCCGAGCAGGTCGCGCTGCTCGAAATAGCGGAAGCCGACGGTCTCGTCCACGATGGTCCCCGCGCCCGCCAGCCGGTCGGCGATGGCCATGGCCAGTTCGAAGCAGGCGTCCTGCACCTCGGACTTGATGTGGAACAGCAAGTCGCCCGGTGTGGCCGGTGCGGTGTGGCGGGCGCCGACGAATCCGGGGAACGGATGCAGTTGCGCGGGCCTCGGTCCGGCGAAGAGGCGGTCCCAGGCGTCGGAGCCGATCGACGTCACGCAGGTCAGGTTCGCGCCGGGCAGGCGGAAGCCCACCGAGCGGCGCAGGCCGGTGATGTCGGCGAGCAGGTCGCGGACGGCTGCCTCGCCACCCTCGTCGATCGTGGCGACAAGGAAGATCGCGGACGGCGTGAGCGGTTCGAGAATCGGCTGCGGCTCACCCATGATCGACACCCTAATGCCCGGCTGCGCCGACCGCCCCGCGGACCCGCGCGGTGGCTACATCGCCACCGTCAGCAGGAACGCGACGTCGTCGATCGCTTTGACGCTGTGGCGCGCCTTGGGAACCACGATCAGGTCGCCCCCGGAGCCCTTCCATTCGTTGGCGCCGCTGATCAAGATCAGTGTGCCGCTGAGCACCAGCAGCGTCGCCTCGCCCATGTTGTCGTGCTCGGCCAGGCTCTGCCCGGCCGTCAGGCCGACCACCGTCTGCCGCAGCGTGTGCGCATGGCCGCCATAGATGGTTTGTGAACTGCGTCCGCTCGAGGCGATGGCGGCCAGCTTCAGTTGCTGGCGCGCTACCGCAGTCAGCGATTTCTTTTCCATAGACCGCCTTTCGCAGATCACCACAGCCGATGCCGGGCTGGTGGCAACGGCTCGAGGCGTGCGGACGGACGAAAGTCCGGCCGCCGTATAACGAGGAGTATGCCCCAGTCGGCTGCCGAGCGGGCCGGGTTTCACCTGGCCCGCTCAGGAGGGCGGCGTTCGCGGCTGCCCACGGCGTGGCGCCGCACGGGATCTCCCTAGGCGGGTCGACTCCGGGTGTAGTGCCGGATCCGGAAGCGCAGTCCAGTGGCCGACGTGCGCCATGGCTCCGGGTCGTCTGGCTGCCATTCCGGTCCGATCGACGGCGCGAAAGCGTCGCCCTCGATGTCGGCGTCGATCTCGGTGACGCGCAGGTCGGTCGCGAAATCCAGCGCGGCGCGGTAGATCTCGCCGCCCCCGGCGACCCAGACGGCGTCCGGGGCGCACCGGTCCAGCGCCTCGGACACCGACGACGCGCGCTCGGCGCCTTCGGCCGACCAGTCGGGCTGCCTGGTCACCACGATATTTCGCCGACCGGCCAGCGGCCGGAACCTCGGCGGCAGCGAATCCCAGGTCCGACGGCCCATCACCACGGGGTGGCCCCAGGTGGCGTCCTTGAACTGCGCCATGTCCTCGGGCAGCCGCCAGGGAATGGTGTTGCGCAGCCCGATCACCCCGTCCAGGGTTTGCGCCCAGATCAGGCCGATCGTGCGACTCACACCGCCACCGTGGCCTTGATGGCCGGATGATGCCGGTAGCCGATCACTTCCACATCCTCGTAGCGGTAGTCGAACAGCGTCGGCGCGGGACGCAGCCGCAACGCGGGGAACGGATAGGGGTCGCGGCCGAGCTGCTCGGTGACCTGGTCGAGGTGATTGTCGTAGATGTGACAGTCGCCGCCGGTCCAGATGAAGTCACCGGGCGCCAGCTCGGCCTGCTGGGCGACCATGTGGGTGAGCAGGGCGTAGCTGGCGATGTTGAACGGCACGCCCAGGAAGAGGTCGGCGCTGCGCTGGTAGAGCTGGCAGGACAGTTTCCCGTCGGCCACGTAGAACTGGAAGAACGCGTGGCAGGGCGCCAGCGCCATCTTGTCCAGGTCGGCGACGTTCCACGCCGAGACGATGATGCGCCGGGAGTCCGGGTCGGTGCGCAGGGTGTGCAGCACCTGGGAGATCTGGTCGATGTGGGTGCCGTCCGGTGTCGGCCACGACCGCCACTGCACGCCGTAGACCGGGCCCAGTTCGCCGTCGGCGTCGGCCCACTCGTCCCAGATCGAGACGCCGTGTTCGCGCAGCCAGCCGACGTTGGAGTCGCCGCGCAGGAACCACAGCAACTCGTAGACGATCGACTTCAGGTGGACTTTCTTCGTAGTGATCAGCGGAAACCCGGCCGAGAGGTCATAGCGCAGCTGGTGGCCGAAGATGCTGCGGGTTCCCGTGCCGGTGCGATCGGCTTTCTTCGTCCCGGAGGCCAGTACCAGCCGCAGCAGGTCCTCGTACTGGGTGTCGGGGGCGGAAGCCGGATCGAGCGCGTCATGAGCCACGCCTGGCAACTCTAGTCCTCGTGCTCCAGCGCGTTCGGCGAGTCGGCGGCCGCGCCCAGGGCCGCGCCTGGCGACCGTGGTCTCGCGGCGACCTGGCAAGCTCGAGCCCATGCGCAAGCTCTACGTGATCGGCATCGGCGCCGGTGATCCCGACCAGGTCACCGTGCAGGCGATCAAGGCGATGCGGCAGGTCGAGGCGTTCTTCGTCATCGGCAAGGGGGAGGCCAAACGGGAACTGGCCGACGTGCGCACCGCGATCCTGGAGGCGCACATGGACCGGCCGTACCGGATCGTCCCGATCGCCGACCCGCCGCGCGACCGGACGCCCGCCGACTACCTCGACGTGGTCGAGGACTGGCACGATCGCCGGTCGATGCTGCTGGAATCGGCGTTCGCGGCGGTAGACGGCGTCGGCGGCATCCTGGTCTGGGGCGATCCCGCGCTGTACGACAGCACGCTGCGGATGGTCGAGCGGGTGCTCGCCCGTGGCGTGGTCGGCTTCGAGCACGAGGTCGTCCCGGGCATCACCAGCGCGCAGGCGCTGGCCGCGCGGCATCGCATCGTGCTGCACGGAATCGGCGAACCGGTGCGCATCACCACCGGCCGCCGCCTCCGCGAGGAGGGCCTGGGCGAGGAGAACGCGCTGGTGATGCTGGACGGCGACTGCTCGTTCACCGCGATCCCGGACGCGGGCGTGCACATCTGGTGGGGCGCCTACCTCGGTATGCCGGACGAGACGCTGATCGAGGGCCCGCTGCCGCGGGTGCGTGCGGAAATCGTCCGCCGCCGCGCCGAGTTGCGTGACCGCAAGGGCTGGATCATGGACATCTACCTGCTGCGCCGCAACGGTTGAACCGCCCCGCTCCGGCGCGAGAACCGGCAGGGTGTCGGTGGGGCTGGGTAGTCTGGAGCCCGTGCCAGAGCTACCGGAGGTGGAGGCGTTGGCGCAGTTCCTCCGGGAGCATGCGGTCGCCGCCGTGATCGGCCGTGTCGACGTGGCCGCGCTGAGCGCCGTCAAGACCTTCGAGCCCCCGGTCACCGCGCTGTCGGGTCGCGACGTCACCGGTGCGGCGCGCTGGGGCAAATTCCTCGGGATGGAGTGCGACGGCCTGTGGCTGATCACCCATCTGTCGCGCGGTGGTTGGCTGCGCTGGATCGATGAACCGAGTCCGACGCCGCCCAAGCCGGGCGGCAAGAGCCCGCTGGCGTTGCGGGTGCATTTCTTCACCCCCGAAGGAGCGACGCCCGCGTTCGACCTGACCGAGGCGGGCACGAAGAAGCGGCTGGCGGTGTACGTCGTGGCGGACCCGAAAGCCGTGCCGGGCATCGCCCGGCTCGGCCCCGACGCGCTGGAGGTCACCGAGGCGCAGTTCGCCGACATCCTGCAGGGCACCTCGCAGCGGATCAAGACCGCGCTGGTCGACCAGGTGTTGCTGGCGGGCGTCGGCAACGCCTACTCCGACGAGATCCTGCACACTGCGCGGATCTCGCCGTTCGCGAACACGAAGACCCTTCCGGCCGACAAGGTGGCCGAGTTGTACACGGCCATGCGCGCGGTGCTCACCGACGCGGTACGGCGCTCGGTCGGTCAGGACGCCGCCCGTCTCAAGGGCGAGAAGCGCTCCGGCATGCGGGTGCACGCCAGGACCGGGTCACCCTGCCCGGTCTGCGGCGACACGGTCCGCGAGGTCTCCTACGCCGATCGGTCGTTCCAGTACTGCCCCACCTGTCAGACCGGCGGCAAGGTGCTCGCGGACCGGCGGATGTCGCGCCTGTTGAAGTAGCGGTCCGGCTCAGGTCACCGTGGGCACCCGCACGCCCTGCCACGCAAGTCGTTTCGGCCGGTCCGGGTCGTGTTCCACGCGAGTGGGGTAGTCGATGATCAGGGTGGACCTGCGGGCCTCGGTATACGCGGGCCAGGACGGCAAGGGCGCTCCGGTGCGGGCGAAGGCCAGCCAATTGTCCTGGAACTGGCCGGTGACCGCGCGCAGCCCGCGCCGGCCGCCCGCGGCGGTGAAGGCCCGGCCGATCGGGGTGTCCGCGACGCCGAAGACGGGGATGAGGTCGGTCGCGTGCGTGGCGCCGAGCCCGCTCAGGTGCAGGGCGCGCGGTGCGAAGTCGTAGCGGTAGGCGTATGTCGGCGCATGTCTGCTGTGACCTTCCATAACGGTCAGCGAAGGACGCCAGAAGGTGTAGTCGCCGCCCGCGCGTATCGCGGCCTTCGGCTGGGGATAACCGGGATACGCCGAAGCGATCCTGGCTTCGGCCTCGGCGGAGTGGCCGAGCGCCGAGCGAAGGCGGTCCGGGGTGGTGGGCAGTTCGTCGGCGAATCTGGCGAAGAGCGTGCCCTCGTCCCGGTTCGTGCCGATGATCAGCGGCACCCGATGCGCCGAGCCGTCGGTGATCGCGTCGACCGGGGAGCGCGGCAGGAACTCGCCGTCCACGACCGGACAGGCGGGGAAGACGCCCGGCTGTTCCCGTAGCACCTGGGCGATGGTGCGGTCGACGGCGCGGCGGATGTCGTTGGCGCCCGCGGTGCGCAGCGCGGTGTGCGCGGTGTCGGGTGTGGCGCCCAGCGCGGCGACGCAGCGGCGCGCGAAGCCGCGTGCCTCCTCGGTGGTCATCGACCAGTCGGCGGGCGGGCTCTGCGAGATGGCCCGATGGAACAGGCCCTTGGCCGCCGGTGTGGCCAGGAGACCGAGCACGGCGTGCGCTCCCGCCGACTCGCCGAAGATCGTCACGTTGCCGGGATCGCCGCCGAAGGCCGCGATGTTGGTGCGCACCCACTCCAGCGCGGCGAGTTGGTCGCGCAATCCCAGGTTGGCGTCGAACGGGTGCTGCGAGGTGCCGAACTCGCTGAAATCGACATAGCCGAACGCCCCCAGCCGGTAGTTCAGCGACACCACCACCACGTCGCCGCGCAGCGCCAGGCGCGCCCCGGAATACAGCCCGAGCGCGGAGGTGCCGATGAGATAGCCGCCGCCGTGGATGAAGACCAGCACCGGCCGCGGGCTCGCCGACGCGGACGCGGGTGCGGTGACATTCAGTGTCAGCGCGTCCTCGCTGGTCGGCTGGTAGGCGCGCGGCCCGATTCGCGCCCCGGAGCGGTGCTGCATCGCCGCGGAGGTGAATTCCGTCGCCGCCCGCACGCCCGACCACGGTTCGACCGGCTGTGGAGCGCGAAATCGCAGGTCTCCGATAGGAGGAGCCGCGTAGGGAATGGACCGCCAGCGCAAGACGCGGCGGCCCCGGCGACCACGGACGACTCCGTCGGCGGTCGCGATATCCGTTGTTGCCACCATTGGAAAATGGTAGCTATGTACGCCGCGCCTCCAACAGGCGCAACCAGAACTCGCTGACCGCCGGGAAGGATGGCACGGCGTGCCAGAGAGTGGACAGCGGCACCCGGCCGACCACCGCGATCGTCGCCGCGTGCAATTGCTCGCCCACCTCGGGGCCGACGAAGGTGGCGCCGAGCAGCGTGTCGGTGGCGCTGTCGATCACCAGTTTCGCGTGGCCCGCGTAATTGTCACGGGAGAGCGCCGAGCCGGCCACCTCGATGTCCAGTTCGACGGTCTCGACCGCGTGACCCGCGTCTGCGGCCGCGGCTTCGGTCAGGCCGACAGAGGCCACCTCCGGCGCGGTGAACACCACTTGCGGCACCTTGCCGTGGTCGGAGCTCGCGACGAACCGCGCGTCGTCCAGCGGCCGGCCCTCGGCCCGTGCCGCGATCACGTCGCCGCACACCCGGCCCTGGTACTTGCCCATATGCGTGAGCGCGGCGCGACGGTTGAGGTCGCCGACGACATACAGCCACTCGCCGTCGACACCGCGCGCGGTGAGGTGATCGTCCACCGTGACGTATCCGTCGGGCAGCCCGACCGCGTCCAGACCGAGCCCCGCCGTGGCAGGGGCGCGTCCGGCCGCCACCACGATCTCGTCCACGTCGAGTGCCGACTCCCCGTCGGGACCGCGCAACCGGACCGTGGCCGGACCGCCGTGAATCCACCCTTCGCCGGTGTCCTTCGCGGCTGGGCGCTCGACGGCGACGGGCTCGGTGCCGAAGCGGACTCGCACGCCCGCCTCGGTCAGCGCCGCCGCCACCCGATCGCGCGCGAACGGCTCGGCCGAGCCCAGCAGCGCCGAGCCCCGCACCAGCAGGGTGACCTCGGCGCCGAGCGCGGCCAGCCAGGTCGCCGCCTCGGAGGCGACCACGCCGCCGCCGACCACGGCGACCCGGCGCGGCACCTCGTGCAGATTGGTGGCGTCGCGGGAGATCCACGGCAACGCGGCACGCAGGCCGGGCACGTCGGGGACGTTCGCGGTGGTGCCGGTGGCCAGCACGACCGCGTGCCGGGCGCGCAGCCGCCGTCCGCCGACCTCGACCGAACGGGTACCGGTCAGGCGGCCCGCACCGCGCACGATGTCGATCCGCGTGCTCTCGGCCCAGGCGACCTGCGCGGAATCGTCGTGGTCGTGCACGAAGGCGTCGCGCCGCCGCAGCACCGCCTCGACGTCGAGGCCGGTGGCCGAGACTCCCGGCATCGCCCGCGCGGCCGCAAGGACGTGGCCCGGCCGCAGCAGCGCTTTGCTCGGAATACAAGCCCAATACGAGCATTCGCCACCGATGAGTTCACGCTCGACGATGGCGGCCGTGCGGTCACTGCCCGCGACGGCATAGGCGGCGGCGTTCTCGCCCGCTGGTCCGCCACCGATCACGATGACGTCGTAGTCGGTCGGTGTGCTCGACATCGCCACGCCTACTGCAGGTAACCCTCGACCTGCGACACCGAGTTCGCCTGGACGCCATCCGGGGACCGGCCCTGATCGAGCCGCGCCCGGCGATGGCGGAGCAGGTCCCATGCCTGATCCAGCATCACTTCCAGCTCGGCCAGGCGCTGGCGTTCGGTCTTGGGGTCCAATTCGCCGTGGCTGGCCTGCGAGCGCAGCTGGTGCTCCTGGTCGACCAGTTCTTTGATGCGCGCCAAGATGTCCTGTTCGCTCATGCGGACCATGCTACGGCCGGGTGAGGCACGCGGCGGCCAACGGTACGGCGGCGGCAAGTTCCGGCCAGGGCAGCGCTGTGTAGCCGAGCGCGACGCCGAAGTGCTCACGGCGGGCTCCCAGGTGGTATCGGGCCAGGCCGTCGAGCGCGACACCGCACGCCAGCCCCGCCGCGACCACGCGCCGCTCGGCCCGCGCCGACTCCACCGGCACGACGACGTGCGATCCCGCGTCGTCGCCGAGCACGCCGAGTCCCCGGCGGCGTAGCTCGGTCACCACCAGCGCCCGGCGCGGCGGCAGCGCGCGGCGCAGCCTGCGCAGGTGCCTGGCCAGATCGCCGTGGGCGGCCAAGGCGACCAGCACCCGCTGGCCCGCCGGGCTCGGGCCGGTGCCGGTGCGCTCCCGGTGGGCGAGCACCGCCTCGGCGATCTCGGGGGCGGCGAGCAGCCAGCCGACACCGAGGCTCGGAGACAGGATCTTGCTGGTCGTGCCCAAGTGCACCACGACGTCGGGAGCCATGGTGGCGAGCAACGGCAGCGGTGCGGTGTCGTAGCGCAATTCCCCGTCGTAGTCGTCCTCGATGACGAAGATCCCGGATCGTCGCGCGTGTTCGACCAGTTCGACCCGCCGCGCCGCAGGCATCCGCGCGCCGAGCGGGAACTGATGCGCGGGAGTGCAATACACCGCTTTGATCCGGGGCGGCAGCAGATCGACGCGCAGGCCGTCCCCGTCCACGGGGACCGCGATCACGTCGAGACCGGCCGCCGCGAAGGCCCCGGCGGCGCGCTGGTAACCCGGGTCCTCCATGGCGACGGCATCGCCCGGACGCAGCAGTGCGGCGGCCAATTCGCCTACCGCCGCGCTCGTACCGGCGGTGGCGAGCAGCACGGTGCCGCTGCCCGCGCCGATTCCGCGGTGACGCAACAGATGCTCGGTGACCGCCGTACGGAATTCCGGTTCGCCCGCGCGGTCCTTGCGTACCAGCGGGGCGTGATCCGCGGCGGCGCGCCAGGCGCGCCGCCACGCTGCCGGATCGATGGCCTCGACGCACGGAGCACCCGGGGAGAGGTCGAACAGACGCGGCGCGGCGTCCGTACTGGAGGAAGAAACGGTGCGCGCGGGCATGTCCGCCGGTGCGGTGGTCAGGTAGGTGCCTGAGCCGCGCCTGCCGTTGATCCAGCCCTCCGCGTGCAACTGGTCGTAGGCGGTGGAGACCACGGTCCGGCTCACGCCGAGTCGATCGGCCAGCGCGCGGGTGGACGGCAGCCGGTCGCCGCCGCGCAGCGGTCCGGTGGTCGCGGCGCGCCGCAGTTGGTCGGCGATCTGCACCGACAGTGGTCGCGTCGCGTCGCGATCCAGGTGCAGTGGAAGGTCCTCCAGCATGGGCGGCCCCCGGAAGTGGACTGCTGAAAATCGATCGAATTGGCACTTTGATCATGCCATTCCCGGCTGGATGCTGAGTGCATGACCGCACCAGTCCACCCACGGCCGCCACTGTCCCCGACGCCACGCAGCACACCGACCCGTTCGACCGACCGGGCCCGGACCGATCGCGCCGACTTGGACGCGGTGCTCGACGCCGGGTTGATCTGCCACCTCGGCGTGCTGCTCGGCGGCGCGCCGGTCGTGCTGCCGACCGCCTACGGCCGCGACGGCGACACGCTCTACCTGCACGGCTCGACCGGCGCGGGGAACATGCGCGCGGCACTCGCGAATGACATCTCGGTAGCCGTGACTCTGGTGGACGGCGTGGTCTACGCGCGTTCGGCCATGCATTTCTCCATGAATTACCGCTCCGCCGTCGTGCTCGGCCGTGCTCGCGCCGTGACCGACCCCGCCGAGCGCGTGCACGGGCTGCGCGTGATCGTCGAACACGCCGCGCCCGGCTCCTGGTCGCGCGTGCGCCCGCCGAACAAGAAAGAACTCGCCGCTACCGCGGTGCTCGCTCTCGACCTCACCGAGGCGTCGGTGAAGGTTCGCGAGGGCGGTCCCAAGGACGACGAGGCCGATATCGAGGTGGGCGGCGTCTGGGCGGGCGTCCTTCCCCTGCGCCCGGTGTGGGACGCTCCGGTCGACTCTCCGGACCTAACCCCAGGCATCCCTGTCCCCGCCGACGTCCTCCAGCGCGTCCACTCCTGAGCGCCCTCACCTACTGCGCGAACTCCGTATCGGCCACGGCGGGCGCCGGAAGCCGAGCGGCGGTGCGAAGTAGGAAGAGGGATTCGTGGATGGGCGCGGAATCACTCCGCGCCCGGTCCGAGAATTAGAGATGTGCCGTCCTGATGCCGCTTTATCCGGGTGAGCGACGAGCAGAAGTGCGCAGCCGCGCTCAGAATACGAACTGAGGACCGTAACCCGTCGTTTGCGCGATGCCGTTCCTTGCCTCGGCCCGGACGGTGATGAACGGCATCGCGGAGGCCGGGGAAAGGCATCCGTTGACATTCAACGCGGTGTTGGTATGGGCGAAGGTGAAGGGGAACGTCGACTCCTCGTCCAGGTCCGCCTCGGCGATAACCGCCGCGGTCACACTGCCCGGCGCCAGATTCACCGTGATCTCACCGCCGAGTTCGCCGTTTACGCCGAAGGTGGTGTCCGCGCCGATGGCAATGGTGGGAGCGACGACGACCGGCAACTCCTCGAGCATCCCGTACTCGTTGAATTCCCCGAAATCGATCCCACCCAGCTCGATGACGATCCCGGGTGTGAATTCGACACCGGCGCCCGCGGCCGCGGCGATGGACACCGAGATACCGTCGGAAATGTCCACCGCGCAGCCGATCAGATACCCGGCGACGATCTGCCCCGCACGCAGTGCCGAGGCGCCATCGGAAACAACCGAGAAGTCCCCGGACACTTTGGCGGCGTGCGCGAATGGAATGCCCAATGCGACATCACCGCCGACGGATACGACGTTGTTGTAGTCCACCGACGCGATCAAATGTAGCCCGCCGGTGCCGACCACACCCGGCTCGGCCCCCGCAACGGTATCGGAAACAGCGAAAGAGCCGGTAGCGGCCACGATCACCGCGATGATCGCGGCAAGGGTACGCGAATGCTTGCGGTTCATCATGCTCCAGTCGAGTATCGATCGAATCGGAACTTCGTACGCGAACGGGCCCGCACGGCAGATGCTTCGTCGCGAACTCCATTCGGCGTACGCGGCAGTGGAACTCTATCGGGCGGTGCCGCTCAGACCCGTGATCGCGCCGACACGGCGAGTCGGCCGACGCGACCGGAAAGCGGTCTCGTCGGCATCGCCCGAATTGCCTGGAATGGCGAATAAACTATTGATTCATACCAGATCCGAGTTTGCGGTCGCTGGTCGACGCGGTCTCGCGTCGATTGCGGCCGCTAGTTCACCACGCGTACGCGCGCAGTCCCGCGGATCTCACCGCGCGCCCGGCCAACTCGCGCAACGCGTCGGCGGAACCGATGCGCGCCGGATCGAGGCTCACCAGGCTGAGCACGTAGTCCTCGCCGATGCGGCACAGATAGCCGGAGAGCCGGGTGCGGGGCAGTCGCGCGGTGGTGAGGCCGGGATGGATGGCGCGGGCGGCGACGCCCGTGCAGCGGTGCGGGCCGAGCGTGCGCAAGGAGGCGGGCAGCGTTCCGATGTTGGAGCACAAGATGTCGAGTTCGCCCGCGCCTTTGGACAAGGTGTGCGCCCAGCGGTCCGGGATCACCTGGAGTAGTTCTTCGGGCATGCCGCTCGGGGCGGACATGCGGTGCTCGTACGCCGAACGGGCGAGTGCGCGGATAGTCCCCGGGGTGTCGGTTCGGGTGATCGCGATGCGCGTCATGGCCAGATCGTTGTCGACGCGGGGTTCGTCGCGCGTGTCGACGGGCAGGCTGGCGGCGATCGTCGCACCCGGAAACCCGCTGTCCCACAGCATGGTCGCGACGAGGTGGATGAACAGGCTGTTGGCCGTGCCGCCGTCTCGCGCGGCGACGCGGTCCCAAAGCGCGGCCGGACATTGCAGGATCGCGCTGTGCGTCGTGCTGTCGCCTCCGCGTGGCTGCTCGTCCCGGAGCGCGGCCGCGGGCCGCGGCGGTATCCCGTGCCGGAGTGCCGCCGCGGTTCCGCGCAGGACGACCGACCACTGACGCCGGGCGTCGGACCAGTCCGATTCCCGCGCGGCGGGATTCGGCGGGCGCACCCGTGATCCGCCGAGTGCGTCGTCGACGGCCAGCGCCAGCGCTCGCCCGTCGGCCAGCGCGTGCGAGGACGTGAGGGATACGGCCGAGCCGCCGTCGTCCAGCGCGGCGGTCGACAGCCGCCACCCGGGACCGTATTCCGGATCGAGCCCGGCGCCCTGCGCGTCTGCCCAGTCGAGCAGTTCCGCGACCGGGAGAACGCCCTCGGCGCGCGCGATCGGGTAGGCGCGGACGTTCGGTCGCCAGCTTCGCCGAGCGCCCGGCACGCGCGCGCGAATCACCCTGCGCCCCAGCGGTCCGGCGCGCAGGGCTTCATGCACACCGACCAGGAGCGCTGGGTCCACCCGATCGGCCGTTCGCCACAGCCCTTGCAGGGCGATGGGCGTGCCGAGTCCGCGGTGGGTCCGCAGAAAGATCTCGTCGACGACGCTCAGTCGGCCCATCTGGCTCAGGCGCGAGCGCCGTGGCGTCCCGCGCCCGACGCGAAGCGCTGCGCGCCGTCCAGAGCGCCGCCCGCCAGCGCGGTCAGGCCGTGCCGGAACTCGTTGCGCAGCGCGGACTCCTCGGTCATTCCCTCCTGCTCGAGCAAGGACATGCGGTCCGAGCGCAGGCAGGTCTGCGGCAGCGCGGCCAGTTCCGCGGCGAGCGCCTCCGCGCTGCGGCGGGCTTCGCCGGTGGGCACGACGCGGTTCACCAAACCCATCTGGAGCGCCTCGTCGGCGCCCACCGCGCGTCCGGTGAGCACCAGGTCCATGGCGCGGCCCGTGCCGATGATCCGCGGCAGCCGCACGGTGCCGCCGTCGATCAGCGGGACGCCCCAGCGGCGGCAGAAGACGCCGAAGGTGCTGTCGCGCTCGGCGACGCGCAGATCGCACCACAGCGCGAGTTCCAGCCCGCCTGCCACCGCGTAGCCGGAGACCGCGGCGATCACCGGTTTGGACAGTCGCATCCGGGTCGGCCCCATCGGGCCGTCACCATCCTCCTCGGCGCGGTTGGAGCGCTCGGTACCGAGCGCCTTGAGGTCGGCCCCCGCGCAGAACGTGCCGCCGTCGCCCCACAGCACCGCGACCGCCGCGTCCGGGTCCGCGTCGAACTCACGGAAGGCCTCGGCCAGCGCGGCGGCGGTCGGTCCGTCCACCGCGTTGCGTGCCTCGGGCCGGTGCAGGATCACGGTGGTCACGGGGCCGTTGCGTTCGATCAGTACGGTCACGCGCTCGACCATACGCCGTAAAAGCACCCTTGTGTGAAGAAATGAATCCGTGCTTCACTTCTTGGGTGGCCTACCGCAGAACCCCTGCTGTGCAGGCCCGCCTGGACGCCCAGGCGGGGCTGATCGTGCAGGCCGCGACCAAGGTGCTGTCCAGCGGCGGATACGCCGCGCTGTCCATGGCGGCGGTCGCGGCCGAGGCGGGCGTGGCCACCGGCACCGTCTACAAGAACTTCGACGGCAAGGCCGCCTTGGTACGCGCGGTGTTCCGGAAAGTGGTCGCCCGCGAGGTCGCCGCGGTGGCCGCGGCGGGTGCGCGCGGAACGGCGATCGAACGGGTGACCGCCGCGGTGGAGACGTTCGCCGGCCGCGCGCTGAAGAACCCCAACCTGGCCTACGTGTTGCTCGCCGAGCCGGTCGACGCCGCCGTGGACAGCGAACGCCTGCACTTCCGGCGCGCGTTCGCCGAGACCTTCGAATCCGCGGTGGCCGAGGGTATCGCGGGCGGCGAACTCCCACCGCAGGACCCGAGGATCAGCGCGGCCGCGTTGGTCGGCGCGATCGGCGAGGTTCTGGTGGGCCCGCTCACCGACGCGCCCCACGGCGAATCCGTCGTCCCCGAACTCATCGCTTTCGCGATCCGCGCGCTCGGCGTGCGCGACGACCCGGGCGCAGGCAGCGCTCGGCTGGAATCAGGAGTGTCAGATGCAGACGCATGAAGTCTTCAATCAGGTGCCCGACATCGTGCCGTTCGACGTCGCGCGCAATCCGGCCTTGCTCGAGGGTCTGCACCGGGAAGGCGCGGGCTGGGCCGAAGCCGAAGTGCGGGAGCTGGGCGCGCTCGCGGGCGGTGCGCAGGCGCAGGAGTGGGGCAGGCTGGCCAACGAATACCCGCCGGTGCTGCGCACCCACGACCGCTACGGCCACCGCATCGATGAGGTCGAGTTCCACCCGCACTGGCACGACCTGATGCGCGTCGCCGTTGAGCACGGCCTGCACGGCGCCGCGTGGTTGGACGACCGCCCCGGCGCGCACGTGGCGCGCGCGGCGAAGTTCTACACCTGGGGCGTCGCCGACGCGGGCCACATGTGCCCGATCTCGATGACCTACGCGGTGGTCCCCGCCCTGCGGCACAACCGCGAACTGTCGGCGAAGTACGAACCGCTGCTCGGCTCCCGCGTCTACGACTTCGGCCTGCGCGAGCCGTCGACCAAGGCCGGACTCATCGCGGGCATGTCGATGACCGAGAAGCAGGGCGGCTCGGACGTCCGCGCCAACACCACCACGGCCACGCCGCAGCCGGACGGCTCCTACCGGATCGTCGGGCACAAATGGTTCACCTCCGCCCCGATGTCGGACATGTTCCTCACCCTGGCGCAGGCGCCCGGCGGACTCTCCTGCTTCCTGCTGCCCCGGGTGCTGCCGGACGGCGCCCGCAATCCCATCCGCATCCAGCGGCTCAAGGACAAGCTGGGCAACAAGTCCAACGCCTCCTCGGAGATCGAGTACGACAACGCCGTCGGCTGGCTGGTCGGCGCGGAGGGCGCGGGCGTCAAGACCATCATCGAGATGGTGAACATGACCAGGCTGGACTGCGTGATCGGCTCGGCCACCGGCATGCGTGCGGGCACGGTGTACGCGGTGCACCACGCCAGGCACCGGAAGGCGTTCGGCGCCGAGCTGATCGACCAGCCCGCCATGCGTAACGTGCTCGCCGATCTGGTGATCGAGTCCGACGCCGCGACCACCGTGATGATGCGGCTGGCCGGGGCCACCGACCGGGCGGGCCGGGATCCGGCCGAGGCGGCGCTGCGGCGCATCGCGCTGGCGGTCACCAAGTATTGGGTGTGCAAGCGGGCGCCCGCACACGCGGCCGAGGCGCTGGAATGCCTGGGCGGCAACGGATACGCCGAGGAATCCGGCATGCCGCGGCTGTACCGGGAGGCGCCGCTGATGTCCATCTGGGAAGGGTCGGGCAACGTCGCCGCGCTGGACGCGTTGCGTGCCATGGGACGTCAGCCGGAGACCGTCGAGGCCTACTTCGACGAGGTGTCGTCGGCCAAGGGTGAGCACCCGCGACTGGACGACGCGATCGCCCGGGTCGGCAAGGAGCTGTCGGACTTCGACGACATCGAGTACCGCGCCCGGCGGGTCGTGGAATTGATGGCGCTCGTGCTCCAAGGCGCGCAACTGGTGCGCCACGGTCACCCCGCCGTCGCCGATGCGTTCTGCGCCACCCGGCTCGGCGACGACTGGGGTATCGCGTTCGGCACGCTGCCCACCGGCGTGGACACCGGCGCGATCGTGGAGCGCGCGTTCGTCTGAGCCGCCTGCCTCACGCGGGCCGGGTCAGCACGCGTTCGACCAGCGCGGTGTTGCAGTACTCGACCACTTCGCGCAGCTTGCCTTCGGATACTCGGAAGACGAAGCAGTAGGTCTGATCGTAGGTTTCGCCGCGCGTGGTCACGCCTTGGCCACGCGCCTGCACGACGACGCGATCACCCTCGGCGATGATCGTCTCCGCGGTGTTGCGGTACTCGGTGAACTGAGCCATGAGTGGACGCAGGAGCTGCTCCAGCACGACGCTTTTCGGTTCCCAGATGCCGGCCCAGGACCAGTCGCCGGGAAAGATCCAGCGGAAGTCGTCGGCCATGGCGTCGCTCAGCGCACGGGCATGGCCGAGCGACATCTGCTCGAAGATGTCCGCGAGCAGCTTCTTGTTCTCGATCGCACTCATGGCGACGACGCTATGGCCGTCCGCTCCGAGCGACAAGCGATGGCTCACATGTCCGACCATTCGGGTCATCCTGTGGACGAGTGTGGATCGCGGGATGTCCACGGCAGCGGCGCGAGAGCGGGAAGCGACAGTATTGTGGCGGCGGTGGCAGGGGAGTTCGTGGAAAGACCGGTGAGCTGGTTGGCCCGGCGAGTGCGGGCTCGGGCCGAGCGCGGCCGGTATCTGCTCGGTATCGCGGGTCCGCCGGGCGCGGGCAAGTCCACGTTGTCGGTCGCGTTGCGCGACGCGATCAATGCCGAGGCCGGCGCGATGGTCGCCGAGATCGCGCCCATGGACGGTTATCACCTGAGCAACGACGAACTGCGAACGACCGAAAGCCTCGCGCGCAAGGGCGAGCCGGACACCTTCGACGTGGACGGCTACGTCGCCGGGCTGCGACGCCTGCGCACCACGCCCGTGGGTGAGCCGGTGCCATGGCCCACTTTCGACCGGACCATCGATGCCCCGGTGCCCGGCGGCGTGGTGTTCGACCGGCAATCCATCGTCCTCACCGAGGGCAACTACCTGCTGCTCGACGACTTCGAGGGGCGGCGGTGGTCGGCGGTCCGCGCACTGCTGGACGCGTGCTGGTACCTGGACGCGGCGCGCGACGTGCTCGAGGACCGCCTCTTGGACCGACACATCGGCGGCGGCCGCACGCCGTCCGCCGCGCGCGCCAAAGTCCGCGACAGCGATTTGCGCAATGCGGAGCTGGTCGCGCCGACGAGGGAGCGCGCCGATCTGATCCTGCGTGAGCATGCGGGGCGCTATCGGGTTCTCGAGGGTTGAGTCGGTAGCGCGTCCGGCACACCTTCGGCCTCTCCAGCCGCGGTCGGAAGCGGATCGGCGCTGCCGACCGTCGCGACACCCGCCGTGCCGAAGACGAGCGCCTTGGATGGAAGACGGACCGCGATCGCCCGGCGCGTGCACCTGCCCGCATGTCCTACCTCGGCAGATGATGAAGGGATGACGGAGCGTCGCCGAAACGGCAGGCGGTCGAGCGCCCTGCGCAACGGGCTCACGGTGGGATGCGTCCTGCTGTTCTACTACTTCTTGCCGCTGGATCTCCGGACCGATTTCGGGCGGCCCAGCCGGATACTCGGGCTGATCGCGTTCGTCGTAGGCGTCGCCGGGCTGGTCTGGCTGGCCCGGTGGCGGGTCCGCCGCTACATCACGAACCCGAGGACGGCCGGCGGGCAGATCAACGACGTGCTGCTCGTGGTGTGCGTCGTGGTGACGTTCTTCGCCCTGTACTACTACGTGCTCGAGCTGCGCATCCCCGGGCAGTTCGAGGGCCTGCACACGCGCACCGACGCGCTGTACTACACGATCGTCACCCTCGGGACCGTGGGCTACGGCGACGTGCACGCGGTCGGGCCCGCCGCGAAGGTCGCCACCATGGTTCAGGTCGTGTTCGATCTGGGCATCGTCGGCACGCTGGCCGCCATCTCGACCTCGCACGTCGTCCACCGGCTGGAACAGGCGCGGCGCGGGCAGTCACCCGGACCGGGCACTAGCGATGCGAGCGGTACCAGCGAATGAGCGAGTCTGTCGACGAATCGTCCTGCGGCTGCGGCTCTTCGGTCGAGGTGAGCAGAGGGGCCAAGGCGAGCGCCTGCTGCTTGCCGAGTTCGACACCCCACTGGTCGAAGCTGTCGATGCCCCAGATCGTGCCCTCCACGAAGACTTGGTGCTCGTAGAGCGCGATGAGCTGACCGACCACCGAGGGCGTGAGCCGGGGCGCGAGGATGGTGGTGGACGGGCGGTTGCCCGGCATCACCTTGTGCGGCACGAGTGCGGGATCGGCGCCCTCTGCGGCGATCTCCTCGGCGGTCTTGCCGAACGCGAGCACCTTGGTCTGCGCGAACAGGTTGCTCATCAGGATGTCGTGCATGCTGCCGGTGCCGTCGCTGGTCGCCAGGTCGTCGGTGGGTTGGGCGAACCCGATGAAATCCGCCGGGATCAGCCGGGTGCCCTGGTGCAACAGCTGGTAGAAGGCGTGCTGGCCGTTGGTGCCCGGTTCACCCCAGAAGATCTCACCGGTGGAAGTGGTGACCGGGGTGCCGTCGGCGCGCACCGACTTCCCGTTGGACTCCATGGTCAGCTGCTGCAGATAGGCGGGGAAACGGGCCAGATCGTTCGAATACGGCAGTACCGCACGAGACTCGGCGCCGAAGAAGTTCGAGTACCAGACGCCGAGCATGCCGAGCAGTACCGGGGCGTTCTCCTCCAGCGGCGCCTCGGCGAAGTGCCGGTCCACGGCGTGCATGCCCGCGAGGAATTCCGCGAAGCGCTCCTTGCCGATGGTCGCCATCACCGACAGGCCGATCGCCGAGTCCACCGAGTAGCGGCCGCCGACCCAATCCCAGAAACCGAACATGTTCTCGGTATCGATACCGAACTTCGCGACCCGCTCGGCATTGGTGGACACCGCGACGAAATGCTTGGCCACGGCGTCCTCGCCGAGCGCGGCGACGAGCCAGCGGCGGGCCGCGGTGGCGTTGGTGAGCGTCTCCAGGGTGGAGAAGGTCTTGGAGGCGACGATGAACAGCGTGGTGGCCGGATCGAGCCCGTTCAGCTTCGCGACCAGGTCGGCGGGATCGACGTTCGAGACGAACCTGGCGCCGATGCCCGCGTCCGCGTAGTGACGCAACGCCTGATGCACCATGACCGGCCCCAGGTCCGATCCGCCGATGCCGATGTTGACCACCGTCGTGATGCGCTCGCCGGTCGCCCCGCGCCATGCGCCGGAGCGCAGCGCCTCGGCGAACTCGCCCATCCGTCGCAGCACCTCGCGCACCTCGGCGCCCGCGTCGGCGCCGTCGATGGTCATGCTCGCGCCTTCGGGCAGCCGCAGCGCGACATGGCCGACCGCGCGGTCCTCCGAAGTGTTGATGTGCTCGCCCCCGAACATCGCGTCCCGCCGCTGCGGCACGCCCGCCTCGCGCGCCAATTCCACCAGCAGGTGCAACGTTTCCCGGTTGACGCGGTGCTTGCTGTAGTCGATGTGCAGGTCAGCCACCTGGACGGTCAGCTCGCTGCCCCGGGCCGGGTCGTCGGCGAAGAACTCCCTGAGGTGCCGTCCCGCGACGGTGCCGTGGTGATCGTGCAGTTTCCGCCATGCCGCCGTCGCGGTGATGTCGCTGCTCACGTTCGCCGAGAGTACAAGCAGGCACGGCCGCGCGCACGGATGCGTGCCCGGAGAGCCGGGCGGGCCGACGCCACCGCCGAGGTGAAAACCCGCTGTGCCACACCGCCCTTACCTTGGCCATCCGCACGACCGGCGGTACGGGCGGCGCACGATACCGAGCCCGCGGACCGCCGCGATCCGGCCGCCCGCGTGCGTTCCGGGATGCGCTTGCGCGGCATAGGCTGGCCGCATGGTGTCCGAACGCGAACTTCTCGAATCCGTACCGAAGCAGCTGTGGATCGGAGGGCGGCCCGTCGACGCCACCGGCGCCGGCACCTTCGCGGTGCACAATCCGTCGACCGGGGAGGTGCTGACGCACGTCGCGGACGCGACCCCGGAAGACGCGGTGCGCGCGCTCGACGCGGCCGTCGCGGTGCAGGACGACTGGGCGGCGACCCCGGCCCGCGAGCGAGGGGAGATCCTGCGCTCGGTCTTCGAGCGGATCACCGCCCGCGCGGAGGACTTCGCGCTGCTGATGACCCTGGAAATGGGCAAGGCTCTGCCGGAGAGCCGCAACGAGGTGCGCTACGGCGCCGAGTTCTTCCGGTGGTTCAGCGAGGAGGCCGTCCGGGTGCACGGACGCTACCTGCACGCGCCGTCGGGCGCGGGCCGGATCATGGTGCACAAGCAGCCGGTCGGACCCTGCCTGGCGATCACGCCGTGGAACTTCCCGCTCGCCATGGGCACACGCAAGATCGGTCCCGCGCTGGCCGCGGGCTGCACGATGATCGTCAAGCCCGCCTCGGCGACGCCGCTGACGATGCTGTTGCTGGCCGAGCTGTTCGGCGAGGCGGGGCTGCCCGACGGCGTGCTGTCGGTGCTCACCTCCAGCCGCTCCGGCGCGGTGACCCAGCCGCTGCTCGACGATCCCCGGCTGCGCAAGCTCACCTTCACCGGCTCCACCGAGGTCGGCAAGAAGCTGGTGGAGAAATCCGCGAACCGGCTGCTGCGCACCTCGATGGAACTCGGCGGGAACGCGCCGTTCGTGGTGTTCGACGACGCCGACGTCGATGCCGCCGTGCAGGGCGCGATGCTGGCGAAACTGCGCAACGGCGGCGAGGCGTGCACCGCCGCCAACCGCTTCCACGTGCACAACAGCGTGCTCGAGGAGTTCACGACCAAATTCGTCGAGGCGATCTCGAGCAGCGTGCGGCTCGGACCGGGCGCCGACCCGGACACGACACTCGGCCCGCTGATCAACGAGGAGCAACTTCGGACGGTCGGGGAACTGGTGGACGACGCCGTTGCGGCGGGCGCGCGGGTGCTGATCGGCGGCAAGGCGCCCGAAGGTCCGGGCTGGTTCTACCCGGCCACCGTGCTGCGTGATGTCCCGCCACAGGCGCGGATTCTGCGCGAGGAGGTCTTCGGCCCGGTCGCGCCGATCGTGGGCTTCCAGACCGAGGAGCAAGGGCTGGCCGCCGCCAACGACACCGAATTCGGTCTGGTCAGCTACGTCTACACCCGCGACCTCGACCGCGCCCTGCGGATCGCCGAAGGCTTGGAATCCGGCATGGTGGGCGTCAACCGCGGCGTGATCTCCGATCCCGCCGCCCCGTTCGGTGGCGTCAAGGAGTCCGGTTTCGGCCGGGAAGGCGGCACCGAGGGCATCGAGGAGTACCTGTCCACCAAGTACATCGCCCTCACCTGAATGCGGACATGAAACGACCGCCCCGGGGTGCATTACACCCGGGGCGGCCTATGGGAAGCGGCTCGCGAGCGCGCCGCAGGTTGTCAGCTCAGTGGCCGAGACGACCGCGGCCGAGGCGAAGCAGCAGCATGGCGAGGGTGTGGCCTTCCTGGCCGAGTTCGCTGAAGCGTTCCAGCACCTTCATCTCGCGGCTGTGCACCAGGCGCGGCCCGCCGGACGCCATACGCGTCCGGCCGATGATCCGGGAAATCTCCGTCCGGCGCTTGATCGCGGCCAGGATCTCGGCGTCGAGGTGATCGATCTCCTTGCGGAGCTTGTCGATCTCGGCCTCGGTCTGCGGCAGCGCCGATTCGGACCCGGTCGTCGTGGCAGGGGTGCTCATCATTCATCTCCTCGTGTCAGAACATCGATCGGCGCGTGCTCGAGGCTCGTTACCGATCAGTTCTTTCACCGTGAAACAGACCTGGTGGGGCCTTGTATTGTCCCCCCAGATGGTGCGCTCAGGTACAGGCTCCGCAGTCCCGATGTCCGGCAGGCAGCCGAATCGGATGTCTTGCGAGAGCGCTGAGCATGTGGCCAGTCTGCCACGGGCAGGAAGGTATGCAAAACGTATACGTTTGGCAATCGCGCGAGAAGCGCAGGTCGTTTCGCCCGGGCTTCCCACCAGCGGGAGTTCACGCGCCGTTCAGCCCGCCGGCGCCGAACCGATACCGATGCCGCCCGGGACTTCATCTCTGTCGGTGGCCGCCGGTAGCGTGGATGGACGATGGACATCACGGTGGCTCCCAAGACGCAGGCCGACCGGGTCGTGCACCCGGATCCGACATCGAAACCGCAGTTCGCCGGCGGTGACGCGACGGAGGGGTCGCGGCCTGCCGCCGTGCCCGAGGCGCCGCCGACAGAGGCCGAGCGCGAGCGGCGGCGCGTCGAGCGGGAGCAGCGGCGCGCCGAGGAGGCCGAACGGCTGCTCGACGGCCTCAATCCGCAGCAGCGCGCGGCGGTCGTGCACACCGGCTCCCCGCTGCTCATCGTGGCCGGAGCGGGCTCGGGCAAGACGGCCGTGCTCACCCGCCGTATCGCCTATCTGCTGGCCGCGCGCGGCGTCACGCCGGGCCAAGTGCTGGCCATCACGTTCACCAACAAAGCCGCCGCGGAGATGCGGGAGCGGGTGACGGGGCTGGTCGGCCCGCGCGCGAACGCCATGTGGGTGTCGACATTCCACTCCAGTTGCGTCCGCATCCTGCGTACCCAGGCGGCGCTGCTGCCCGGGCTGAACTCGAACTTCTCGATCTATGACGCGGACGATTCGCGGCGCCTGCTCACCATGATCGGCCGCGACATGGACATCGACCCCAAGAAGTACTCCGCGCGCCTGCTCGCGACCGCCATCTCGAATCTGAAGAACGAACTCATCGACCCTGCCCGCGCCACCGCGGACGCGGAATCCGACGACACTGAGCTGCCCGGCCTGGTGGCCAGGGTCTACACCGAATACCAGCGCAGGTTGCGCTCGGCGAACGCGCTGGACTTCGACGACCTGATCGGCGAGACGGTTGCGCTGCTGCAGAACCACCCCCAGGTCGCCGAGTACTACCGCCGCCGGTTCCGGCACGTGCTGGTGGACGAGTACCAGGACACCAACCACGCGCAATACGTCCTGGTTCGCGAATTGGTCGGCCACCACGTGGCAGACGCCGGCGAGGACCGGGTTCCGCCGAGTGAACTGTGCGTGGTCGGTGACGCCGATCAGTCCATCTACGCCTTCCGCGGCGCGACGATCCGCAATATCGAGGAGTTCGAGCGCGACTTCCCCGACGCCGAGACCATCCTGCTGGAGCAGAACTATCGCTCCACCCAGCACATCCTCTCCGCCGCGAACGCGGTGATCTCCCGCAACGAGAACCGGCGCGACAAGAAGCTGTGGACCGATTCCGGCGAGGGCGACCTGATCACCGGCTACGTCGCCGACAACGAGCACGACGAGGCGTCGTTCGTGGCACGCGAGATCGACCGGCTGGTCGACCAGGGCGAGGCCAACTACGGCGACGTCGCGGTGTTCTACCGCACGAACAACAACTCCCGAGCGCTGGAAGAGATCTTCATCCGGATGGGCCTGCCCTACAAGGTGGTCGGCGGCGTCCGCTTCTACGAGCGCAAAGAGGTGCGCGACATCGTCGCCTACCTGCGGGTGCTGGAGAACCCGGACGACGCGGTGAGCATGCGCCGCATCCTGAACACGCCGCGCCGCGGCATCGGCGACCGCGCCGAAGCGTGCGTGGCGGTGCACGCCGAACAGCGCGGGATCGGTTTCGCCGCCGCGTTGCGCGACGCCGCCGAAGGCAAGGTGGCGCTGCTGAACACACGCGCGCAGCGAGCCATCGCGGGCTTCCTCGATCTGCTCGACGACATCCGGGCCGCGGGCGAGCGCGCCGACTCGGACTTCCCCGATGTGGGCAACGTCGTCGAAGCGGTGCTCGAGCGCACCGGCTATCGCGCCGAGCTGGAGGCCTCCGACGATCCGCAGGACGGCGCGCGGCTGGACAACCTCAACGAATTGGTCAGCGTCGCGCGCGAGTTCAGCTCCGAGGCGCACAACAACGCGGAGGCGGCCCGGCAGGAGGGGCTACTGCCCGAGTTGGGCGAAGGCGAGCCGGATCCCGGTTCGCTCGCGGCGTTCCTGGAGCGGGTCTCGCTTGTGGCCGACACCGACCAGATCCCGGACGAAGGCTCCGGAGTGGTCACGATGATGACGCTGCACACCGCCAAGGGGCTGGAGTTCCCGGTGGTGTTCGTGACCGGGTGGGAGGACGGGCAGTTCCCGCACATGCGGGCGCTCGGCGATCCGACCGAGCTGGCCGAGGAACGCCGCCTGGCCTACGTCGGCATCACCAGGGCCCGGCAGCGGCTGTACCTGACGCGTGCCGTGGTGCGTTCGGGCTGGGGGCAGCCGGTCTCGAACCCGGAATCGCGATTCCTGCAGGAGATCCCCGGTCATCTCATCGACTGGCGGCGGCTCGAGCCGGCCGGATCACCCGGGACGAGGGGCATCCGGCGGCGTGGCGGGGACGACGACGGCTTGGAGCGGGACTGGACGCGCGGCGACGGCTGGTCGGAGCCGCGCCCCGGCTTGCGCGATCGCGGACCGCGCAGGCCCGCTCCGGGCGGAGCGACACGCAACAACACGAACTTGGTGCTCGCCGTGGGCGATCGGGTCAGCGACGACAAGTACGGTCTCGGCCGGGTGATCGCCGCCGAGGGCTTCGGGCCGCTGGCCACGGTGACCATAGATTTCGGCACCGCGGGCAAGATCCGGTTGATCCCGCAGTACAGCCGGACGTTGGTCAAGCTCTGAGCGGCGCGGGCCTTTCGGCCCTGCCCGCCCTCGCGTCGCACCGGTAAGGTCCGCGGCGTGGATACGATCGCCCAGCACATCCTCTGGTTTCTGCCCATGCTCTGGCTCGGCATGGTGCTGGCCATCTCGTTCCTCGAGGCGCCTCTGAAGTTCCGCGCCCCCGGGGTGACGCTGCCGCTCGGTCTCGGCATCGGCCGCTTGGTGTTCCGGGCACTGAACGTCGCCGAGGTCGCGCTCGCCGCGCTGCTGGTGGTCGCCGCACTGATCATCGGGCCCGGCCGGGCGACGTGGTGGTGGCTGGGCGCGGCCGTGATCTTGCTGGCGGTCCAGATCCTGGCGGTGCGCCCGCCGCTGTCCCGCCGCGCCGATCGGGTGCTGGCGGGGGAGGAGCTACCGCGCTCGCACGCTCATTTCTGGTACATCGGCCTGGAGGTCGTCAAGGTCGTCGCGCTGTTGGGTCTCGCGATCGCGGCGACGCCGTAGGCTCGGTCGTCTCACCGATCCGTTCCCGGTCTCGACGGTCCGGTCATCTCGACAGCGCTTCCCTTGCCGGGGCGAGTGCCTGGGCTGCCGCCGCGACCGGTTCGCCGCACCGGAAGAAGGACGTGCCGCCTGCGTGTCTGCCGGCTCGCTATTCCGGTGTCGCTGCGGGCTATCCATCTGCAAATCGGGTTTTATTGAGGTGCGTACAGCTCGGGCTCGAACAGCGCTTCGGCACCGGCGCGGGTATAAAGCTTCCGTTGCAGCGCACGCAGGATCGCGATTCCTTCGGCGTCGCGTACCGCGTTCACGATTTGGAACTCGACGCCCGCGCCGAACAGGTCGCTGCCGAAGGCCAGTTCGCTGAAGAACAGCACCCTGGCGGTCTCGACCTCGGTCAGCATTGCTCCGTCGCGGACCGCGCGACGGAGCCTGGCGGTCTCCTCCTTGAAGCTTTCACGGTCGGGAAATCGCAATGCGCGCACTGGGACCGGCGCGCTCGTCGACACCCCGACCCAGCTGGCAAGCGCTCCGTCCACGAACTCGCGTTCTGCAAGCGTCAGTTTCGACATATCGAATTGCAACGGTATCTCTCCTGAAGTCGTTGTCGCTGCCTAGCGATTACCGCCGGGTTTTCCGGGAGGTGTCCCCCCGGTGCCAGGGGCCCTGCCAGGGTCGAGTGATGGATCCGTGGTCTGGTTGGTGACGCGGATGAACTCACCTAATGGATCATCCGGCCGGTAGACGGTGCCATGATCAGTAGTGCGGGGGTCGACGATGACGATGAACCCATCGAAACTCATCATGACAGGATTGCCATCTTTATCCTTGCCCAGACGCTCCATCTGGGGACCTTGGATGATGTGATAAACCTTTTCCGCGAGCTCGTCCTGCGTCATTCCTTTGAAGTGCTCGCGGTGCTTGCTCCAGGCGTGACCGTAAGCGATTTCCTGAGCCATCCTCATGGCGGGATCGTTGCTCCACCCGCCCGGCGGCTGCGGCAGGCCGTCATTGGCAGCCTGGAACAGGATCTCTGTCGACTCGAATAGTTGAAGTTTCTCGTTGGCCTCGGCGATCTTCGCACCCCACCGGGCATCGGCCGTCGCCAGAGTCGACACCAAGCCGTTCAGTCGTACGAGTTGCGTCCCCCCTTCCGAACTCCAGTCATCGACCCCGGTGATGCTCCAGTCCTCGGCGACGGTGACCGGTGAGATGACGTAGTGCTGGAAGATGGTCTTGATCTCCGCCAGCGGGTATTCCATATCGCGGGCAGCGCCCGCGCATGCCGTACCGAGGTCGTAGAACGCGGTGGCGATGGTGCGCATCTGGGCTTGCTCGCGGTCGGTCTTGTCCTCGGCCATGCCGCGGGCTTGCCCCTGCCACGCGAGGTCGTGGATCACGGTACGCATCGAGTTCGATGTCTTCAGGACCACGTCCGCGATGTGGTTGGACCTGTCTGCGATGCCGACCAGCGCCGAGACGTCCCAGCTCAACACCTCCTCCGGTGTGGGTGTCACTCTAGTTTCCATCGTCGACACCGGTCGGGATCAGATCGGTCACCGCCGCCAGTTGGGCGGCGGCCGCCAAATCGTCGTCGCGGTAGGTATTGGCCGCATGCTCGAGCAGCTCTGAGTGAGCGTCCGGAAACTGTCGTCAGCCGTGGCCGCTTGTGAGTTGTCGGCGGAGTTGGCTGTGCTGGGTTTGGTGGTGCCGGGGTGAGTGAATATTGTTGCGGGTGAATGGCCGTCGGTCTGGTGTGGCATAGCCCGAACATGAAGAACTCCTGGTAGATCACTGGTTGTCGAGACCATGTTCTGCCAGGAGTTCGTGTGCCAGTATTGCCGAGTTGTCTGTGTTCGTCATGCCCAATCCACGGCGAGTCGCCGACACCGTGTCCGGTGTGTCAACGTCGGTCGAATCGTGACCCGGCTTGTTCGCTGGAATCTTGACCCACCCTTTGGTTGGTTTCAGTCGTTGGTTTTGGCCGCGGGGACGCGGCCGAGGTCTCGGTCTTTGAGGCGGTAGCT
>NZ_VUOT01000040.1:0-51702 GCF_009829295.1 Nocardia sp. CY15
GTCCGCCGACGGATCCCGCCTGGGCGGCCAACGACCCGTATCTGCACGCGGACAAGTTGCGGGGAACCGCGATCTACGTCTCGACCGGTACCGGAGCACCCGGACCACACGACACACTCGACGGCGCCGGTATCGAGCATCATCCCGGCAAGCTGTTCGACCAATTACTCATCGGCGGCGTACTGGAGACCTTCGCGGACCACTGCACCCGTCAGCTGCGTGACAGACTGGGTGAGCTGAACATTCCCGCCATATTCGAGCTGCGCGACAACGGCACCCATTCCTGGTCCTACTGGCAGGAAGACCTGCACAGCTCATGGCCGGTGTTCGCCGCCGCGCTCGCCGAACAATCCTGACGATCCCAGCCGACGGTCACCCGCGTCGAGCGGTCTGCTCAGGCCGACGCGGCCACCTCTCCGGCGTCGCGCTCGGTGCGGGGCCGATTCGTCGCGGGCCGCCAGCCCAAAGCTGGGGCGATCAGCTCGACGGTGTCGTGCAAGATCTGCTCGTAATCGGCCCGGTAGAACTCGTACGGCAGCTCCAGCCGCAACTCCGAGGTCCGCGTGAGCACCGGATCGGCCCGCAGCCGCTCGATGATCTCCTCGGCGCTTCCGACCACGTCCGGCGCGAACAGGACCCGCCGCTCCCCCTGTGGCGCCAGGGTGCGCTCGTACCTGCTCGCCGCGTACTGCCGGTAACGCTCGCGGGTCGTGCGGTCGGCGCTGTCGAACGGGACGATCACGCGTCCCACCGCAACCCGGCCGGGCCGGACCGGATCCGTCAGTCGGCGGTAGTCGCCGATCAAGCTCAGCTGGGTGGCGGTGAAATCGTCGCTGCGGTCGCCGAAGACGATATTCCCGGTCAGCAGGTTGAGCCCGTTCTCGCCTGCCCAGCGCACCGAACGGCTACTGCCGCCGCCGTACCACAGCCGGTCGATCAAGCCGGGATTGTGCGGCTGCAAGCGGGGTCGCTGGATGTTCCCCGGGGAGTGGATCACCGTGTCGGTGTCACCGAGGTAGTCGCCGCGCAGGTTGTCGATCAGCCTGGTGATCCGTCCGTAGGACAGATCGTAATTGCGCCACTCCCCGTCGAACACCAGGTTTCCGATCAACTCGGCATGCGGCGGCGTGCCCGCACTGAAACCGGCTTGCAACCGGCCCCGGGAGAGCACGTCGGCCAGCGACAGATCCTCGGCCAGCCGGAACGGGCTCTCGTATCCGATGAGAATCACGGCAGTGCCCAACTCGATCCGGTTGGTGCGCTGCCCGGCGGCGGCCAGGAACACCGCGGCCGACCCGACGCCGTGCTCGAGATGGCGCTGCCGGACCCACGCACCGTCGAAACCGAGGCTCTCACCGTACTCGAACAGCTGCAGTGTGTCCTCGAGCCCCGAGTAGGGGTCGTCGTCGAGATAATTGCCCGGAGTCAGGAACGACAACGTCGTGATCCGGGATGTGGTATCGCTCATGGAGTTCAGCGCCGCTCGTACGGGATCTGCTCACCGGCCTCGATCGCGACCGGAAGCCGATGCTGCGCCGGTGGCAACGGGCAGGTCGCCAGGTCGGTGTAGGCGCAGGGCAGGTAGTCCTGCCGGTCGGCGGCGAAGGCGTCGGTCGGGGTTGCGGTGGCCTGCGCTGTCATGTGGTGCTCCTCTGTCTGTCCTCGGTTCGGCGCTGTCCTCGAGGCCCAGCATTACGCGCGCGGCACCCCGGCGTCCGAGCGTCGCCGCGCCCTCTGTCCGAGGGCGCTGCGCCTCTCCTGGGTGACGCCGAACGGAGGTGATACCGAAGTCAACCGAATGCATGTGCCGAGGAACAGGATTGCGATCAGCGCGAACACAAATATTTCGCTCGCGTCACGCGAAGGAACAGCCGCCAGAGGATTCGCGGGGAATGATCGGACCGGCTCGTTCGATTCGGGCTGCGCCGATCCATGTCGACCGGCGGAGTTCAACTCACTCGACCAACCGGCGACTCTCGAACTACGGAGCTTGGGGCGTGATCGTCACCGCACTCTCGAGTTCGCGCGTCCTCGGGCTAGTGTCCGCAGCCGTCGTGGTAGTCGAGGCCGGGAGCGTAGAACGACCAGGTGGCCTCGTCGAGTACGGACGACATGCGTCGGCACGCGGTCCGGAGCGGATCGGCGCGCAGTTCCTCGAGCCCACGGAGATCCCAGACAGCGATGGTGTGGTCGGCAGCACCGATTCCCAAGGTATGCCCGTCCGGTGCGAATGCGACCGGCCTCATCGATCCGCCGGTCTCCATCGGAGCGCCGAGTGGGCGCGGACGCTGCCGATCGCTGAGGTCCCACAGTCGGGCGGTGTCGGCGGTCACCGCAAGGGTCCGGCCGTCAGGCGCGAACGCCACCCCGTGAACGGAGTCCGGATAGCCGGGCAGCGGTTGCCCCGACAACGACGGACGGGCGCGGTCGGTGACGTCCCACAGCAGCACGCCCGGATTGCTGCCGCCGGTCACGAGGGTGCGGCCATCCGGGGAGAACATCAGGTGCCTGGCGGTCTGGGATGTGCCACCCAACTCACTGATCGAGCGAGTCACGTCGGCGACGTCGTAGAGGACGACGAAATCGCGCTCGCGCGCGGCCGCGACGGTGCGGCCGTCCGGTGAGAATGCCAGACCCGTCGTCATGCTGGGTCGCCCGACGGGCTTCGGACTCAGTCGCTTCGGGTTTCCGGGGTCGGTGATGTCCCACAGCATCATGGCCGGATGGCCGGTGACGGCAAGTAACTTGCCGTCTGGAGAAAAGGCGATGGCGCGAACGATATTGGTGAAGTCGGTCAAAGCAGCCCCGACCGGTCGGGGCTCGGCGAGGTCGTCGATGTTCCACAACGTCGTGGTCCGGTCGGATCCGCCGACGGCGAGGATTCGCCCATCCGGGGAGATCGCTGTCGCGGTGATCGTGTTCCCCGGTCGCCGTACCTGCCCGCCGGGCACCCGGCGGCCGGCCTCCAGACTCCACAGCCCGACGGTGTCGCCGGCGGCGACCGCGACGACGGGCCGCCGCTGAGCGAACGCCATTTCCGACGCGTCCGCGCCCAGTCCGCCGAGCGGCGCCGAGAGCCGTTGCGGCCGGTTCGCATCGGTGACGTCCCACAAGATCACCTGGCCGTTGTCGCCGCTGGTGGCCAGCCATCGGCCGTTCGCTGTCAGCGCCTCATGGTTGATGCCGCCGGTGTGCTCGACCGTGAATCGACGGGTCTCCCTGGGTGCGTCCACCGCAGTGACATCCCACCACACCACTGTGTGACCGACGATCGTGACGGCGGAGCGGCCATCCGGAAAAAAGGTGGACAACCCGGCGTTCCAGAGGTCTGTCGGTGTCGCGGTCGGCCCGGCGGGCGAGTCGACGTGAGCGACCAACCGCGCGGTACCTGCTTCGAGGGTGAAGAAGGAGACCGCTTCCTGCTCGGAGGTGATGACCAGTGAGGCGTCGGGGGACAGTGCGAGTTGCGCTACGGCCCGAGTGCTCGCGATCCACGATCCGGTGAGACTCTGTGGCGCCCTGGCGTCGCGAACATCCCAGACGCCGACGAGACCGTTGGTATAGCTCACCGCCACTGTCGGCGTCCTGCTCGCGAACGCCACGGATGTGACACGTGCGGGCACACCGGTGAAGATCGAGCCCACTGTGTCGATCGAGCTCACTACCCGGGGGCCCGGCGTCTCGCTCACGTCCAACAGCATCAGGGTGCTGCCGAAGCCGACGGCCAGCAACCGGCCGTCCGGCGAGAAGCCGAGCGCGCCGACCGGAACGATCTCCATCGCGGGCAACTCGATTCGGGATGGTTTCGCACGATCGGTGATGTCCCACAGTCGCAGGATGCCGGCCCCCGCCGCCGCAAGTAACGTCCCGTTCGGGGACACGGCAAGGAACTCGATCAGGTGGTCGGAAGCCAGTGCGTCGCCCCATCGGGAGGGCCGCTCGCCGTCGAGGTTCCACAACTGGAGACTTCTGCCGCCGTCGGCGAGTGCCAGCAGCCGGTTGTCCGGCGCGAAGGCGAGCGGGGTGGCTCGTCCGAATCTGCCCGGCAGCACGGTGGCCAGAGGGCTCCCGGCGAGCGTGTGGACCAGGCTTGCCGTCGTCTCCGGATTCGGCAGGTTGGCGTAGGCGGCCGCGCCCAGCCGCAAGGCCGTGTCGATGTCGGGGGGACTGCCGTTCCTCGCCGCATCCGCCGCCGTGATCAGGGAACGTGCTGCCGCGACCCGTTGCTGATCCAGCGCCTCTTGCTGTGCCCGTACCGCGAGGACCGTCGCGACCAGGGCGAAGACCAGCAGCACGCTCAGCACGGTGACGACACCGCCGATGATTCGCCGGGTGATCCGCCGCTGGCGGATGTCCTCGCCTTCTATCTCGTCCTTGCTGAGTTTGTGGACGGCGGCGGCCAGGGAAGCGACGTCGCTGCGGAACTCACTGTGTTGCAGGGAGAGAGCTTCTTTCCTTGCCCAGCGCAGATCCGCGTAGTTCGGCTCCGCGGAGAACCAACCCGACAGGCAGTCCGGGAGCGCATCCGTACGGTCCCAGTCGAAATCGCCCGTCGCCTCGTCCCAGCAGATCTCCCCACCGGTGAGCGCCACTAGGAATGTCTCCGGGGAACGGTGCGCCCGCCACCACTCGACCTCCCGGCGTACCCACACCGATCGGGCGGCAGGCGGAGAGGCGAGCAGGACGAAGTTGTCCGCCTTCACCAAAGCGCTTTCGATACCGTGCCACAGGCTGGCGTTCACGCCCAGGCCGGTCCTGTCGCGGAAGACCCGCAGCGCGTACGGCCGATACCACCGGCGACCCAGTCCACGCAAAGCGCGCTGCAATGCCGGCGCCAGTTCGGTGTCGAGCGCGTGACTGTAGGATATGAAGACGTCGTAACGACCGGGCTCGGCCATCAGCAGCGCGTCACTCCCGACTTGCCTTGACACACGCCGGGCGGGAAACTCCACGTCAAACGGTTACTCACGGGAACACGCGAGAATTCCGGCGGGGCCTTGGGCAGGCGGTCCAGCACACCGTCTTCGTAGAGCGTCGCACAGCCATCGACTCGCACGAACTCCGGATCGACGCCGGTGATACACACTCCGCCCGGTCGGGTAACTGTGAAGGTGCATGTTCTGGACTTGGGCCCTTCATCGCAGCCGTACCACAGGAATCCGTCCCGCGGCGGTTGATCGTAGATCAACCGCTGTTGAAAGGTCGCTTCCAAGCGCATGACCGTGGTGCCTTCCGGGATCAGCAAGCTGCACGGCGGCGCGGTGTGATTGGCGGCGAGGCCGCATTCCCCTCCGGCGTCCGAGCGGATGAGCATGCTCCACGGGTGATCGCCGTTGGCGAGAATATTGAGCTTCGAGCCGGGCGCGATAGTCGCTCCAGGCTGCGCCGAGTCCGTGGGCTGTGCCTGCGGCTGCGACCGGAACACCGAGTAGGCGATCGCGCCGGCCACAGCCAGGAGCACCACCGCCGCGAACGCGATCACGATGCGCCGCTTCGAATGGCTGTTCCGGTTCGGCTCCGAATTGGTCGTATGGCTGATCGGGCGCTGGGACATCGCCTCCCCTTCGGCTGTCCGGCTGGCAAACGCCGACAACTGCCCGAAGTCCAGTTCTGCGAAGGGGTTTCGGGTTGCCGTCCACGCAGGGCCAGTTTATTCGACCGCGCGACGGTAGAGGCAGGGAATGACGAACATGCTCGGCGGCGACGCCCGTTCTATCGAGTTCGAGCGCAAGAGAATCCGGGGAGGATACCGAGTTCGCCGCCGTCAGCGCCGCCTACGCGCCGGATGGATCTCCTATCTTCGCTACCGACGCGACCGTGCCACGTTGCCCTGCGGCACGGCATCCATGGGAACGCCCGTTCAGCGCCGAGTCGGCCACCGCGTCCTCGACGCAGGAGTAGATGGGCAGTTGAGCGTCGAGGTCGATGAGGGTCACGATGCGGGCCAGGACCGAGCGGCCGACCACGCACAGTCGCATACCCTGATGCCGGCATCTCTCGGATTCCTCCGCCAAGACCAGCAGGGAACGGCATGCCATGAAATCGAGCCCGGTGGTATCGATCACGATCGGATTCGGCGCCGCGGTAGCCGCGGCGGCCTCGCGCAGTAATCGGCGCCACGTCGGCAGTGTGTAGGCGTCGATTTCGCCACGAGCATGGAGAACGACCGCGCTACCGCGGTGTTCGATGGTGGCGTTCAGTCTGCGGCGAGCATCCTCCGGCTCATCGGTTGGTGGGTGCAGGGGGCCGGATTGACCGTGCAGTGCTGTGCTCATACGGGCACTCGATTCGTTTCGCGCGTATCGCGCTCGACATTAGGGCCCACCCTGCATCCTCAAGACAGACCTGTCTTTCTTTCCTAACATAGACAGGCCTGTCTGTACAGCGATATCGTGACGGGGAGATGGCGACTCCGAACCTTTCCCACGCCGCACCCGCGGTACCTGCCCGGGAGCGAATCCTGACGACGGCATACACGTTGTTCACCCGGCGTGGCGTCCGGGCGGTGGGCACCGACGAGGTGATCGCGGCGTCCGGTGTCGCCAAGGCCACACTGTATCGGCATTTTCCGTCCAAGGACGATCTCGTCCTCGCGGTGCTGCAGCGCCGCGAGCAGCTGTGGACACTCGGCCTGGTCGAGAAGCAGTCCCGTTTGCTCGGCAACACACCGGAAGAGCAACTGCTGGCGATCTTCGACGTCTTCCACGACTGGTTCCAGCAGCGCGAGGATTTCGACGGCTGCTCGTTCATCAACGTGCTGCTCGAACTCGGCGCGGGACATCCGGCCGGGCAGGCAAGCATCGGATATCTGGACAATATCCGGGGCATCGTACGCAGCCGTGCCGAGGCGGCGGGATTGTGCGACCCGGACGATTTCGCCCGCTCCTGGCACATCCTGATGAAGGGCTCGATCATCTCCGCCGCCGAGGGCGACCTCGAGGCCGCCCGGCGCGCGAAGCGCATGGCCCGCATGCTCATCGAGCAGCACCGACCGGTCGAGCCATGACGAAGCGGGCCCTGCGCCGCCATGGACGCGTCCTCGCGCGCAGCACATTTGTTGACACACTGCCAACAGAGCCGGAAGTCGTCACCTACCGCCGTAGCCGTCGTCGGATTCACACACGGCTCGCAGACACGGCACGAATGGAACCTCAGCTGTTGCCGTAGACACGATCCGGCACGATCAGCACCACCGCACGACGTTCGGCGGCCATCACCCTGTCGTACTCTTCCCAGTCCTCGTGGACGCCACCGGCCGCGGTGAACACCTCACGCAGCAGAAGCCGCAGCCGCTCGGCATCGATGCCGGACACCGGGTCGTCCGGCCCGGCGATCCAGACCGGCCCCTCGACGGCGGCCCACTGCCAACCGACCCGGACGACGATCGTCATGCGCGCCCGGGCACGTAGGTTGTCCAGTTTGCGGGCATCGCCGCGCACCACGATCCCCACCACGTCCGTACCGGTCTCAGGGTGCGCCAAGACACCCGCGTTCACCACAGACGACTGAATCGTTTCGTCCGCCCGGAGGGTCGAGACGACGCAGAGTCCGTGGTCGCCCGCAATCAGCCGAGCGAATTCCGCCAGATCGGTCATGTCGAGAGTTTACGTAGCCAGCACTGGAAGGTTGCTGTGCAATCGCCACTCGATCGGTACCTATGTCGGATAGGCGGTCCCGTGCCGCTGTGTAAATGGCAGTTCGCGGGGGTAGTCCCGAGACGATTGCCACGTCGGCGTTGCCGGGCTGTCCTTCGGTCGGGCTACACGCGCCGCAATCGGCATGAAAACGCGAATGCAGAGCAACCCAAAGGCTGGTACGCATCATGGTGCTACAGGTCCTCGGTGCCCCTCTCGCGGACGTCGAATCTCGATCGCGGGCCGCGTCGTGACCGCAGAGGCTCCTTTGTCCTCGTCCCAGTCGGTGGTGCGCACCGATCGACCCGAGCGATACGGCAAGCAGCTGGTCGCGCATCTCGGGCGACGCAACGGCGGTTCATGGTCGGCGGACTCCGCCTCGGGCTGGATCGACTTCGAAGTCGGGCGAGCGACCCTCACCGCCTGGGAAGGCGAACTGCATCTGCGCATCGACGCGGCCGCCGAGGATCTGCCGCGGCTCGAGGATGTGCTCGCGAGACATCTCATCCGGTTCGGCGAGCGCGACCATCTGACTGTGACGTGGCAGCGAGACCTTTCCGGGCCGGATTCGACCGATCCGCGAAGTGGCCGCCTGCCGGACAACTGACGCTCCCACCACGGCGGGGTCGACCCGATGTCGACAGCGATGACGACCGACCAATCCTCGAGCTTGCTCGCCGTAGCCGTTACCGACGACGAGCAGTCGCGCCGACCGGAACCTACCCGAGTCTGCCGCCTGACCAGGACGGTTGTTTCGACGGCCCGCGCCGGGCGGCGGCACCGACCGGATCCGATCTTCAGCCGACTGTCAGTAGACCGAGGGCGGCGGCGGCCGCGGCGAGCCCGAACGCCTGGCTCCGAGTCAAGCGTTCGCCGAGCGCCGCGATGCCGAGGAGAACGGGGATCGCGGGGTAGAGGGACGACAGCACGACGGCGATCACGACCAGTTCTTCCCGGGTCGCTAGCAGGTAGCAGACCAGAGCGAGGGCGGCCAGGACCCCGGTGACGAGTGACAGGAGGATGGCGAGCGCGGTGGCACGCGGGCGGCGGGGCATGGTCCGATGCAGCAGCGGCAGGAGGGTGGCGATCGCGGCCAGGCGTCCGGTGACAACGGGCCAGGTTCCGGCCGCCGCGTCGGCTTGTGCCAGCGCGAGGTACTGGAGGGCGATGCCCGTGCCTGCGAGCAGTGCGTCCACGGTCGCGGCTGTCGATCTGCCCGCGGTGCCGTGGCCGTGCGAGACGAGCCAGAGTGCTGGAATCGCCGCCACGATCCCCGCCCAGGCCAGAAGCGATGGCCGTTCGCCGAGCCACAGCGCCCCGATCAACACCGGCAGCGTCACACCGCTGACCGCGCTGACCGGGACGACCACGCTCATGGCGCCTCGGCTGATCCCGCGGAAGAGCAACAGCATGCCGACCGCCGTACCGGCCCCCGAGATGGCACCCCACGCAAGACTTTTCCAATCCGCCGCGGCGGCGAACAACGGCGCGGTGACCAGGGCGACGATCAGGCCGCCGACTTGTCCGAAGAACGCGACGACGAGGAAGTGAGCGCGTCGAGCCAGCAGGCCACCGGTGAAATCGGACAGACCGTACGCGGCCGCGGAAACCAACGCCAGCGTGGCGCCCGACGTCATCCGGTTCGCTCCCGCACTGCTTGTCCGACCGGGCAGATGGCATCGGTTGTGCAACAGCGACGGTCACACAGGCGGCACAACAGATCGGCGTCGCCCACCTCGCCGTACAGCCCGGTCAGCAACTTGCCGAGCAACTCGGACAGGGCGGCGCGTTCGGACGGGTCCAGGACGGCCAGGGCTCGGGTCAACCGATCCCTGCGTGCGGCGAGAATGCCGGCAGCCGCGGTGCGGCCTCGCCGCGTCAACCGGATGGACACCTCACGGCCCTGACCCGGCCGCCGTTCGACCAATCCACGTTGCAGGAGCCCGTCGATCATCCGCGCCGCCGCGGACTGACTCAGACCCACCCGCCTGCCGAGCTCGGTACCGCTCAGCGCGGCGGAGGTCGCCAGCACCACGAGTGCCGAGGCAGCCCTTGGGCCGGCCCCTGACATCTCGGTCACGTCCTCGAGCATCAGATCGGTCACCGCCAGCGCCGCGGCTCCGAGCAGATTGCCGGTGCGGTCATCATGCATGACTCATGCATAACACGATGGACGTGAATACACCATGAGTCGAGCGTGATTCGATTCGCTGGTCGACGAATTCGATAAAAGCCGATCAATCCGTTGCCCGTGCGACTCGGCCGAATCACCGCGGATGCGGGATCACCACGGATGCGGGATCACCTACGGTGGTGGGCACGGCTCGAACTCGACATCGCTTCTGGTCGGGCGCGATCGTCGCTAAGCTGACGCCGTCGAAGGCCGCCCCTCCGAACATGCGCGGTGTCGCGGGGCACAGGCTCAGAGTCGCGCGCGAAGCGGTGAGGTGTGCGATGCGGGATAGCTGGTGGCGGCGGACGGTTGCGGCGGCGGCTTGTGGCGCCGGCGTCCTGGCGGGGCTGCCGGTGAGCGCGGCGGCGGACCCGGTCGCGGACGTCGGCGTCGTGTGGTTGTGCCGACCGGATCGGGCGGATGATCCGTGCCGAGCGAGTTCGGCGACAACGGTACGCCGGGCCGGGCAGCCGGACGTGCGGGACGAACCGGCGGCGAACGATTCGGGCTCGGACTGCTTCTACGTCTATCCAACGGCATCGTTGGAACCGACCCCCAACGCCGATACCTCGGTGACTCCGGAGATCCGAGCCGTGGCCGAACAACAGGCGGCCCGCTTCTCCCAAGTCTGCCGGATATACGCGCCGGTGTACCGGCAGCGAACCCTGGCCGCGCTGGCGGCGGAGAAGGCGTATACCTCCGAGCGGCGCGCCGACATGGCGCGGATCGCCTACGAGGACGTGCTGCGGGCCTGGCGGCAGTTCATCGGCGAGCGCCGAGACGGCAGACCGGTGGTGTTGATCGGACATTCGCAGGGTACACGCATGTTGCGTCAACTGATCAGGGAGGAAATCGACCCGCGGCCGGAGGTACGAGATCGGATCGTGTCCGCGATCCTGCTCGGCGGCAATGTGGTCGTACCGAAGAACCGCGACGTCGGCGGCGATTTCCAGCATCTGCCGCTGTGCCGCGCCGAGCAGCAGACAGGGTGTGTGCTCGCCTGGCAGACATACGACGAGACTCCCCCACCGGACAGCCGATTCGGTCGCAACCCCGTGACTCCTGAGCCGCTCCCACGTCCGTATGGCGACGACTACGAAGTCGCCTGCACCAACCCCGTTTCTCTGGACCGCAACGAATCTCGCGTCGCCGCCAGTGTCCTGCGCGTGAATCCGGTGCCCAGCCCGCTCGGCGTCGAACTGGCATTGCGGGACGGAGCGTCCGCTGTCGTCGCGCCGACCCCGTGGCTCGATCCCGCCGAACGCTACCGGCTCCAGTGCTTGCGCAACGGCGACACGAACGTGCTGATGGCGACTCCGGAGCCGGGAAGCCCCGACTTGTACGCCGTGCCGGACGCGACGTGGGGTCTGCACCTCGCCGATGTGGAGATCGCGTTGGGTGATCTGGTGCGCATCGTGGCCACCCAGGGCCGCGCCTACCATGCCGCCCACCGCTGACAATCCACCGAGCGCGACCAACCGTGGATGAATCCGCCACGGACGGTGTCCCGGTCGAGCCCAGCCATAACGGACGACACGGACAAAACAGACGCCGACCGCGCTGCGCGGGACAGCCTCTCCGGGTCCAGAGAAGTGCAGCGCATGGCGCGCATCGGGGAGCTACGAAAGCCGGGACGAGCTCACAGCAGGTTGGCGGTGCGGGATGCCAGCCACATGGTGTGCTCGCGACTGATGGCTTCTTCTGCGTCCGCGACGGCCTGCGGCCATTCGACTTCCGAGACATCGGCCAGCTTGTCGGCTTGCAAGGCCAGTTCGTTCGCTGCCGTGGCGTAGGCAGAGTTCCGTGCCGCGTACTGCTTGATGCCCATCCATGCGGTACCCGCGGCGATGCAGGCGGCGATGACACCTGACCAGTCGATCTCCCAGACGCCGAACGCGCGCAACCCGGCCAACACCAATCCCAGAACTTCTCCGAAAACCAGTGCAACACGCCACCGAGACATCTTCTGCTTCGCGTCCTCGGCTTTGTTCGCGTACCACTGACGCTGGTCTTCGGTGCGGTCCCGGAGGTAGACAGCCTTGCGCTCCGTGAACGGGGCGGCTCGCAATGTCTGCATCGCGGACGTGGCGACGGCATCGCCCGCTCCGATCGGAATCTGGTTGCCGAACTCCGCGGCGATGGCGGCAAGGCGGTCCCGCATCGCGGCGCGGGCATCGGCCGCGCTCATCGAGGGCAGGAACGGAGCAGCGCCCGCCGCATATCGCCATGCCAAGGTCTTGGCGGACTCCGCGAGCGCGCGCCCGGAATACCAGTCCTGCTCGGGCCGCACAGTGCTCGACACGATCTCCGCTGCCAGCGCGGCGGCGAACCCGAGCAGTGCCACCACACCCCATACATTGACGGCGCCTGCCTTCCAGGTCAGCGCTCCGCCGACCGCGGCGAACACCGTCCCGCCGAGCCGAATGCGGTTGAGCCGCAGCGTCATCTGCTGCCCCCGCAACGACGCCGCGTCCGCACTGCGCCAGAACGCGGGCATGTCCGCATCGGACATCCGACTCATGTGTCCCCCTCCACCAATACGCGAACCCAGGAATGATGACACGGAATAGAGCACCGCGAGGGGCGAACTTCAGGTGTAGAGAGTCCTGGGCCGTCGAGCTCCCCCGCGTTCTGGCTGGCCGCGATGCGCGATGCGCTTTCCAACCGGATCATCGGCTGGAAGTAGTTGGGAGTCGGTTTCCGCCAACGGGTTCCAGTCGGAACCAGATGATCCGCTCTCCACCCGAGCGGGTGCCTCACGTACCTGGTCGCCGGTTGTCGACTCAGCGCCCGTGGCCGACAGCTCCGGCACCCCGGACCACTGTTCTCCGCAATGCCGCAACCGCATTCGCCTTACCGTCAGGAACATGCATGAATGCGCATATCTACGTAGGAACATATAAGTTCCCGCCGACCCGCTGGCGGGTTGCCGTTGCGCACATCCGGCGCGGTGCGCATTTTGTTTCGGATCATCAGTGCATCGGGTGGCAGACGGGCGGTCCCCACTTAGCGCCGGCGCCCGTCTCGGGCTCGTCATCGCTACTCGCCGACATATCGGCTTCCCGAAGAGACTCGCACTTCGGCGCCTGTGAATGCGGCGAGCATTACGGCTTCACCGACATTGCCGAGCGGTGGAACGGCCACGGCCGCCGCGGACGCGAGCAACAGCAGTCCTGTGCTCAGCAACGGAGAGAGGCGCCCTTCGCTGCGCCACAATACGATTCCGGCGACGAGCAGCACCGCAGTCACGACGAGCGCAGGCACCGGAGGTGCCGGGGATTCGGCAGAATAGCGAAGGGTATCGGCGAACCAGCGGGGCACGAGTCGCAGGTGCGGCAGTTCGGTGAGCACGCCCCACGCCACCAATGCGACGGTGAGCACCAGCGCCGACCGCCGCCACCGCGGGCTCGCTCCGGTTCGGTCGGCCGCCCAGAGCACCAGCAGCGGGGTCAGCAGGGCGTGGCCGACGAATCGGCCGAGACTCAGAGCATGCAGCAACGCCCCCTCCCCCAGCGTCGCTCCGAGCCCGACGATCGCCGAGTCGTAAGCCACGCCGATGCCCACCAGGCCCAGCAACCAGATCCGGGGGATTCGGGTGATGCGAGTCCACAGCAGCACCACGCAGGCCAGCTGGATGCAGGCAGTCAGTAGCAGGACGGCGGACACCATAACGAACTGGAGAGTACCCGGGGTTTTCGCCGCGTCTCCAAACCCGCGTCAGTGGTGCGGCCCGGGCGGCGCCGGGGCGCCGGTGTCTGTTATCAGGCTATCCATTAAATTCTGGCCATGGCGATCGTGGCAGTACTGGCTCCTGACAACGCGCTCGGTTTCGAAGTAATGCTCCCGGGCTTCGTGTTCGGCGCCGCGAATTCCGTGAGCGGGCAAAAGCATTACGAAATCCGGGTTGTCACGATCGGCGGCACTGCCGCCATCGCCCCCGTGCACGGTGTGGTGCGACTGCAGACGGATTGGGCTCTCGACAGCGTCGCCGATGCCGACATAGTCCTCGTGCCGGGGCAATCCGAGTTCCAGCGCGAACCCGCCGACTGCGTTCGCGAGGCGCTGCTGGACGCGGCCGCGCGCGGAGCACGGATGGCTTCCGTCTGCGTCGGCGCGTTCACCCTTGCCGCGACCGGACTGCTCGACGGGCAACGGGCGACCACCCATTGGGAACACGCCGCCGAGCTGGCGCGCCGGTATCCGCTCGTCGAGGTGGACGCTTCGGTGCTGTTCATCGACAACGGCGCGGTACTCACCTCGGCTGGGGCAACGGCGGGGCTCGATCTGTGCCTGCACATGGTTCGCCGGGATCTCGGCGCCAAGGTGGCCGCCGACACCGCCCGCCGGATCGTGATGCCGCCGCAGCGAGACGGTGGGCAAGCGCAATTCATCACCTACACCGACCCCGAAAGCCCCGACACATCGCTGCAACCGGTCCTCGACTGGATGCAGGTCAACCTGCACCGCCCGCTCACCCTCGACGACATCGCCGCGCACGGGGCGATCAGCGTGCGCAGCCTCAATCGCCGGTTCCGTGCCGAGATCGGGACCACCCCCTTGCAATGGTTGCTACGCGCCCGTGTGCATCGTGCGCAGCAGCTGCTCGAGACCACCGACCTGTCGATCGACCGCATCGCAGAGGAGGCAGGCTTCGGCGCCGCCACGACCCTGCGCTACCACTTCGCCCGGCTGACCCGGACGTCTCCGCAGGCCTACCGCAACAACTTTCACCATTCTGGCCGTGCCATGCGGTCCGTGGATCGCCACCAGGAGCCGACCGGTCGGATGGCCGAGTCCACGCACTGAGGTACGAACAAACTGTGGCCAGATCTGGGCAATAGATGGCTATCTGGCCACTGGGCGGCCGCTACTTCCGGGCACACACTGAGTGCGCACATTTCGGAAGGAGCACGATGACCGTTCAAAACGCCGATCCGACCCAGTTCGCACTGCCCGCTTCGGATCTCGCCGTGGCCGCGGACGCGCTGGTGGCCGAGGTGTCGCCGCCGCTGGTCTACAACCACTGCGTGCGCGCCTACCTGTATGCGCGGGAGTTGGCCGCGGTCGACGGGTTGCGGGCCGGTGCGGACTACGACGACGAGCTGCTGTATCTCAGCTGTCTGCTGCACGACCTGGGGGCGACGGACTTTGCGAACGGCGACCAGCGTTTCGAGATAGACGGAGCTGACGCGGCCGCGGAGTTCCTCAGGAGCAAGGGTGTCGACGAGCAGCGGGTGCAGACGGTGTGGAACGCTGTCGCCCTGCACACCAGCGACGGCATCGCGCGTCGTTTCGGTACGGTTGAGGCGCTGATGCAGATGGGTACGGGAGCTGACATCGCGGGGCTGCGGCGTGCACAGCTGTCCGACGGTTTCGCTGCTCGAGTGCATGCGGTGTGGCCGCGCTATGACCTGGGCTACGCATTCGGTGAGATTCTGGCTCGGCAGGTGCGTGACAATCCGGCCAAGGGCAGCTGGTTCACCTTCCCGGGTCAGCTCTGCCAGCTCTACTACCCGACGCACGCGCCGACCACCTGGTTCGACGCCGTCGAGGACGCTGGCTGGAACGACCGCCCGGTACGGATCGGGGACCGTGGCCTGGGAGCCCCCCAGCCGACCGAGCTGGCCTCGCTGTTCGCGCGGTACTTCAACGCCGGTGACCTGGACGCGTTGATGTCGCTGTACGAGCCGACGGCGCTGCTGTTGCCGAGCCCGGGTGACCGGCGATCCGGCGCCGAGGCCATCCGCAGTTCGCTCGCCGCGATGATCGACTCCGGGGCGAAGATCGAGTTGCGGCCCCGTCGCGTGCACGTGGTCGGGGAGCTGGCTTTGATCTCCAACGATGCCACCGTGTCGGGCGCGACGCCGGACGGTGACCCGGTGTTCTCCACTTCGACCGAGATCGCACGGCGCGGGAGCGACGGGTCGTGGCGGTATGTGCTCGACGACCCGTATTTCTCCCTGTGAGCAGGTCGGGCACGCGTACCGGAATCTCCTGTCGCGCATATCGTTCGATGGCCGCCGCGCTGTGCGGTGATCGCGAGCGCACATGAACCGGCGTGCAGCGCTGCGGACGGGACTCGGCGCTGTCGCCGGAGCGGGTGCGCTGTCGAGTCCGTTCACACCGGCTCCGCCGGCCCGCAGCGGAACCGGGCCGGACGGGTGGCGGGTGCAGATTCTCGCATTCGACGGTGTGGATGACATGGATATTTTCGCGCCGCTGGAGGTGTTGGGTTATGCGACGCATTTCGATTCCCGTGCACGTGTGGAGCTGGTGACTGCGGCGAGTCCCGGTTCGGTGGTGCTCATGTCCGGCACCCGGATCGACGTCTCGGCCGGGTGGGCTCCGGAGCGTGCCGATGTGATCGTGGTGCCCGGCGGCGGTTACGGCCTGTCGCCGGGCTCTCCCGGCGTGCCCGGCGAGATCGCGCGCGGGCACCTCCCCCGGCTGCTGGCCGCCGCCCGGCGTGACGGTCTCACGATGGCCTCGGTCTGCGTGGGCGCGATGCTGCTGTCAGCGGCCGGGATCACGCGGGGCAGGCCGTGCACGACCCACCACCGGCTGATCGAGCAACTGGAGCGCGAAAGGGGCGTGATCACCCGGGCACGGGTCGTGGACGACGGCGATCTGGTCACCACTGGCGGCGTCACCTCCGGGCTGGACCTCGCTCTGTGGTTGGTGCAGCGGGAATTGGGTTCGGATATCGCCGTGGCGATCGAGGAAATCATGGAGTACGAGCGACGGGGGACAGTGTGGAGGCGGGACAGGGCATGAGCACATCTACTGCGGACCGGAATGAAGCCGAATCGCCGCGCGTCACCCGGCGCGGGTTGTTCGGCGCGGGCTTGGCGACGGCGGGAGCCGCGGCGACCGGTGTGGTCGCGGGCCGCGCAACCGCACCCGAAACCACCCCGGGGACTCGCCTGGAACCGTTCTACGGGCCACACCAGGCAGGCATCGCGACCCCCGCGCAGTCGCACGCGCTGTTCTTGGCGGTCGATGTCGCGCGACCGGACCGTGAGGTGCTGCGCGCACTCCTGGCCGGTTGGTCGGCGACCGCCGCCGCGTCGGCGGCCGGTGCACCGCTCCCGGAGCAACCGGGGACGCCACCGGGGTTCAGCGCCCATACCGACTTCGCGAGCGGGCTGGCTCCGGCTCGCCTGACTGTCACCTTCGGCCTCGGGCCCTCGGTGTTCGACGAGCGGTTCGGGCTCGCCGCCCAGCGTCCGCGACACCTGCGAGCGCTACCCGCGTTCACCGGTGACATCCTGCATCCGGCGTGGTGCGGCGGCGATGTGCTGGTGCAGGTATGCGCCGACGACGCGCAGATCGTCAGCCACACGTTCCGCGCGTTGCGGGCACGCATGCCGGGACTGGCGCGCCTGCGCTGGACCCAGCACGGGTTCCTGAGCCGTCCTGCCGACGGTGGCACCTCGCGAAACATGTTCGGCCACAAGGACGGCACCGCCAACCCCCGCCCGGGCAACACCGAGTTCGATCGAACGGTATGGGTTCGCTCCGCCGACGAACCCGGCTGGTTCCAGGACGGCAGCTACCTGGTGTTCCGCAAAATCCGCATGAGAACCGCCGAATGGGACCAGCTGCCGCAGACCGAGCAGGACCGCATCATCGGCCGCCGCCGCAGTGATGGGGCGCCCCTGGGCGGTGCGGCCGAATCCGATCCGGTGGACCTCACCCACCACGGCCGAGACGGCGAACTTGCGATCCCGCCCGGCGCCCATGTGCGACTGGTCCATGGCATTCCCATGCTGCGCCGCGGCTACAACTACGACTACGGCACACTGATCTCGAACGCCGGGGCCGCGGGCTCCTCCCCCGAGACTCCACACACACACCTGCCCGGCACTCCCGAACATACTCACGGGGGCCACAACCAGCTCGACGCCGGCCTGTTGTTCGCCGCCTACATGAACAACCCGCCCGAACAATTCATCAGAGCGCAGAATGCACTCGCCGCCGAAGACCGGATGAACCCCCTCATCGAGCACACCGGCAGCGCGATCTTCGCCGTCCCGCCCGGCGCGATCCCGAACGAGTCGATCGCGGCGGCGTTGCTCCCATGAGCGCTGCCGCTTCCCCCGAGCCGACCGAGAGGCAACCATGACAACGTACGGAATTCTCATCTTCGACAACGCCGAAGAACTCGACTTCGCAGGCCCCTGGGAAGTGTTCACCGCATCGGCGATCCTGCGCGACGACACCGACCGCGCCGTCCTGATAGCCGAACGGCCCGAGCCGGTCCGATTCAGCAAAGGACTCCGTGTCCTGCCGGACCACACACTCGACGATCACCCACCGCTGGACGTACTGCTGATCCCGGGCGGGCGCGGCGCACGAAAGGTGGAGCCGTACAACACCGTCGTCACCGAATGGATCGCCCGGACAGCCGCAGATGCCGCGTGGGTTGTCAGCGTCTGCACCGGAGCGTTCCTGCTCCACGCCGCCGGCCCAGCCCGGGGACGCCGCGTCGCCACCCACTGGAAGCACGAGGACGAACTCGAAGCGCGCGGAGACGTCACCGTCGTCCGAGACGCACGATACGTCATCGACGGCAACATCCTCACCAGTCAAGGTGTCTCGGCTGGCATCGACAGCGCGCTGTGGCTCGTCGGCCAACTCCACGGCCGCGCGCACGCGCGGGCGGTGCGTCGCGAAATCCACTATGATCCGGCACCGCCCTACCTCGCCGACGAACCCGGTGTCCGGTGAGTGTGCGATCGATGACGAGACACCAGCCGACGCACGGCTGTTGCCACGCCGAGCTGCCGGTGACGGGTCGTCCAGAGCACTGCCGTTGAACTCATCCGTGTGGCGGCGACCGCATCCGGGATCGCCGCCGCACGCTCCGGCGTCCGACATCACTTGTGGTCGACCGGACCGGTCAGCGAATACGTGGTCCAGGCTGCTCGCGCGGTGGGGTGGTCAGGGCCTCGATCCGCTTGACCGGCCACTGCTGACGCATCTCGTTCTTGTCACCTGCCGCCCGATCCGATGGCTGCGGATACGCCTGCGGTATGACGACAGCCGTGCGTGGTCGAGGACGTTATTGATCGGAGGCCCCGGCGTCCCGGTCCCGGGTCGAACGTGACTTCTGGCGCTGGTAGTAGCGCGCGACCCGTGCGCGGTTGCCACATCGATCGGGTGAGCACCATTGCCTGCGCGGATGGGTGGGCAGGAACAGCATTACGCAATCATCGGCGGCGCAGCGTTTGAGCTGGGAGATGCGCGGGTCGGTGAGCAGGTCGATCGCCGAGTCGGCGAGCTCCGCGGCCACGCGTGCACCGGGGTCTCCGGCGCGGCGAGCGATTGCGATGACCGCGTTGCCGTTCCAGTCGAGGTGACGGGTGACCGGGGCCGCCTCTCGGGCGTCCTCCAGTCCGCGCAATGCCGCCGCAGGCGGGCGCTCCCCTCGCAGTAGTGCCTCGACCGCGGCGGTCAGGTACTCACGCACCGCCCGCACAGCGGCGAGGTCCTCGCCGGCCGGCGAGGAGAGCGATTCCGACAGGCGGCCGTTCTGCAGGTCCAGCCAGGCGGCGAGTTGCTGGGGCGTGCTCAATAGATCGGCCCCGAGGGGTCGGGTGTTGACCAGGTCCAGAGCCAGTGGTTCGCCGATCAGCGGTTCGAGATCACGCATGCCACTAATGCTAACCCATCGGGTTGACACATTAGAACCAATCGGAGTATCACTAATGCCACTTTGGGATGAGAAAGCATGTGAATTGTGAATGAACTGCCACTGGTCCTGCACCGCCACCTCCAAGTCGACGGTGCCGCGGTGTTCTACCGGGAGTCCGTCCCGCAGCGCCCGAACGCGCCGACCCTCCTGCTACTCCACGGCTTCCCCTCTGCCTCTCACCAGTTCCGCCGCCTCATCGATGCGCTCGGCAACGACTACCGACTGATCGCGCCCGACTATCCGGGCTTCGGAAACACCATCACCCCAAAGGATTTCGAGTACCGCTTCGACAGGCTTGCCGATATCACCGAAGGTTTCGTCCAAAAGCTGGGACTGTCACGATTCGCGATGTATGTCTGCGACTTCGGAGCACCGGTGGGTTTCCGGCTGGCGGTGCGCCATCCCGAGTGGATCACCGGGCTGGTGATCCAGAACGGCAACGCCTACGAATCCGGGCTGTCGCAGGGCGCCCGCGAGTTCATCGGCCTGCGCCCCGACCAGGACGGGGCGCACGACACCATCCGCCGACTGCTCACCCTCGAAGGCACTCGCGGCCAGTACGAGGGAGGCGTCGCCGAGCCCGCACTGCTCGCACCGGATGGCTGGACATTGGACCAGTACTATCTCGACCAACCGGGACGAACGCGGGCGCAGGTCGACCTGGCCTTCGACTATCACTCCAACGTCCGCGCCTATCCCGAATGGCAGTCGTGGCTGCGGCGACACACCCCGCCCACGCTGATCGTCTGGGGCGCGAACGACCCATTCTTCCCGGCGCCCGGAGCGCACGCCTACCTGGCCGATCTACCCGAAGCGCGACTTCACCTGTTCGACACCGGCCACTTCGCCCTGGAAACCCACCTACGCGAGATCGCCCCGCTCGTCGCGGACTTCCTCGACCACGACCTTGCGATGGAATCGGACTGACTGCGCGGACCGGGCGACCAACCTCACGACGCGCCCCGCCGAGCTGCTCCCCGAACCATCCCATCGCTCGACACTTCGCCCGAACCAGCGGGTCCGACCGAAAGGTGGTGATCCGGCCGAAGTTCGACTGGCCGAGCCCGGGTCCACAGGAAGTTTTCTCCACTGAACCCTTGCGCAGCACCGACATCAGTGCTATAAGAATCTATGTCTGGTGACACACTTAATCTGATTCGTTCTATTCAGGATAGAGTGAGTTGGAGGTGACGACCATGCTGATGCGCACCGATCCGTTCCGCGATCTGGAACGTCTGACGCAGCAGGTGTTCGGCACAGCGGCGGGCCCCGCAGTACTGCCGATGGACGCCTGGCGCGAGGGCGACCAGTTCGTCGTCGAGATCGACGCTCCCGGCATCGACCGTGATTCCCTCGGACTGGACGTCGAGCGCGACGTCGTGACCGTCCGCGCACGCCGACCGGAACTCGACGCACAGCGCGAGATGATCGCCACGGAACGCCCTCGAGGCGAGTTCAGCCGCCAACTGTTCCTGGGCGACAACTTCGATACCGACCAGGTCCGTGCCGACTATGCCGACGGCGTACTCCGGCTGACGATTCCGATCGCGGAAAGGGCCAAGCCGCGCAAGATCGCCATCGGGCGCGGCGACGGGCACCAGGCGATCGACGCCTGAACGCTGCGGCGGGAGGCACCGTCATGACCGGTTCCGCTCCGAGCACGCAGTCGATCGACGAGTTCGACGCCTGGCTGCTCGATCCCGACCTGGAGCAGCTGTTCGCCGAGGTGGACGCGATTCTGTGCGAAGCCCGCGACCGTATGCGCGGGCGGCCATACCCTTCGGTCCCGGCGCCGCGCTCACGGCGCACGCCGAGCCCGCGACCCGGCCAGGACCCGGTGGGAACGCCTGGGAGGCGGCCCGGGGCGGGGCGCGCCAGCCAACGCGCTCCTCCGCCGAGCCGCATACGACGACGTAAAGAAGGGAGGTGATGCCCGAATTCGACTGATGGAAAGGAGTTCCGCGGCGAGCCGTCGCCGCCCCTGCGCCAGGCGCATTCGAGCACAGCGTGCGACCCTGCTCCGCGCGCACCGCCGCATCATGCGGCATGGCAGGGAGGACGGCATCGCCGCAGGGACAACCTGCTCGTAGTCACGTCACTCTTCTCCAGGCCGGGGGAGGGACACAGGCCCCTCCCCCGGCTGGGGCCGTACCACCGGTCAGCAGAACGAAAGGAGATTCGTCATGTCCGCCTTCCCCATGAGCAACGACACCGACTACGCCGAGCAAGACGTCCTCGCCTACCATGCCGACCACGACTTCGGACTGGACACCACGACGCTCACACCGCTGGCCGAACGCATTCGTACCGCGTTCGACACCGCTGGGATCGCCGACCGTATCGATCAGTCGCTGCTCACGCCGCTCCCCGACGAGGACTATCCCCTCGCCTACTGACTTCGACCGAAAGCGGTCCCCGGCACCGTCGCCTGGTTCATGCCCCAGAAATCGGCGTGCACCGAGCCTGCCGACGCATTCGCGCAAACTCCGCCAGTGATTCTCGGTCACCCATCGCTCGTCGCGCTGCTCATGCTGCGGCTGTCGGCGCCTCCGTGGTACTCACCTCGCCGGCGCGGAACCCCGCCCGGCACCCCGGTGCCGGCCGCAAGCACCGCCGACCTCGATCAACGACCGGTAAGGCCGGGGGTGATTCGGAACGCGGTGGGTATCTCCAGCCGAGACGTTCGCTCCACCCGCCGCCGCTACCCCGGAGAGACACAGCCGCGATCAGTTCGGAGGTTGTCGTGACCAGTGATCTACAACAGGCCAAGCGCCCGGTCAGCGGGCTGCTGGCAGGCCCATACGGGCATCCCTTCCACCCGATCCTGGTCACCGTGCCGATCGGCGCCTGGGTGGCGAGCCTGGTGTTCGACATCGGTTCACGGATCGTGGACGATCCGGACTTCCTCGCGCAGGGCGCGCTGTGGTTGATCGTGATCGGCGTGCTCGGCGCGGTGGCCGCGGCCGCCGTCGGATTCCTGGACCTGTTGGCGATCCCGAGCGGCACGCCGGCGTTCCGAACAGGTCTGCTGCACATGAGCCTGAACATAGCCGTCACGGTCGCCTTCGCGATCGGCTTCCTGTGGCGCCGAGCGGGCGACGGTCCGCACGGTCCCGTGGCGCTCGGTCCGCTCCTGCTGTCGGCGATCAGCCTCGTGGCCTTGGGCGTGTCGGGCTACCTCGGCGGAAAGCTGGCCTACCACTACGGCGTCCGCGTGGCCGACGAGGCGAGCCAAGCCGCGGGCTTCCGGCGCTGATCCCCATCCGTTCCGACCGAAAGGAGATCGTCATGGCCATCGCGGCATTGATCACCTGGCTGCTCACCGCAGGAGGCGGATTCGTCCTGCTCGCCTCGTGGATCTCGAAAGGCGGCACTCGGGAGCAGGGTACGACTCAACTGCCGCCACCGGTGGTATTCGGCCACTTCCTGCTGGCCGTCGCGGGTTTGATCGTCTGGATCATCTACCTCGTCGTCGACGAGGACGCGCTGGCGTGGACGGCATTCGTCCTCCTGATCCCGGTAGCCCTGCTCGGCTTCTTCATGCTGGCTCGCTGGCTGCCGGTGTACCGCGAACGGGCCGCGGCCGGTCCACCGCAGACTCGGGCTGCGGCCGGCCCACAGCAGACTGCCGAAAGCCATTTCCCCGTTGCGGTCGTCGCCGGTCACGGCGTCTTCGCCGTCACAACGGTGGTACTGGTACTGCTGACCGCCCTCGGGGTAGGGGGAAGCTGACAGCCGCCGAAGTCGGCCACCCGGCACTGGCACCTCGCTGACCAGGCGGGTGTGCCAGTCCGCGGACTCGGCCGCATCGGCGCACACACCGGTGGGGCCCCTGTCCGTGACAGGGGCCCCACGGGTCGCGCTATGTCAGGGCTGGCGGGGGTGGGTGCCGGTGGTGGGAACGGTGCGGTTGTCCTTGCGGCGAGCCAGGCCGGTCAAACCGGCGAGGCCGAGGAGGCCCAGCAAGCCCCACAGGCCGGTCTTGTCACTGCTGTCGTCATCAACGTGGGTGTCCTGGGCCAGCGGTGATGGCGAAGGGATGGGGGCTGCTTCGGCTACCCCTACCCCGCCGAGCGTGAGGGTCAAAGCGGTCAATGGGATCGCGATGGTCTTGCGCATCTTGCATCACTCCCTTTCTCTCGATGACTCACGGGCGGTACCCGGTGTGCGGGATCGGAAACAATGCGGGATCCGACAGTTCCCGGCCCACTGGCTCCCGGTCTGCCCGGACCCCCGACGGTCACCTTCCCGGGGCGCACGCGGTCGACTTCACCGGACTCGCGCGAAATATCGGACCGGCATTCGAGGCGACGGCAATGCTCCCCCGTCACATGGAGGCCGCTGCCGATCGGGGATCGAAACGTCATCGTGGGGTACGCGACCGCGCCTGTCGGCGGGGCGATCGGCCGAATATCGACTTCACGCGGTTCAGCAACGGGGCGAAGGGGCGTGGATCGACGTCGCGCAGTGCCTCGGTGAGCAGTCGGATGGGTTCGGAGCACGAGTCGTAACGGGTGCCGGGCTTCTTGGCGAGCGACCGGTGCAGGATCGCGTCAACCTCACGCGGAATCCAGTGATGGCGTTCGGAGATGTCGGGGGGTGCGTCGTGCAGGTGGGCCTCCGCGGTGGCCATGAGGTTCGGGTTTGGGAACGGCGGGAGGCCGGTGAGCAGTTCGACGGCCGCGCAGGCCAGCGAGTACTGATCGGTCGCCGGGGACACCGTGCCCGCCCGCAGCAGTTCCGGCGCGGCATACGGCACCGACGCCACGATGAAACCATCAGTGGCCAATGGTGGTTCGGGCCGGTTCAACCACCGGGCCTGATCGAAGTCCGAGATCTTCACCGTCGCCGGGTCGTCGGCGCCGAGCAACACATTCGCCGGTTTCACGTCGAGATGCAGGACATGGTTGGCGTGCGCGAAATCCAGCCCTGCCGCCATATGGGTCAGCATGTGCAGTACCCGGGGCAGGTTCGGGTGCTGGTGGGGCATGCGCACCAATGCCGCCCCCGTCGTGCCTGCCACGTACTCGCGCGCCGACCACAGTCTTCCGTCGCATTCGCCGTGGGCGTACATCCGCACGATGTCGGGGTGCCGCAAGGCGGAGAGGATCTCGAATTCGTGCACGAATCGCGCACGCGCCACGGCTGACCGACTGTCGTCCGGACCCAAGATCTTCAGTGACACCGGCCGCGACCGTGCGGGGTCCTCGGCCAGGTACACCTCGCTGCTGCCGCCGTGCCCCAACCGGGCCCGCACGACGAATCCCGCGAACTGTTCACCTGACTCGAGTGCCACCGCCTCACCATAGTGTGGTGGCGCCGGTCGCATCCCCAGCTCTGCCCAGCTGTGGAATGCTGCCGATTCGGCCAGTCGAACCGTCACGCCGAACCCAGCGGACGAGCCGAGGGAATCCGGTGTACCGCAGGTCGCGATTATGGCGTCTTGCCCGGCCCTCCCGACGAAAGCGGACCTACAGAAATTACAACAGGGTGTCATCGGGCTGCCCGTTCAAGCGGATGCCGGGGAACCGATCGAGTGCGCTCGCGCGATGACCTGGCTCAAGCCGTATCCATTGACGATCGGTATGCCATAGCGGTCTTCGAACTCCGTTTTCAATTCGATCCCGGCCGGCGCCGCGCAGCAGATGGCGAACCGGACGGACGAGATCGTTCTCGGAATCCGTCCGGGCAGCTCGGACAGCGCTGCGTACAGGCTGGGCACCGCAGAGAAGTAGGTGGGTCGGGTGCGCTCGATTCGTTCCAGGAACGTTCTCGGGTCTACGGCACCCCCCACAGTGGCGCGCCCCCCAGCGACCAGCGGTGACAAGGCTCCCACCAAGATGCCGCTCATCTGCCACATAGGCATGATCGACAGGCTGTGCTCGGTGTCGGTCAAGGCGAAGACCTCGATCACCAGCCGGCACATGGCCTCGAGGTGCCGGTGGTCGAGCACGGTGCGTTTGCTGCCTCCGCCGTATGTGATCAGCGCCGGTGCCTCCGGGCTGGGCGGCGCTGCTTCGGTGGCGCCGGGTTCTGCGACGCAGAGTTCTCGGACCGAGGTGACAGTTCGAACCGACAGGGTATCCGCCAGTGAGCGCTGCGCGATGAGGATCTCGGCACCCGCCTCCGCGATCCGCCGACTGGTCTCCGAGTCGGTCAGCAACGGGTCGACCAGGCTGGCCGTGGCACCCGAACGCCAGGTGGCGAACAGCGACACCAACAGCTCGATGCTGTCAGGCAGCATGATGGCGACAACATCGCCGGTCGTGACGCGCGCGGCGCGCAAGCCCGCCGCGGCACGCCGCACGGCGGCCAGAAATCCGGCGTTGTCGAGTTGGTTGCTGTCATCGGCAAGCGCGGGAGCGTACGGCGCGGCGACGGCGCGACGGTCCGGGACGGTAGAAAGCGTCATGCGACATCCTCCAGCAACGGTGTAGGGGGAATACTGACCACGGTAGGAACCACTGCGCGGGTCGGCACCGTCGCGAATCGATCAAATTCTTCGCCTGCTTTGTCGCCACGAGACAGTATCGGGCTCGCATGCGGCGTGCCCGCTCCACGACGAGGTAACTACTATCGAATGGTGACGGGTTCTCGTCGCAACGGTGATATCGAGCCCGACCGTATCGTCGCAAGAATCGCCGCCCGCATGACCGAGCGGGTGGCGGACATCAGCGCGAGCATCTACCGCGGACTCGGGGACGATATACCCGAACTGGGTGCCGATGTTCCCACCATCGAACTGCTCCGGGCCAGCGTGCAGGGCAACGTCGACACACTACTGCACGCGTTGCGCCACGACATTTCGGTGTCACGGATATACCTGCCTTCGGCAGCGATCGAATACACCAGGCGGTTGGCTCAGCACGGCGTCCCGCTCAATACCCTGGTTCGGGCCTATCACCTCGGCCAGCGGCGGGCAACCGAACTGATATTCGCCGAAATACAGGCTGCCGATATATCGCCTGCGGATCGCTTTCTCGTCGGACGCGCGATCAGCACCAGGCTGTTCCAGTACCTCGACCACATCATCCAGCAGGTCGTCGCCGCCTACGAAGAAGAGCGCGAGCAGTGGTTGGAAACTCGCAACAGTGTGCGCGCGTTGCGCGTGCGCGAGCTACTGGCGGGCAAGAAGGGCGTCGACATCGACCGCACGATCGACCAGATTCGCTATCCGCTGCGTTGGCACCATCTGGCACTCATCGTCTGGTACCCCGACACCGGGTCCTACGGTGACAGACTGCCCGAGCTGCAACGATTCGTCCGTGAATCGGCCGAGACAGCGCGAACCGCCGCGAGCGCCCTGTTCGTCGCCGACGATCAGATGAGCGGCTGGGCGTGGCTGCCCTACCGTTCGGCGCAACCCGACGCGGTCGACAGAGTCCGGGGTTTCGCGGCCACACAGTCGGATGCGCCATGGGTGGCGATCGGAACAATGGCGCCTGGTTTGGCAGGGTTCCGCCGGTCTCATCACCTTGCTTTGAACGCCCGCGCGGTCGCGCTGGCCCGGGCGGATGTCGAACAGCGCATCACCGCGGCCGGTGACTCCGGATTGTCGGTCGCTGCTCTACTCGGTGGCAGAATCGCGGAGGTCTGGGAATGGGTCGGCGAGGTGCTCGGCGACCTGGCCTCCGCCGACGAGAACGACGCACGGCTGCGCGAGACGCTCCAAGTATTCCTGCGCGCCGGTTCGAGTTACACAGCCGCAGCGGCAGAACTCGACCTGCACTACAACTCGGTGAAATATCGAGTGGGACGGGCATTGTCGCGGCGCGGCAAACCGATCGCCGACGACAGACTCGACATCGAACTGGCTCTTCTGATCTGCCAGTGGTACGGACCACCGCGGCGCCGCCACGAGAACGGCTGATCCAGCGTAGGCGCTGTCCGGCGCGGCAGTGACGAGCGCTCCGGCCGACGGCCCCACCTGCGGGGTTCGGATCAGCTCGTGAGGCCCACGAAGAACTCTTCCACCTCGTTCCGGAAGCCGTCGAAGTAGGACGGGACGCCCGGCCACAGTTGCCGGCAGTCCTGTTCCAACTCGATGAGGTAGTCGTACACCTGGTTCCAGAGCCCGGGTGCGAACTCGAGGTAGCTTTCCATCGCGTTCACGATGGTGACACGGCTGTCGGGATATTCGTCGCCGAGGTCGCGCAACCTCGTCGTCAGATCATCCGTGGTCGCGTGGAACCGCGTCTTGTCGTCCGCGATTTGCCGAGCGATCAGGTCTGCGAAATCCGCTCTGCTCATCCGGCCACTCGCGCACCTATCGGCGGCGGGAGCGAGTCTCTGTTCGTTGTCGAGGAGTTGATCTCGCATGGGCGCGCGTCCGAAGTCGTCGAAGACATCCCGGACCGGCTGCGGTAGTCGATCCAGCCGCGCCGGTTCAAGGTGATCGGGTAGCGGGTAGGCGGGCAGCGCACCGTGGCCGGCCGCGATGGATTCTGTTGCCGCTCTGCTATGGGCACGGATGGCGTCGAGGAGGCTCCTGAACTCTTCTGGCGACAGCAGACCGGACGCGGTGGGTGTTGCCATTGCTCTCCCCTCTCCGGATGGCTCTTCGGTGGGCACAGGGCAGTGTATGAAGCGCCCAGCAGAATCGGATTCACCTCTGACGGGTGAATCACTGCGCAGAAGCGACGCTGCGCGACAGGTGGCCCGGCGGGTTTCGTCCACGTCGTTCCCACCGGCCCCGAACTACGATCGTGCGCGTGACGGCACCGAGACTTCGAGCATTCGATGCGAGCGGACGGACGCTGGATGATCCGAGCGACATCGAAGCGCACGACCTCGTCGCGAGCCTGAACGCCCGCTGGACGTACGCGACAGTGGAAAGGCTCGATCGCGAGCCCGCAGGCCAGTTCTACTTCCAGATTCATCTCGATTACGGCGGTGACCAGGATGCGGACGCCGACGAGGAACCCCGCGACGATTACGACGTCGACTTCCGCGATGGTGGCCCGGACAAGCACCACTGCGCCCGGATCACCGGCTTGTACGGTTTCGCCGGAATGGATCTCGTGCACAGGGTCTATCGCGCATGGCGCGCGGAAGATCCCGCGCTGCCCGAGCTGTTGTCGTGGAAATTGCTGGAGCAGTGCATGGGAAGGACAGGCTCCGCGGCATAGCGGAGCCTGATCCGCCCCTCGGCGAGCGATATTCCGCCGACCGGTTCGCGGCAGGTCAGCGACGGAACAACCGTCGGATGGATCGAGTGACACGGGAGAGTACTCGCGGTTGCGCAGCGGTTGGTTCGACTGTCTCCCGAGCCGACGCCGCCTGGGCGAATCGCGCATGTAGTTGTTCCCGGACCTGGTCGGGCGTGTAGGCGCGGCGGCGGCGCTCGGCGCGCACCACCACGACACCGGTGGCGACCACACCGGCCGCACCCGCCAATCCCACTGCCTTCCACCACCTCATACCGCATAGGCTACGACCATGACGGGTACGGGCATCAGTCTCGACCGAGCGGTCGAGGTCACCCGAACAGGTGACATTTGGCTTTTCCGTGGCCATTCGACAGTGGACCGGGTGATCCGGATGACGACGAACAGCCCGGTCAACCATGTCGGGATGTCCGTCGTGATCGACGATCTACCCGCACTGATCTGGCACGCGGAACTCGGGCGGTCGCTTCCGGACATGTGGTCGGGATCCGCGCACCGTGGCGTCCAGTTGCACAACTTGCGCGACGCGGTGCTGGTGTGGGCACACCGCTACGGACAGCAGGCCTGGTTGCGCCAGTTGAACCCTCCTGCCACCCAGGAGATGGAGGACAGCGTGTTGCGCACCATCGCCCGGCTCGACGGCACCCCGTTCCCCTCCACCGCCGGTCTGGCGGGACGCTGGCTGCGCGGCCGCACACGCCTTCCCCGCCGCAAGCCGAGCCGGTCGGCCGCCCGGGGGTTGGAGAACGCCTACTGCGCCGAAATCGTCGCTGCGACATACCAGGCGATGGGCTTGCTCCCCCAACGCCGTAACCCGGACTGGTACGACCCGGGCCGGTTCTGGAGCGGAGACCGTCTGCGGCTGTCCGGAGACTACGACCTGAGTGGCGAAATAGCCGTTCGGATACCGGCTCGGACGACTTCCTGACCACTCCCGGTCCGTCAATCTGGACTGAGAACTCCAGCCACATCCGGATCCATGCCTCGTCCGGAAACGAATCTCGACGGAGAAGTTCATGTCCGGTCGACGAAATCGGCAACGATGGGGCAGAGTTCGGCGCTCCGACGCGGCACCCGCGATCCGATATCCGGCGCGGCCCATTATCGATGCCTTGCTCCACGCCATGATCACGCGCCGCAGGGCTCCCCCACCACCGACGCGAGCCTCGTGCACATCTGGTCTCTCACCGGCACCGTCGAGGACGACGCCGGAAACGCGGCGGGTTTCGCGGAATTCTCGCCGCGCGACGTCATCACGACCGCGGGCTCGCCGATCCTGGACATCGCCGGACCGATGATGGCCGGTATAGATCGAGCAACGGCTGCTGCGATGATCGCCTGATCCCTGCGGTCCGAGCAGGAGATCGACCCTTGGTCGGCATCGGACTCTTCGGCCGGGTCATCGATCGCTACCGGCGCGCACCGGATGTCATGTCGACTCGCGAATTCTCTTCGAGCACTGTTGATTACATGTACGGCGCGCTAGCATCTCTTCGGCAGTTCTGGAAGAGATGTCACTCGGCGGAGGTGCGATGCCACTCGGGCGCTGGAAGTCCGCGACCCACCCGAAGATCGATGACGTATCGATCGACGACGTCCTGCACGCGCTCGCCGATCCGACCCGACGGCGTATCGTGCGCGCGCTCCTGGACGGGGGCGATCGCCCCTGCGGCACCTTCGGTCTCGGCATTGCGCCCTCTACGCTCAGTCACCACTTCAAGGCGCTTCGCAATGCCGGGATCATCCGCCAGTTCGATCAGGGTCGCCAGCGCATGAACACGCTGCGGCTCGATGAGCTGGATACTCGATTCCCCGGCCTGGTCGCCTCGGTCCTCGCGCACGCCGAGCCGAGTCGCCCGGCCTCGCCGATGGATGCCGACCTGTCGGGAAGTGCGCCATGACGCTGATCAACGTCGCCCGAGCCTGCGCCATCCCGGTCAGCCTGTGGTTACCGGCAACGCTCATCCTCGATCCCGGCTACCGCGCGAACAATATCTTCGCCGCCCCTGATTTCGGCTTCTCCCTCGTTCTGCTGATCGCCGCGTTCCTCCCTCGGCGCACCGCGCTGCCCTCCCTCATGGCCGGGTACTTCTTCGGCTCCGGCGTCATCACCATCGCCGCACTCGACCGCTTCTACCGCAGCGAATCCGTCCGAGGAATCGTCGATTCGATCATCGCCGCGACCTACCTGTCCGTCGCGCTGCTGCTCTTCCACCGGATCGGACGCACCGGGACAGACGCCGCGGAACGGTGGAAGATCGCCACAGCCGACCGCTCTCACCGAGTTCGAATGAAAAACGGCGATTCCGGTTTGGTGTTTTCGACCCCGGGTAGCCGCTCCGAGACCGCATAGGACGTGCGCAGCGGCGATGGCTTCGCTCCCTCTGCGAATAGCACCTGCGCCCTGCGCACCACAGGGAACGGCACTTCACGCGCGTCCAGGACCGGAGAGCGAGAGGAGGCCCCGTGCACTACATCGATGAGACCAAACATTTGCTGAGCGATCTCGTGGGGCGAGTAATCGAGTCGGCGAGCAGCCACTCGAGCAGCCAAACCGTGACCATCGCCCGTCCACGAGCCGAGGTCGAGCGATTCTGGCGCGACCCGGAGAACCTGTCGGAGGTCCTGGGCGAGGTCGCCGAGGTCCGAGCGACCGAACCGTCGACCTACGAGTGGACGTTGCACTCGGGCGCCGACGGACGCGCCACCTGGAAGACCACGCTGCTCGAGGAGGACGGGCACCTCCGGTTCGTCGGCTCGACCGACGAGGACACCCCTTCCGCGCAGGGACTGGAGCTGGAAATCAGCTTCCGTGACGCGCCGCGGGATCTCGGTACCGAAGTGACGATGCGAGCGCGGACCCCGCTACCCGACCTGCTGACCGGCGCGGGGATGTTCACCGCTCTCTACCGAGCCCGCGCTCGGCTGCAGACCGGCGAAATGCCCACCCTGGCCCACAACCCGAGCGCTCGCTCCACGGCTCGGTGAACAGGAGTTGACATGCATGCGCTCTGTTGGAACGGCGTCGACGACCTCGCCGTGGAAACCGTGCCCGACCCCGTCCTGGTCAACCCGCACGATGTCATCGTGCAGGTCCGCCTGACCGCCACCTGTGGTTCCGACCTGCACTTCATCGACGGATATCTGCCGGGAATGCGGGAAGGCGACGTCTTCGGACACGAGTTCATGGGTGAGGTGGTCGAAATCGGAGCCGAAGTCACCTCGACGAAGGTGGGCGACCGCGTCGTCGTCCCGTCCTTCATCGGGTGCACATCGTGCTGGTACTGCGACCACGAACTATACGCCCTCTGCGACACCACCAACCCGAACGGCGCACTCCAACAGCCGATTCTGGGCTACCCGAGCGGCGGGATCTACGGCTACACCCACCCCTTCGGCGGCTATCAGGGCTCTCACGCGCAATATATCCGCGTTCCTTTCGGCGACGTCAACTGCTTTCCGATCCCGGAGGGCATCACCGATGAGCAGGCGCTCTTCCTGTCCGATGCCGTGCCGACCGGTCTGATGGGCGCGGAATTCTGTGACATCCAGCCGGGCGACACCGTCGCGGTGTGGGGCAGCGGCGGCGTCGGATTGATGGCGGGACACAGCGCCCGTCTGCTCGGAGCCGACCGGGTCTTCGTCATCGATCGTTTTCCCGAGCGATTGAGCGTGGCGAGCGAGCAGTTCGGCGCCGAGACGATCGACTACACCGCCGTCGACAGCGTCCAGGAGACTTTGCGCGAGAGCACCGGCGGCCGCGGCCCGGACGCCTGCATCGATGCCGTCGGGATGGAAGGACACGGCACGGGACTGCAGCAGTTCTACGACCGGGCCAAACAGTTGCTCCGGCTGGAATCCGACCGCGCGACACCGCTGCGCGAAGCGATTCTCGCGTGCCGGAAAGGTGGCGTCGTCTCAGTGCTCGGCATCTACGGTCTGACGGACAAGTTTCCGATGGGCGTCGTGACGAACAAGGGCCTCACCATCCGGACCGCACAGCAGAACGGCCAGCGATACGTGCCCCGGATGTTCGATTACATCCAGCAAGGCGACCTCGACCCCTCCTACCTGATCACTCATGACATGCCGCTGGAAGACGCGGTGTACGGCTACGACGTCTTCAAGAACAAGAAGGAAGGCTGCATCCGATCCGTCTTCCGGCCTTGACGCCCGTCGCACCGGGACGGGCGGAGCCGGCGGGTAACCGCGTCGAGCCTGTGGAGCGCTTCGCCGCGTCGATCGCGGACGTCGCCTGCGCGAGTTCGGCGGTCCCCGGCGTTGTTCTGGCGTCGATCACGTCATGGTGGAGCCGAAAACCCGCTACCGTCCGAGCTGGGTGACGGGTGCCCACCCCCTGAGGACGCCCCACCCACCCGGGGGGTGGGCACCCTCCACCCCCCGGGGCCCCAAAGGGGGCTTGTGGGTCACGCGAGACGAATCGGTCTCGCGTGCGGTCAAGCAGGCACCCCGGACAGTCCCCACGCTTCGACCGGGTCACGGGAATACCAGTGACCGGTCCATTCCCGGCCCGACTCGAAGGCGTCATAGAACTCCTCGTCGTCGGGCAACTCCGGGCCGTGCGCGTAGACGACACCGGGACGGTCGCGGTGAAAGCGGCGGGCGCGCTCGGCCGCGCGAGCGGAGCGCTCGGCGAGATAGGCGCGCTGGGTGATCAGCCACTCCTCGCTCGTGTAGGCGTCCGGACCGCCGTAGTCGAGCGGATAGTGCATCTGGTACTCCAACCGGGCCAGCTGCTCGCCGGCGTGCTCGTACAGCCATACGATCCATCCCGGAACCTCCGGCTGCGCAGCCAGCGCCCGCGCAGCGAATCCACTACGCGCCGTCGCGCTTTCCGGATCACACTCCGCCGCGGCCGTGACCTGGGCAACAGACCCGGAGTCCAGGCGACCGCGCTCTCGGTCTTTTCGATGCCTACCTCCCATAGCCGATAACTCTAAGTCTTCGCACCGCCCCAGACGAGGGTTTGCTCGAAGTTGGCCCGCGACCCGCTCGACTCGATGCCCGGCCGGGCTGCCTGCGCTTACGTGAGGAACGAAGGCCTGCCCGGGATTTCGCTCTTCGCAAACCGGGCGGGGCCGGTCATGGCATCGCGGAACGGGTGTTCGCCCCACGGACTGGATGGCCTAGACCGAGCTGGATTCTCATGAGCCGTAGTCGGTTCGGATTCGACATCCGGATGGGCATCGAGCAACCGATCGAACAGCAGACCATTTCCCCGCCGTGCCGTCGATCGGGTGATTGCGCCGCTGCGTCCGGCGCCTCTGGAAAGCGATTAACAGAACCGGCATTCCGCTCACGCGGAGCTGCGGGCGAGGGCGTGGCCGCGCTCATGACTTTTCCGCCTCCGGCATCGATGCGATCGTCGCGCCTGCCGACAGCAGTCTCTCTGCCAGCACGCGACACCGCTTCCCGAGTTCCGGAGGGTCGAGCACTTCGAAGTCGTGCCCCAGCAGAAGCACGTGCATGAGTACCGTGTCGAGTCTGTCCGCGCCACTGAGCACCTCGCAGCGATCAGCGCCGCTCCGCCGTACGACGGCGGCCGCGGCCGGAATCTGCGCACGTACCGTGTCGGCCGAGGCGTACACGAGGAAGCGCGCCTGGTGCGGGTAGACCCGGCTCGCCACACCCTCCTGCACGTACGTCGCCGCGTCGGGTGCCGCGCGCGGGCGGAAACGCCAGGTCCGGGCGGACACATCGACCATCCGATCGACACGGAAGCTGCGCCAGTCATCGCGATCGATGTCGTAGGCGAGTAGGTACCAGCGTCGATCAGAAGCGACCAGGCGGTAGGGTTCGGCCCGCCGCCGTCGCACCCCGCTACCCGACGGGTAGTCGAAACCGACCTCGACCTCGTCACGGCAGGCTCTGGCCAGCGCCATCAGTGCCGCGGAGTCGACCGGCGTGCGACCACCCCCGAAAGACTCCACCGAGCCGGAGAGCGCGCGCACTTCGTGCCGCAACCGCGCGGGCAGCACGCGATCGAGCTTGGCCAGCGCCCGGAGTGCGGCGTCGCCCGCGCCGACCACAGCGCCTCCCGCACCGGCCAGTAGCGAAACCGCGGTGACGATCGCCTCCTCGTCGTCGAAAAGCAGCGGGGGCAAGTCCTGTCCCGCGGCAAGCCGATAACCGCCGCCGACGCCCTGGTCGGCATGCACCGGATAACCGAGCGCGCGCAGCCGCTCGACATCGCGCCGTACCGTGCGGGTGGTGACGCCGAGCCGGTCGGCGAGCTCGGGGCCGGTCCACACCTGGCGTTGCTGCAGCAGCCCAAGCAACGTGAGGACACGCTCGGTGGTGCCGCGCTCGTCACCGCTTGCCACGCGCATGTCGCTCAGCTTGCCAGAAATAGCGGACCGATACTGTCCGCCAGAGGTGTCAGGGTGGTCGTATGGATGCAGATGAATTCGACTGGAATCGCAGGCTGCGCGAGCAATGGGAATTCCACTGGAACCATCAGCTGCGAGGCCGCCTCGACGGCCTCACCGACGACGAGTACTTCTGGTCGCCGGTGCCGGACGCCTGGAGCGTGCGACCGCGCGGCAACTCGACGGCGCCCATGCAGGCCGGCGCCGGTGATTTCACGATCGACTTCGCCTTTCCCGAACCCGTCCCCCCGCCCTTCACCACGATCGCCTGGCGCCTGGGTCACGTCATCGTCGGGGTGCTCGCAGCGCGCAACGCGGCTCACTTCGGCGGGCCTGCTGCATCGTATGAGACGTGGGAATACGCGGGCGACGCGGCCACCGCGCTCGATCAGCTCGAGACGCAGCTCGAGGCGTGGCTGGCCGGGGTGCGCGGGCTCGGCGAGCCCGGGCTGCGGGTCCCGATCGGCGCGACAGAGCCCTTCCCCGAACTGCCCATGGCCGATCTGGTGTTGCACATCCACCGTGAGCTGATCCACCACCTGTCCGAGGTCTGCCTGCTGCGCGACCTCTACCTGCACACTCGGCATTCCTAGGAGGAAAACACACGGTGGTGCGGGGCCGAACTCTTCGGCGTACGGCACCGCACCCGCATCCGGGCCGATGAAGTGGGAACAGATCGAAGGGACGTTCGATACCGTATTGCGGCGCGCGCGGTCGGTGAACGATCGTGACCGCGCGGCGCTATTCTCGGCGAAGGATGGCAAATTGCATCGGATGCAGCTTCCATATGATCAGCCGCAAATCGAAACGGTCACTCGACAATAGGGATCGAAATGCTCTCCGCGGCATTGCCCCTGCCATGAGGTGATGGTTCAGCGCGACACCGCACGACACGAGCCAGGGCCGCGGCGTCGAGCCCAGCACGCCGAGGCCCCTGGGGGTGCCCAGACGGCTCCGGAAACAGACTCTTGACTCGTTCCAGAAAAGGGACGAGACTTCCGTGCATGCCAACGGCCTCGGAGTTCCAGCAGATGCTGCGGGGGGTCTCGCTGCGTGTGACCCGTCCCCGGGTCGCGGTGCTGAGCGCGGTGCACGACCACCCGAACGCCGACACGGAGTCGATCATCCGCGCTGTTCGATCCGATCTGCCAGAGGTGTCCCATCAGACGGTGTACGACTCGTTGAACGCGCTCACCGCGACCGGCCTGGTTCGGCGTATTCAGCCGTCCGGGTCGGTCGCACGTTACGAGTCGCGAGTCGGCGACAATCACCACCACGTCGTCTGCAGGGCGTGCGGGGTGATCGCCGATGTCGACTGCGCCATCGGCGATGCCCCGTGTTTGACCGCATCCGATGACAGCGGGTTCTCGATCGACGAGGCCGAGGTCATCTACTGGGGCCTGTGTCCCGCTTGTGTGGAAACACAGGCTTCCCGATCACCTTCGTGATCGCAGCCCACATCACTCATTCAGGAAGGAATGCTGTGTCATCCGATAGCCGCCCGCCCAATCCTGACACCGAAACTCGCAGCGCGAGCGAGAGCGAGAACCCGGCGATCCCGTCCCCCACTGCGAAGACGGATCATCGCCCCCGCAGCAACAAGGACTGGTGGCCGGAGCAGATCGATGTCTCGGTGCTGCACGCCCATTCGTCCAAGTCCAACCCGCTGGGTGAGGACTTCGACTACCCCGAAGAGTTCAAGAAACTCGATGTCGACGCCCTCAAGGCCGACGTCACGGCTGTTCTGACCAATTCACAGGACTGGTGGCCTGCGGACTACGGCCACTACGGCGGTCTGTTCATCCGGCTGAGCTGGCACGCGGCGGGCACCTACCGCATTGCCGACGGTCGCGGCGGCGGCGGGCAGGGCGCCCAGCGCTTCGCACCACTCAACAGCTGGCCGGACAACGCCAACCTGGACAAGGCGCGCCGACTGCTGTGGCCGGTCAAGCAGAAGTACGGCAACAAGATCTCGTGGGCCGACCTGCTGGTGTTCGCCGGCAACGTGGCCCTGGAGTCGATGGGCTTCAAGACTTTCGGCTTCGGCTTCGGCCGCCCCGACATCTGGGAGCCGGAAGAGGTCTTCTGGGGTCCGGAGGACACCTGGCTCGGCGACGAGCGCTACAGCGGTGACCGTGAACTGACGGGTCCACTCGGCGCCGTGCAGATGGGCTTGATCTATGTGAATCCGGAAGGGCCCAACGGTCAGCCGGATCCGGTGGCCGCCGCGCGGGACATCCGCGAGACGTTCGGCCGCATGGCGATGAACGACGAGGAGACCGCCGCGCTGATCATCGGCGGTCACAGCTTCGGCAAGACCCACGGCGCCGGGGACGCGAGCCTGGTCGGCGCCGAACCGGAAGCCGCCCCGATCGAGCAGCAGGGCTTGGGGTGGAAGAGCGCCTACGGCACGGGCAAGGGTAAAGACGCCATCACCAGCGGCCTGGAGGTCGTCTGGACGTCCACCCCGACCAAGTGGGGCAACGGCTTCCTGCAGAACCTGTACGGCTACGAGTGGGAGCTGACCAAGAGCCCCGCCGGAGCATGGCAGTGGAAGCCGAAGGACGGCGCAGGCGAGGGCGCCATCCCGGATCCGTTCGGCGGGCCCGCGCGTACTCCGACCATGCTGACCACCGACCTGGCGCTGCGGGAAGATCCGATCTACAGGGAGATCACCCGTCGCTGGCTGGATCACCCCGAGGAGCTGGCCGAGGCGTTCGCCAAGGCGTGGTACAAGCTGCTGCACCGCGACATGGGCCCGATCAGCCGCTACCTCGGCCCGTGGGTTCCCGAGCCGCAGCTGTGGCAGGATCCCGTTCCCGCCGTCGATCACGAGCTGATCGACGAACAGGACATCGCGGCCCTGAAGAGCAGGGTCCTCGAGTCCGGCCTGTCGGTCGCGCAGCTGGTCAAGACGGCCTGGGCGTCGGCGGCCAGCTTCCGCAGCACCGACAAGCGCGGTGGCGCCAACGGTGCTCGGATCCGGCTGGAGCCGCAGAAGAACTGGGCGGTCAACGAGCCCGACGAGCTGGCCAAGGTGCTGCCGGTGCTCGAGCAGATCCAGCAGGACTTCAACAGCTCGGCTTCCGGCGGCAAGAAGGTCTCCCTCGCCGACCTCATCATCCTGGCCGGATCCGCGGCGGTCGAGAAGGCCGCCAAGGACGCCGGGCAGGACATCACGGTGCCGTTCGCGCCCGGCCGGACGGACGCGACCCAGGAGAACACCGATGTCGAGTCGTTCGCGGTGCTCGAGCCGCGGGCCGACGGGTTCCGCAACTATGTGCGGCCCGGCGAGAAGGCTCCGCTGGAGCGCCTGCTGCTCGACCGCGCGTACATGCTGGACGTGACCGCTCCGGAGTTGACGGTGCTCATCGGCGGCTTGCGCGCCTTGGGCGCCAACTACGGCGGCACCACGCACGGTGTGTTCACCGACCGGCCGGGTGTGTTGACGAACGACTTCTTCGTCAACCTCCTCGACCAGAACACGGAGTGGAAGGCGTCCGAGTCGGCGGAGAACGTCTACGAGGGTTTCGACCGGTCCTCCGGCGAAGCCAAGTGGACCGCCACCGCCAACGACCTCGTCTTCGGGTCGCACTCGGTGTTGCGTGCCGTGGCCGAGGTGTACGCGCAGGCCGACGCCGGGGCGAAGTTCGTGAACGACTTCGTCGCCGCGTGGGTGAAGGTGGTCGACAACGACCGGTTCGACCTTGCCTGAGCTTTCGACCTTGCCTGAGCTATAGGTGAACTCCAGGCCGGCCCTTCGGGGCCGGCCTGGCTGCTTTTACCGACAGGCCGGAGCGACGCTGGGCACGCCCCGGGAGAACAGTCCTCGCCGGGCGGACCTGCGTAGCAGTCCTAGACGGGGGACTTCGTGGCCGTGTCGTCGGGGCGGTGGCCGGTGGTCATGTAAAGGGTGCGGCGGCCGACCTCGACCGCATGGTCTGCGAAGCGCTCGTAGTAGCGGCCGAGCAGGGTGACATCGACCGCCGCGGTGGTGCCGTTGTCCCATCCCTCGGCGAGAACCGCTGCGAACAGGTCTCGGTGCAGCTCGTCCATGGTGTCGTCGCGGACATCGAGGTCCGCGGCATCGACGGGATCGGCCGTGGTCAGCACGCCGACCGCGGCATCCGCGAGGTCGACGGCCGTCTCACCCATGTGCCTCATCAGGTTTCGCACCGCTGCGGGGACCGCGCCGCCCGGATGGCGGCGTCTGGCGGCGCGGGCGATGTGTTCGGTCAGCGTGCTCATCCGGGTCAGGTCATCGATCAGCTGCAGCGCGGTCACCACCTGCCGCAGTTCTCCCGCGACAGGGGCTTCGAGCGCCAGCAGCGTGACCGCGGCGTGCTCGGTGTCCTCACGCATCGCGACGGTTTCGGCGCAGTAGTCGATCGTCCGTTCGGCCAGCTCCAGATCGGCGCCGAGGAGCGCGTCGGTGGCCATCGCGATGGCCTCGCGGTTGCGCACGCACATCACCCGCAGTTGGTCGGCCAACTGCTCGAGGTGATCGTGGTAGCGGGTGCGCACCCCTCCATCATCGCGCAGTTCTGCCCTGGTAACCCACTTTTCGGTAAGCCGTGACGGGGGTGATGTCCACCGGGCAGTCGGTGTCACGCTCGCCGCCTTCTTTTCCACGAGGAGGTGTGTCATGCCGCCCAGCCTGGGCGGGATGTCGCGAACGGATACGTCGATCCGGGGCGCCCGTCCGGCGGACTGACCGTGAGGTTCGGTTCGGTGTGGATCGCAAAGTCTATGTATGGCGGCGGAGCGCGTATCCGACCGCGGTAGCGCCTGCGACGAGCACCGGGACGAGTAGCAGCGCTCGCGGCAAATCGGCGACCTCGGCGGCGAAGCCGATCGCCGGCGGCGCCAGCAGGATCCCGCCGTAGCCGAGGGTGGTCGCGACCGCAACGCCATTCGAGCCGCCCCGAGCCCCCGCCGCCGCGACCGCGAGCGGAAAGAGGTTGGCAAGCCCCAGCCCGGCGATGCCGAGACCCGCGAGCGCGAGCCACGGCCAGGACGTGAGCGCGGCGACAGTCGTCCCGAAACACGCTGCCAGACCGCCGGTCAGCAGGACACACCCTGGCCCGGCCGCGGCGATCAGCGCGCCCCCCGCCAACCGGCCAACTGTCATGGCGCCCTGAACGAGCCCGTACCCCGCCGCCGCCAGTCCCTCGGTCACCCCCAGATCCGCGCGCAGATGCAGCGGCACCCAATTGTCCAGGCCGCCTTGGGCGAAGGCCGCACATAACCCGACTACACCGAACATCGCGACGATCCAGGCCGGGCGATCCCCCGCTGCCGAGCCGGATGGCGACGACGGCGCGCGGGGAACGGGGTCAGCGCTCAATACCCACCCGGCCGCCGAGGCCAGCACGACGCCCAGCGGAGCCACCGACAGCAGGTGCCCGGCAGGCGAGAGGTGTGCGGCGAGCACCGCACCGACCGCGGCCCCGGCCAGGCTGCCCAGACTGTTGGCCGCGTGCAGCGCAGGCATCAGCGGGCGTTCCAGCGCGGCGACCAGGTCGACAGCTACCGTGTTGACGGCGACGTCGAGCGCTCCGAAGGCCACGCCGAAGACGGCCAACGCCAGAGCGAGGAGCGGCACGGACGTCGCCAGTGGCGGCAGTACCACCGTCGCCGACAGCATCGTCGCCGCCACGGCCGCCACCCGGGCGGCGCCCCAGCGTCGACAGATCACCCCACCGGCCGACATCGTCGCCACCGCTGTGACCGACATGGTCAGAAGAGCCAAACCGAGCTCGCCTGGTGCGGCGTGCAGGCGGTGCGCTACAGCGGGAATGCGCACCGCCCATCCCGCGAAGACGAACCCTCCGAGGGCGAACAAGACCGCCACCGCGGCCCTGGCATGCCGCAGCGGCGCGGAGCCCGCCCGCCGAGTGAGCACAGCCGATTTGTTACCAGTCATAGTCTTAGACGGTAAGCATTTCGACCTTTACCGGTCAACAGTTACACTGGTAAACATGTCGGGGACGAGCAACGCTCCCGGTCGCCTCGAGCAGGTCCGGACATTCCTGAATACCTGGCGGCTACCGCACGAGACCCGAACGCCCGCAGACGATCTCCCTTCGCTGATCACGCGGGCCGCGGACTGGCGCATCGCCCTGCCGGACATTCCGCTCCCGCGCACGCACGATCTGGACGAGTTGCTCGCGCTGCGCACCGACCTCCGCGCGGCACTCGGTCAGCCGTCCCCGGCCGGCCTGCGCGAATGGTTCGAACGGCACCCGGTGAACGTGACCGTCGAGGACGAAGCGCAACCCTTGCGCTACCGCCCCTGCGACCACGGCGCGGCGGCGACCATCATGGCGATGGTCGCCGCCGCACTCGCGGAGCATCAGTGGGCCCGGCTGAAATCGTGCCCCGACTGCCGCAACGTCTTCTACGACCACAGCCGCAACCGCAGCCGCACCTGGTGCTCTATGTATGCCGAAACGCCCGACGGGCGCGCCTGCGGCAGCATCTCGAAAGTGCGCGCGTATCGAAAACGTCAGCGCGGCGACTGATCACCGGTTCCCGCTGCCCCATACCCGGCCGTTATCGGGACGGGAAAGCGTCAGGGGTGACCATGGTCCCGTCAGTGCGGGCACGAGTCCTCTGACCCCTTCCGGCCGAAGCGAGGAGTCTCGCAGTATCGGCCGAGGCCTGCGGCTGCCGCAGGCACGGTCAACCGTGATTCACCTGGGAAAGGGACCCCCATGAGCTACCATCGCGACCCCCTCGCACCAGCGATACACACCGCGCACGAGTGGCTGCGCACTGTCACCGAAGGACTCGCCACCGACGACCGGGCATTCGCACACCGCGCGCTACGCGCCTGGCTGCACACCGTACGTGACCGCATCGGCGTGAACGCGGCCGCGCACCTGAGCGCCCAACTACCCGAACTCCTCCGCGGGATCTTCTACGAGGGCTGGGTTCCCGCCCGTGTCCCCGTGCCGCACGACGTGCCGTCATTCCTCGGTCAGTTCGCCCAGGAAGCAGGCGTCTCCCGCGAGGAGGCCTCCGCACTGGCCGGCGCGGTGACCGACGCGCTGGCCGACCTTTTCTCTCCTGGGCAACTCGATCACGTGTTCGCGTTGTTGCCGGAAGATCTGCGGGCCGTACTGCGCGGAACCGACCGCACCGGCGCCTTGCCGGAGGCCACCCCAGCCACGCGTCCGGAACCGTCTCGTCTCGACGCATTGGACAACCGGCTACGGGCACTCACCGACGCGGTCGCCGTTCTGGCCCGCAGCCTCGAAGAAATCTCCGGTAGCGAACCCCAAGACCCCGCTCAGGCATCCGCCGCCCAGCAAGCTCACCGGATCCTGATCGCCGAAGGACTCACCAGCGCCGATGCACCGACGCGCTGACCCGATCGTGTCCGTACGCCCGGCGTGGAGCGTCGGTCCGGCAGGCTGACACACTCCGCGACAATTCACGCGGCCGCCCGAGCAGCGGCCATGTTCTGATGCCGGTTCGCCGGGAAGAGGACTTCGGTCGGTACCGAGCGTGCCGACGCGTAGTGTCGACCACGCAACTCCTCCCCCGGATTGGACACCACCATGATCACGGTGTTTCTGGTCGACGACCATGAAATAGTCCGCCGCGGCCTCGCCGACCTGCTCTCCGACGACCCGGAGCTGTCCGTCATCGGCGAAGCCGGCGACGTCGCCCAGGCTCTCGCCCGCATCCCCGCGCTCCGACCGGACGTCGCCGTCCTCGACGTGCGCCTACCCGACGGCAACGGCATCGAACTGTGCCGCGACCTGCTGTCGAAACTCGACGATCTGCGCTGCCTCATCCTCACGTCGTTCACCGACGAACAGGCCATGCTGGACGCCATCCTCGCCGGAGCCAGCGGCTATGTCGTCAAGGACATCAAGGGCATGGAACTCGCCAAAGCCATCAAAGAAGTCGGCGCGGGCCGCTCACTGCTCGACAACCGCGCCGCCGCCGCCCTGATGCAGCGGCTGCGAGCCAATACCCACCACGACGGTCCCCTGGCCGGACTCACCGATCAAGAACGCAAACTTCTCGACCTCCTCGGTGAAGGATTGACCAACCGGCAAATCGCTCAGCGCATGTTCCTCGCGGAGAAAACGGTGAAGAACTACGTATCCCGCCTGCTCGCCAAACTAGGCCTGGAACGGCGAACCCAGGCAGCCGTCTACGCCTCGAAACTCCGGTCGCGGCCGTCCGGATCCACCGTCGATCTGTGATTGTCGGCTAGCGCTCGAGAAGTCGCCGCCTCACCTGAGCGACTCCCCGGCAGCGGGGACTCGTAGCCGACCACAACATCAGCCCCGCGTCGGCGCCCTGTGTCCGCACCCCCACCGATGCATGCTGGTGTAGATCCGCACGGGTATCGGTGCTGCGGGGCCGCACCGACATACCGGCACCGACGCACCACCTGATGTCGATGAAGGCCCGCCCTCTGAAGGGTTCGTTGTGGATTGAGCGGGCCTGCCATCACCGTGGTGTCGTCTGGATGACGGGTGCGTCGGAGGTCGTGCCCATGGCTTTACTTGCCGCGCAGCGCTGCTGGACGGTGGCCGTCCTCATGCGAAGCCCCAGGCGAGGAGAAGCGCCCGAGACCGCGCAGATGAACGTTCTGCCTTGCGTGTGCCTGAAACCTCGGTGCACACATGTCTTTCGGCGAGTCGGGTGTAACAGGTGCTGCGCCGATTTCGAATACCCGAGTGGGTGCGACTGTTTCGGTCACCTCCGGTGGCCGGCGCCCGCCTCGGATACGCGCGCTGCCGCCGAACCAAGCACACGATTTCCCCCTGCCGGCGGCAGCGCCACCGGCCCCGCCTGCAACACCGGCGAGGCCGGTTCGCCGAACACGCCATCGACGTCCGCGCCGATACCGCCACCGTCAGCCAGGAGTACGCGCACGCCGCGGTGCGGCTGCTGGCGATGCAGGCTCCGGTGGCCGGGAAACTGCAGTAATCACCTGAACAACAACCAACCGTGCAGCAGGTGCCTCGAAGCGTGTTCGTGATCACTTTGCCGTCTGCTGAGAGTCCGCGATCCCGGTGAGGATGCGGCGCAATCCGTACGAGAACTGTTCGGCAGGGCTCAGGTCAGCGGATTCGGTCATGCGCGAAACCCGGGGATATGCGCCGCTCTCGATGACCTTGCGCATGTAGGGGGCGACGGCGGCGCGCCACTGCTCCTCGGTCTGACCGGTGCGCCGCTGGGTCTCTTTCTCGGCGAGTTCGCGCATGACCGCGCCGCGAACGTAATCCCTGATCAGCCCGACGGCCGAGGCCGCGTCGGCGATGTCGGCGGTCAGCGGCCCGGCTGCGGTGAGGGCGTGTTCCAGACCGCGTAGCCAGTTGGGGCCGAGCGATGGCCGGGTGGCCAGCAGCGGGGCGAGCCAGGTGTGCCGCAGCCACAGCTCGCGCTCGTGGTGGGCGTACGCCTCGAGGTCGGCGCGCCAGTCTCCCGTCAGCGGCACATGGTCGCCCTGTACCGCATCGGCCATGAGGTCGAGCAGGTCGTCGCGGCTGTCCACGTAGCGGTAGAGCGAGGTTGTGCCGGTCGACAACTCGGCGGCGACGCGGCGCATCGACAGCGCGTCGAGCCCCTCGGCATCGGCAATGGCGACGGACGCGTCCACGATGCGCTCCACAGTCAGGGCCTGCCTTTTCGGCCGATACGGCTCACGCTCCCAAATAAGCGACATGGACAGAGTCTACTGGAGTGGATACAGTGTGCCCATGAACGGGCACGCTGTATCCACTGATGTTCTGATCGCCGGCGGCGGATCCGTTGGGCTGATGCTCGCGGTGCTGTTGCGCCACCACGGTGTCAAGCCCCTCGTCGTCGAGGAGAAGCCGGAGCTGTCGCCCCACCCCAGGGCCACCGGCATCGGGTCGCGGACGGTGGAGATCCTGCGCGAGGTCGGCCTGGAGCAAGCGGTCGACGAGGCCGCGGTCGACTTGCGGGCGGGAAAGATCAGAGGGCGCACACTCGCCGAGGCCGACTTCACCGAAAGCGCAGAGTGGAAGACGGAAACCGCGGACGAACTCACCTACACGCCGGCCCGGATCCGCGGCACCTGCCCACAGAACCGGCTCGACCGCGTGCTGATCACCAAGGCCGGCGACGTGGAGTTCGGCGTGGCGCTCGACTCGTTCGAGCAGGACTCCGGCGGCGTCACGGCGACTCTGTCCGATGGGCGTACCGTGCGGGCGCGATATCTGGTGGCGGCCGACGGAGTGCGCAGCCGGGTTCGGCAGGTCCTCGGCATCGGCCTCACCGGTCCCGGTGTGATCGGTGAGGAGACGACGAGTGTTCTGTTCGGCGCTGATCTGCGTCCGCGCAAGTCGTTCGCGATGTGCGATATCGAGCATCCCGACGCGACCGGCCTGCTGGTGACCGTCGACGGCGAACGCGAGTGGGTGTTCCTCACCCGTCTCGACACGGAGCCGACTCCCGACCTCATCCGCACCGCGCTCGGCGACCCGTCGATCGAGGTGGAGATCCGCAGTGTGCTGCGGTTCCGGGGACGCGGCCAGGTGGCCGATCGGCTCTCCGTCGGGCGGGTCTTCCTGGTGGGCGACGCGGCGCACGCGATCCCCCCACTGGGCGCGTTCGGGTTGAACGCCGGCGTCGCCGACGCGCACAATCTGGCGTGGAAGCTCGCGCACGTGCTGCGCGGTGAAGCCGGACCCGAGCTGCTGGAGACTTATCACGCGGAACGCCATCCGGTGGCGCTCATGACGATGGAGCAGGCGCGCCTGCGGTTCGACGATCCGTCCCTGCACTGGGGAAAGGACATGGCGCAGGCGCGCAAGGCAGCGGGGGTGATCAACGCGCCGGTGGTGCACATGGGATACCGGTACGGCGGCGCGGAGCTCCCCTCCACCGAGGACGTCGCCCTCGACCTCGACGGAGCGCCGGGGTCCCGCCTGCCGCACATGTGGGTGGCCGACGGGGTGTCCACGCTGGATCTCGTCGGATCGCAGTGGTGCGTGCTCACGGCCGATCCCGACGTGGAGGCCGACGTTCCGGTGCACCTCGTGGATGGCTGGCCGTACGGGACGGTGCTGGTCCGCCCCGACGGGTTCGTGAGCCGTTCGTACCGATAGCTCGTTGGGATCGGTCGCAACCGGTCGGATGACGTTCGTGCGCTGCGAGATAGTGGGTCCAGTCGCGGGCTGCGAGCGATCTCCAGCGCACCGCGGTGGAGATGTGGAAGTTGGCGGTGTGCGGCAGAAGCGGCCCTGGGAGCTCGCTGGCCAGTTCGATCAGCACACTGTTGCGATGCGCGCGCACGCTGATTCCATGGGCGTTGAGCCTGGTCGTGAGCGTGCCAGCCGCGATCGGCGCGTCGACGGTGCGGGTACCGGGGAACAAGAACTGCCGCGGTGCAGCGGGCCCGGCGCGTCGAGGTCTGCGAGCCGGCGTGCGCAGCATCTGCGCCAGCGGTGGTGGCAGCAGCACCGGATGCCGGTCGAGGTCGAGAAAAGGAATCGGCGCCGATGTCGAGGATGTCCTCGGTGCTCCGGCGGTGGATTCGCGTCACTGGCAAGCCGTAGAGCAGTACCAGCGCTCCGGCAGCCCGGACATCCAGTGGCACAACGGAGTTCGGGTCGAACAGTGATTGCAGTGCTTGGCGATGGCTATCGGCGTCGATCGTGATCAACGGTAACGGTGAGGTCTGCTGGTGGACGCGCAGCCCCCTGGTGAGCTTGTGTGTCCGAGTCCAGGCGATGAACCCTGCGATACGCACGGCACGATCGGGGGTGCCTGCGACCCAGCGATCCAGCCATGCCTGAGCGAGATCACCGAGTTCACGGGCGTCGTCGGCGAGGTCGGTGAGCAGGGGCGATGGCGGTACGGATGATGCGGCGATCCCGTTCGGCTGGGTACAGGAGCATCCACGGCGACTTCCGGTGCGTCCTTTCCTGTTCTCCTCCGTCTGTCCTGGTACCCATCCCCACGAAGCCAGGAGTCACCATGACCCACCCGAATGAATTCCAGTCCTCGGCGGCAGAACGCATGGACGCATCACGGCAGTCTGCGGCACCGGCGTGTTGCAGCACCGAACGGCAGACCACGTGCTGCGATGCCAGCGACAAGGCGAGGTGCTGCGCTCCGGCGGCCACGGCAGGCAGCGGCTGCGGCTGCCAGTAGCCCCTCATCCGGCACGGTGCGGTGCGCGCCTCGTATGGCTCGCACCGCGCCTTTGTCCGATCGTGGTGATCCAGCGGCTGACCGGCGGGGCGTTGCTGAACCGGTGTGCCGGTCTACGGGGCGGAGGGTGGTGTGGCACCACAGCCGCAGCCCCCGTCGCTGCTGGCCGCGCCGCCACATGCTCCGTCGCGGGGCTGGTAGTCGTGCACGTGGCCGGTGCGGTCCTGGCTGATCTGACAGCAGGCACGCAATCGCGCCTGCAGGGCGGCGCGTCCGCGTTGCACGCGAGATTTCATCCCGGAGACCGAGATACCCGCCTCACCGGCAGCCGCGGCATGCGTGCGCGCATCGAGGTCGACCATCTTCACCGCCGCGGCCTGCTCGGCGGGCAGCCCGGCAAGCATCGGCACCAGACACGAGGCGAGTTCTTTCTCCGCCGCCGCGTCGCTCTCGAGTTCATCCCCGTGCGCGGAGGGGTTGTCCGGGACGGCGTCGACGGGTAACTCGCGGCGATGGGCCGCGGAACGGTAGTAGTCGGTGATCGCGTTGCGGGTGATGGCATACATCCAGCCAAGCAGCCGGCCCTGCTCGCGCAGATCGTCCAAGCTTCTGGCCATCCGCAGGAACACGATCGACAAGATGTCATCGGCGTCTTCCGGGCGTGAGACACGGCGGGCGATGAAGGCCCGCAGGTCGCCGGAAAAGCGGCGCCACAGCTGGTCGAGATCGCCAGGATGCGGCTGTGGTGTGGTCGCGGTGGTGGCCGTTGGCTGGCTCATGATCGGGGTTCCTCTCCCTCTCCAGCATCCTCGCCTGCCGTCGTGGTGGCGAGCCTTGATTCCTCAGCACAGATACCGACGGCGCTGACCGCGATCGGACGCATCCGTGCGTCCCGATCCGGAGTGTCACGTCTGTATGGGTGTCGAAGTCGATATCGGATCTCTGGTTCGACAGACCCCGTCAGCGCGGGGAGGAGGTGAGAGCGATGCTGACGACACATCTGCTGTCGGATCTGACCGACGAAGAGGTCGATCTGATCGTGGCCGAGGAACTGCATCTGCTCGACGCCACCACATGAGCGCCATCGACGCCTGTAGCGGGCGTATCCGCTGAAACAGCAGCCCACCTGTGCCCGTACGGTAGGTGGATCTCGACGCCGCTGATCGTTGCATCCCGACGTCGCATCGAACTGCGAGATTTGATATCGGTGAACTCTGAGATCCCCGCAGCCATGACCGGGAGGCCCCAGTGCGGGGCGTTAACGTCTCACCGTGTGAGCGAGGCGGTTGAGGACCCGGCAGCATCGACGTCATCGGCCGCAGCGCGGCGCGATGCGCTGCTGCTGGTGTTCGGCTCGGGTGCGGTGATCGGCGTCCTGGGCGGTTTGATCGGGATCGGTGGCGGGGAGTTCCGGTTGCCGCTGCTGGTCGGGCTGTTCGGATTCGCGGCCTGCACGCGGTGATCCTTAGCAAGGCGACGAGCTTGATCGTCGTACTCACCGCGCTCCTGGCTCGGCTGACCGCCTCACCCTACGACGAGCTCAGCCAGCACTGGACGATTGCGGCCAACCTGCTGATCAACAGCCTCGCCGGGGCCTGGCTCGGGGCCGACTGGGCGACAACGCTTCATTCGCGCACCCATCGCCGCAGCCCTGGCAATCAGTCACTTGGGCCAGGTCGGAACTCTCGCACTGCCGACGGCGGCGCGGGTTGGCGGCGCGGCACTGGCCGGTGTCTGCATCGGGATCGTGGCCGCGTTGATGGGTGTAGCCGGCGGGGAGCTGCTGATCCCGACGATCGTGCTGCTGTTCGGAGTCGACATCAAAGTCGCCGGAGCTGATCGCTGATGGTCTCGCTGCCAACAATGCTGGTCGCGTTCGCCCGCTCCAGCCGGGACCAGAGCTTCCAGATCCTGCGCGCCGACATCGGATTCGTCCTCGTCATGGCCGCCGGGTCGATCACGGGACCATCATCGGTGGGCTGTTGCTCGGCGTCGTCCCCAGCGCCGCGCTCATCCCGATTCTGATCGCGCTGCTGCTCGCCTCCGCGGTCAAGGTCTGGCGCCACCAGTGGTACCGGAACGCGTGAGGTCGGAATTCGCCGAGCGGACTTACCCTCTCGCCTCGCCTCGTCGTCGCCGAGTTCCAGCATGAACGACATCCGAAATCCGCTGAAACAACCAGCCCTACCCCTTTCGCGAGGTAGGGACATGGGAGTGGTCTTCAGCGAGCGCTCGCCGGCCGAAGCAGACGCGTCAGAACGGGGATGATGGTGACCGCGGCCCACAGTCCCGTCGCCGCGACCAGGGCGGTGGCTGTGTCGGCGACGGTGGCGGTGCCGAGCACGTGCCCGCGCAGGGCGTCGGTGGCGTGTGCGACCGGATTCACCGTCGCGATGGCCTGCATCCAGCCGGGCATGGTCTGGATAGGCGCGAACGCGCTCGAGACGAACATCAGCGGCATCATCACCATCATTCCGGCGAACTGGACCACGTCCGGGCGGCGTAGCCGGTCCCCGATCAGCCCGAACAGGGCGCTCATCGCTCCCGCTAGCACGACCAGGACCATCACCGCGGCGACGGCATCGATCGCGTTGCCGTGGAAGTCGAAACCCAACAGGACGGCGGCGATCCCGAGCAGCGCGGCTCGCGCGAGGGTGAACACGGCCTCGTTGATGGTGCGCGCCATCCCGGGCAACGTCGCTCGCATCGGCAGGGCCGCGAAGCGGTCGTGCATGCCGTTGGTGTGATCGATCGCGGCGGAGACTCCGGCGTTGGTGCCGGCCATCACCGTGGAGACCGCGAGCATGGCCGGGGTCAGGAAGTCGATGTAGCTGACCCCGGCCGGGAAGCCGGGCCCGGCGGCGACGCTGCGGAACACCTGGCTGAACAGCACGAGCATCGCCATCGGCATGGTCAGCGAGAACATCAGCAACTGCGGGACACGGGCGCTGGTGCGCAGGTTCCGCACAGTCAGTGCGGCGAGCTGGTCTCCGATCGGGGAACGCCCGATCGCGGTCGTCGTGGTGGTCATCGGTGGGCTCCTGTGGTGTGGGCGAGGTGAGTGAAGACGTCATCGAGGCTCGGGGAAGTCACATCCAGGTCGGTGACCTCGATACCGTCGCGGTGCAGGTCGGCAACCAGCGCGGTCGCGGTGGGGGCGTCATCAACGGTGACCGACACCCGCACCCGGGTGCCGTCGACTCGCTCGGTGTCCGGGGTGAAGGGCAGGTCCGCGATCTGCCGGGCGGGGACGGTGGCGTGCAGGACCTTGCCGCCGACGATCCGCTTCAACTGGGCAGGGGTGCCTCGGGCCGCGACCCGGCCACGGCTGAGGACCACGATCTGGTCGGCGAGCCGGTCGGCTTCCTCGAGGTATTGGGTAGTGAGCACCACGGTGGTGCCCGCGGTGGTGAGCTCCTCGACGACGTCCCATAGTCCGGCACGGGCCAGGGGGTCCAAACCGGTGGTCGGCTCATCGAGGAACAGTACCGACGGGTCGCCGACGAGGCTTGCGGCCAGATCGACACGGCGGCGGGAGCCGCCGGAGAGTTCCCCGACCCGCCGGGCCGAGTACTCACCCAGCCCGAGCCGGTCGATCAGCGCGTCGGCACGTGTACGGGCGGTGCGGCGCAACCCGTTCAGGCGGCCGATCAGCTCCAAATTCTCCCGGGCGGTGAGGAATGCGTCGAGTCCGGCATATTGACCGGTCACCCCGATGCGTCGGCGAACCTCGGTGGCATCGGCGATCACGTCCAGACCGGCGATCTGCACGCGGCCGACGGTGGGCCGCACCAGAGTGGTGAGGGCGCGGATCAGGGTGGTCTTGCCGGCGCCGTTGTGGCCGAGCACCCCGAGCGTCGTCCCAGCAGCGACTTCCAGGTCGACACCGTCGAGCGCCCAGGTTCTGCCGTAGGCGACGTGCAGATCCTCGACCACGACCGCCGGGGCGGTCATCGCACACCCCCGACGCGGTCAGCGAGGTCGTTGAACAGGTGAATGGTCATCGAAAAGGTTCCTCTCTAAAGAAGTGCTCTCACACCCGGGCGGATGCGAGTCCGCTTCCTCAGACGAACCAACCGCGAGATGGACGCAACGACCGCCGGTGAGGGCCGGCCGGTCAGGTGAGCACTGGTATCTCTGGACGCAGGCGGCGATCCGAACAGCGGCCAGCAGGGTAGACCAGATGTCATCTGGCTTAGGGGCCGTGCAAATGGGCGGTGTGCTGAAACCCTGTAACCGGGCCGTTGTAGTGCGGTAGTGGCTTACCTGCCTACGGTGTAGACCAGCCCGACACCCGGCCGACTCACCTCCCCGATGTTCCGAAGGTGCGGCATCGGGGCTGGATCGTCGGTGGGCCCTGAGAGTTGTCGCGTCCGGCTGAATACTGACCCTCTGGTTCCGGGTGAATGTTGACCCACCCGTGAACGATCATGAGGTGCTGAACGTGGAGGACTGGGCGGAGATCCGCCGGTTGCATCGCTCGGAGGGGATG
>NZ_VUOT01000041.1:0-51244 GCF_009829295.1 Nocardia sp. CY15
CCGGAGCGTCCAGCACGGTGGGGCAGCCATTCCTTCGCAGCCACAACAACAGCAACCAACCATCAGCTACACCCCACCGCCCTGGGCATCCAGGGCACCAACCCCAGACACCCACAAACTTAGGGAGCACAACCATGGCACCTACCATCACTTCCCTGTCCCCAACTGCGGGCCCGCCTGCGGGCGGGAACAACGTCACCATCACCGGTACAGGGTTCGACTTCGTGACGACCGTGCGATTCGGCACGGTGGCAACCACTTTCACGGTCGACTCCACCACACGGATCACGGCCATCGCCCCACCGGGAGCCGGCACGGTACCCGTCACCGTGATCACCAGCCCGGGCGGCACCAGCAACAGCGTCCCCTACACCTACGCCGGGGTCCCTTCGGTGAGCGGCGTGAGTCCCAACCAAGGACCCACCACCGGCGGCACCACAGTCACCCTCACCGGCACCAACCTCACCGGCGCCACGGCGGTGACCTTCGGCGCCACTGCGGCGGTGTCGTTCACCGTCAACTCGGCCACGCAGGTCACCGCTGTCGCTCCGCCGGGGTCGGGGACGGTGCAGGTCACCGTCACCACTCCCGCCGGCACCAGCAACGGCGTCGCCTACACCTACATCACCGTCCCCGCTCTCACCACCGTCACTCCCAGTTCGGGTCCCGCCGCCGGAGGAACGACGGTCACGCTCACCGGCACCAACCTCACCGGCACGACGGCGGTGACCTTCGGCGCCACCGCGGCGGCATCGTTCACCGTCAACTCGGCCACGCAGGTCACCGCTGTCGCTCCGCCGGGGTCGGGGACGGTGCAGGTCACCGTCACCACTCCCGCCGGCACCAGCAACGGCGTCGCCTACACCTACATCCCGGTTTCCGCCCCCACTCTCACCTCCGTCACTCCCGGTTCGGGTCCCGCCGCCGGAGGGACGACGGTCACGCTTACCGGCACGGGTCTGTCGAGCGCCACCTCGGTGCGGTTCGGTGCGACGGCCGCATCGTTCACTGGGGTGTCGGCTACGCAGATCACCGCCGTCGCCCCACCCGGGGCCGGTACCGTGCAGGTCACCGTCATCACCCCAGGTGGCACCAGCAACGGCGTCCCCTACACCTACGCCGCGACGCCGTCACTCAACGCCGTGAGCCCCACCCAAGGACCCACCACCGGCGGAAACACCGTCACCCTCACCGGCACCAACCTCACCAACGCCGCCGCGGTCACCTTCGGCGCCACCCCGGCAGCCTCGTTCACCGTGAACTCCAGCACGCAGATCACCGCAATAGCCCCGCCGGGATTCGCCGGGGCAGTCAACGTCACCGTCACCACCCCCGGCGGCACTGCCACCCTGCCCAGCGCCTACTTCTACCGCAACATCCCCGCCCTCACCGCCGTCTCCCCGAGCGCGGGTCCGCTCGCCGGCGGAAACACCATCACCCTGACCGGCGCGGATCTGCTCGGGACCACCGCAGTACGGTTCGGTTCGACCGCTGCCAGCGCGTTCACGGTGGTGTCCGACACCCAGATCACCGCCACCGCCCCACCATCAGCCGCCGGCACGGTCGCTGTCACCGTCGTCACCCCCGGCGGCATCAGCAACGCAGTCTCCTACACCTACCTGACCGCACCCACCGTCACGAATCTGAGCCCGAACCAAGGACCCACCACCGGCGGCAACACCATCACCGTCACCGGCACCAACCTCGCCCAAACCACCACCGTGCTGTTCGGCGCCACACCCGCGGCGTTCACCGTCATCTCCAACACCCAAATCGTCGCCACCGCGCCTGCGGGAGCCGCCGGACCGACCAACCTCACCGTCACCACACCCGGTGGCGCCAGCCCAGCCGCGGTCTACACCCGAGTCCCCCCACCCACTATCTGAATCCGCAGCAAGCCCTCGCAGTCTCAGCACAGCGGTCCAGCCAACAGCAGCGGCGTGTCGTCGTCTAGTCCGGTCAGTTGGTCTATGTTCGGTCGCCAGGTCGGGCTGGTGACTGCGGGCGGCACCGGCCCCTGTGAAGATCTGCACTCCGCTGGGCCCGCTCCGGTGATGATGCCGTCATCACCGGAGCATCGAATCGTTGCGTTCACCTGGTGATGACCGTGTCATCACCAGAGCTGGTATGGTCTGTCGTGAAATGTAGTGACGCGTCGTGAAACGGCAGTCGAGCGGCAGTGTTGCGCAAGGATCAGCTCGCTGACCTGGTGAAACGCCGAGTGTCCCAACGAGGTTCAAGTCCTCCTAGGCCCACCATTCCAATTTGCTATAACTCCAGCTAGTGTTCCGCGCCTGAAATCCGTTGCTTAATTATAGGATTCGCCGGTGGCGAGGACTGGGCGCCCGAGATCGGGTCCGGATTTGGTGGTGCCCGAGGCGCAGCGTCGGGAGTTGGTGCGGGGTGCGCGGGCGGCGACCTCGACGCAGGCGTATGCGTTGCGGTGCCGGATCGTGCTGGCCTGCGCCGAGCCGGGAGCGTTCAACACCCACGTTGCGGCCGAGGTGGGCGTGTCGGCGATGACGGTGCGAAAGTGGCGGGGTCGTTTCATCGAGTACGGGCTGGCTGGTCTGGCCGATGAACCGCGGCCGGGTCGGCCGCCGTCGATCCTGCTGGGCCAGGTGCAGCAGGTGGTCGAGTTGACTCTCGAACAGCTTCCCTCCGATGCCACGCACTGGTCGCGGTCGGCGATGGCCGAGCGGGGCCGGGTTGTCGAAATCGACGGTCGGGCGGATCTGGCGGCGGTTCGAGCTGAAACCGCATCTGACCGATGGTTTCAAGCTTTCCACCGATCCGTTATTCGTGGAGAAGGTCGTGGATGTCGTTTGGCTTGTACCATAATCCGCCCGAACGAGCTGTTGTTCTCTGTGTCGATGAGAAGAGCCAGATCCAGGCCCTGGACCGGTCCCAGCCTGTGCTGCCGATGATGCCGGGCATGCCCGAACGCCGCACCCACGACTACGCACGCCATGGCACCACCAGTCTGTTCGCCGCGTTCAACATCGCCGACGGCACCGTAAACGGCGAACTACACCGCCGGCACCGAGCGACCGAGTTCCGCAAGTTCCTGACCAGCATCGACAAGGCCGTTCCCGCCGAACTGGATGTGCACGTGGTGTGCGACAACTACGCGACCCACAAGACGCCACTGGTCCAGCAATGGCTCGCCGCCCACCCGCGGTTCCACGTGCACTTCACCCCGACAGGTTCGTCCTGGCTCAACCAGGTCGAACGCTGGTTCGCCCTCCTGACCCAGCAACTCCTACGCCGCAGCGTCCACAAAAGCGTCGCCGCGCTGGAGAAAGACGTCCGCAACTGGGTCGACCAGTGGAACACCAACCCACGCCCGTTCGTCTGGCGCAAGACCGCCGAGGAGATCCTCGACTCTCTTGCGCGATATATCCAACGGATTTCAGGCGCAGAACACTAGAACGCGTTTTCATCTGTCTGATGTCCCTTTGTCCCCTTATGGTGATGACACGGTCATCGCTAATTGATGACATGGGGTCGGGAACCCCCTCCCTACGCCAGCGTGGCCTGGCCTTTTGTCGTTTGGAGTATGAGGATTCGATCCTCCGACCCCCAGTTCGGGGCAGCGTAACCGCAATCGGATTCGCGGGGTACGGCCCTCGGCATTGGAGTCGATTCGGATTCGGGAGATCTTTTGTGAGCCGTTGCCTTTGATGCGTGTGCCTTCATCGCTGATGGCGAGTTGCCTCGATTCGAGTTCCTCTCCGCGCGCCTGGTTCGACAATGCGCTGCTGCGAGGGCAGCTGCGCCGCAGCACGATCCCTCGACCACGCGGAAGACCGGTACGGTCTCGCATGGCGGACTAACGGGGCTCTGCGCCGATCCTCGTCCGGCCCCCTATGCGGGTATCGCACCGATTTCGTTGGCTGACCAGCCGGGGCAGGGCGACATGCCACGCGTCCTGAGCGGATCTCGCCCGCTGGGATTGTCGGTGCGCCTGGCCTGCGGGGTTGGTAAAGTCTGTCGCCGGTGTGCCGGGAAGTCTGGTCGGCGATCGCTGAGCCTTGCCTAGTTCCCGAAAGGCCCGTCGATGAGGTCAGCCGCTAAAACGCACACCGGATTGTCGCAGTTGATGCACAGCCGCCCTGTGCTGCTGTTCGCATTCGCCTTCGCTGCGATGGCCGACCCGGTGTCTTCGGTTGCCTACGCGATCGAGGCCGCGCTGCGCGCCCTGAACGGCGACCTCGCGCTCCTGCTGCCGACGATGGGACTGGTCGTCGCGATCGTGGTGCTGGTTATCGTCAACTACCACCAATTGGTGGCCCGCTATCCCCAGGGTGGTGGCGCGGCGGCGGCCACCGGGGAGGCGTTCGGCGAGGACATGGCGTTCGTGCCTATCGGCGCGTTGATCGTGGATTTCGTACTCACTATCGCCATCAGCTCCGCGGCCGGGGCGTCGGCGATCATCGCGTTCGTGCCCGCACTGGCTCCGTGGCGGGTGCCGATCGCGCTGCTGTTGGTGGTCGCCGTCGCCAGCGGAACCTGGTTCGGGCATGTGGGCCGTACGGTGTTCGCGGTCATGACGGTGGCGTTTATCGTGCTGGCCGTCGCGGTCCTGGGCTTCGGGCTGTTCGCCCAGCCGCACCCGTCCGGCGTCACCAGCGCCGACCCCGGGCATTCGCCGGTGCTGGCTGTGGCGCTGACGTTTCCGGTGGCGATGGCGCTGGCCACCGGCATCGAGGCCCCTTCTTCGGCGATCGCCCAGCTCGGGCAGCTCGACGACCCGGGCCGGCGTCGCTTCGGTCAGGTGACGCTGTGGCTGACGCTGGGCGTGGTCGGGACCATCACGCTGGGACTGACCGCCCAATCGGTTTGGCTGGGCATCGGCGTCCCCCACGAGGACACCACCCAGATCGCCGAACTCGCCCGCGCGGTCGCGCCGGCCCCGGTGTTCGGCGCCTTTCAGGCCATGACCGCGCTGCTGCTGCTCTCGGCGGCCAGCTCCTCGTTCCAGGCCGGCCCCGGGTTGCTCAAAGCCCTTGCGAGTCAACGTCATGCGAGCGTTGCGAGCACCGGCATCCTGCCCAGTCGGCTGGGCCGCATCAACGTCCACCACACTCCGTACTGGGGTGTGGTGGTGTTCTTGCTGGCCTCCGAAGCGGTCATCACCGCAGCCGGCGGACGCGACCAGGAACTGGTCCTGTTCTACGCCGCATCGGTGTTCGTCAGCTACCTGTCCGGTCTGATCGCGATGTCCCGCTTCTCGCTACGTGAGCGCCGCACCGGCTTGTTCGTTGTCAACCTCGTCGGAGCGCTGGCGGTCGGGTTCACCCTGGCGGTCACCTCACCCGGGGCGGCCCGATCATCTCCATTGGCGCTTCGCTGCTCATCGCGCTGGTGTTGTACCGCCTGTGGGTTGGGTCGGGGCGTCCGCGGGGAGTCCGGAACGTCGCCGCCGACGCCGAGGCGGTCACGGAGTCGTGACAGCGCCGGTTGTCACTCCGATGACGTAACCGATCCGGTCCGGTCGGACTCTACCGGCCGGCGCCTGGCATCGGACCTGTCGTGACTTCCGTACTCGTCAACATCGCCCGCGCCCATTCGGCCTCCGTCCCGGTGTGAGCTGCCGGGACTGGGTACTCGAGCACCCGACGGGCAAGCAAGGGTGTTCCGGGACTGGCAGGACAACCCTATTTGGATGGTGGAGCTGGGCGCCGCGTCGGCGGGCGGTACCGAAATGACGTTTTCGCCTGTTGATCCGAGGCTGTCGACCCTCGACCTGAGCGGTGATTCTTGCGTCCTCGAATCCCTTGTCGGATAACAGCCATAGCGGAAAGCAGCGAGATTCCGACGGCGAGTATCGCAGACCATGTGAGGCTGTGAGTGGCGTAGGAAACTTGGCGGAACCCAGGTGCCGGATAGTTGTCGTGGCCCCTGGCCCACCGGATCAGCAATCCGACCTGGGTGCCCGGATCCCGGGCTGTCGCATAGGAAACCACTCGCGTCAGTTCATCGCCCTTGCTGTTCAGGTAGAGCGCGGTGGCGGTGGTGAAGATTGCGACGAGCGCCATGGCAACGATCACCAGGTGGGTGAGCGCCGCGGTGCGGGTCACCGTGTTGACCGCCACGCTGCACACCGCGATGATGATCGCGACGCTGGTGAGGATGCCCCACGTTCCACTGGCTTTCGGATTGGGTACCGACGTTTGCGCCCAGAGATCGACCCAGAAGGTGGTCACGTGGATCCGTCCGAAGGCGTTCGCGTGGATCACGCCGTCCGTCCCGCCGGTGCCTGTGGTCAGCCACGGCTGAAACAGAAGGACAAAGGTGATGACGCAGCCGACCGCGGCACACAGGTAGACACAGTTCCCGCGGAGTGCGGCCCCCAGCCACTTTCCTCCAAGAGTAGGCCGTAGACGTGCGCCACCCCGTCGCCGTCGTGATATCCGATCAGTCTGGTGGGGCTGTTCGAGTCGCGCTTTTCTGTTCTGCCAAGGCGTCGGGTGCACGATTTTCCAGCCTATGAGCTGGGCTGTATGGATTCCGTCAAGGACGAAAGCCCTGCGCAATAAGGATTCGTCAAACCCTCAGGGGTACAGCCACAAGTCCCAGGCCAGGCAGGCGACAGCCGCGGTCACTGCGCCGAGGCCGATTGCGCTCACGATCGCCCACACGCCACCCTCGCCGATGCCGGCGAGCAACCCTAGTAGCGCGACCGCCACGGTCAGCGCCGGTGCGAGGTAGCGGTACCTGGTCAGGAATGCACGCAACTCTCGGGTCTCTGTCCGTGACGCGGGCGAGTCGTGTCCGTCGGCATGGTCGGCTCTGCGTGCCATCGGTTCCTCGGTTCTCGCCGTCCGGTCTCGGACCGACGGATTCGGCGGTCAGGACCGGTGCCGGATTCGGCTGGCTGGTTGCCGAATCGGTGCGATGCAGGGTTTCGCCGCAGCCACCAAGACTCGCCCTCCGCAGCATGAGCCTGCACGCGTGCGAACCCGGTCACCAGTGTTGGCGCGACTATCGACATCGTCCTGTCCGATTCCGGATCGTCGTCCGCCACTGTGCCTGCCGACGCACTGTCCGCGCAGTAATCTTGACGAAATCCTGACGCTCACCCTCGGTTCCTTGACGAGATGCCGAGGCCCGCTCGGCCGGTCGTGGCATGAGAACGGTGGGCAGCCGGGGCAGTTCGAGTCGGTGTGGGTGGGAAGGGCGGCGATTCGGATGTAGAAGCCGTCGATCTGCTGGATCGTGTCCATGAACCGGTCGAGGTCGACTGGTTTGGTGACGTAGACGTTGGCGCGAACCGATAGCTGGACAGGATGCGTTCTTCCAGGCCGGAGGTAGTGAGAACTACGACCGGGATCGATGACAGTGTCGTGTCGGTTTTGATCTGTTCGAGGACCGTCGTATTTCGGCAGGTTCAGGTCCAGCAGTCGATCCGGGTTGGCCGGGATTACTCCTGAAATCGGTAGCCCATGCCCGCTTCGGTCAGCAGATGCTGGGGGTGAGAGGGGTCGTCCTCCAGTTTGCGGCGCAGTTGCGCCAGGTAGACGCGCAGGTAGTGGGTCTCGGTGGCGTAGGATGGGCCCCACACCTCTCGCAGCAGCTCCCGCCGCCCGACCAGCTTTCCCCGGTTGCGCACCAGCATCTCGAGCATGCCCCACTCGGTGGGAGTCAGGTGCACGGCCTCGCCGCGCTTGGTAACCTTCTTGGCGGCCAGGTCGACGGTGAACGATTCGGTGGTCACCACAGGAGCCGAGGCGTCGGGATCGGTGGTGCCGCGGCGGACCGCGGCGCGCAGCCGAGCCAGCAGCTCATCCATGCCGAAGGGTTTGGTGACGTAGTCGTCGGCGCCCGCATCCAGCGCTTCGACCTTGTCGGTGGAATCCGTACGCGCCGACAACACGATCACCGGAGCCGAGGTCCATCCGCGCAACCCGGCGAGCACCTCGATGCCGTCCATGTCGGGCAATCCCAGGTCGAGGATCACGACGTCCGGATGCCGGTCGGCAGCCGCGCGCAGGCCCGCGCCACCGGACGCGGCGGTGATCACCTCGTAGCCTCGGACCGAGAGATTGATCCGCAACGCGCGCACGATCTGTGGTTCGTCATCGACGACGAGCACCTTGGTCGCCACCGCCTCGGGCGTCTTCGTCACAACCGCCGCCTCCTGTGTCGTCACCGGCACCTCATTCACCCGCGCTCGACGTCTCGTGCGCGATCTCGCCGCCGGTGCCGTTCGCGTTCGGCGGCTCGGCGCCGCCGGGCAAATCGACCAGCATGGTCAATCCTCCACCCGGCGTCGGCTCGGCGTGCACCGTGCCGCCCATGGCTTCGATGAATCCGCGCACCACCGACAGTCCGAGCCCGACTCCGGCGGTGTTGTCCCGGTCGCCGAGCCGCTGGAACGGTTCGAACAGCTGCTCCTCGGTGCCGTGCGGCACGCCGGGGCCGGTGTCGACGACAGCGATCGAGACCCGGTCGCCGGTGCGTTCCGCAGTGACCCGGATCGTGCCCGCGCGCGGCGCGTGGCGCAGCGCGTTGTCCAGCAAGTTGGCCAGCACCCGTTCCAGCAGGCCGCTGTCGGCGCGCACCGAGACGTCGCCGACCTCGACCCGGACCCGGTCCATCGCCGCGCGCCGCAACCCGCGCGCGCCCATCCCGACGCTCACCAGTGCGCGGTGCACCGCCTCGTCCAAGTAGACCCGCCGCGGCTGCGGCGTGATCACGCCGACCGCCAGCCGGGAGGAGTCGAGCAGATTGCCGACCAGCGCGGTGAGCTGATCCACCGATTCCTCGATCGTCTCCAGCAGTTCGGCGGTGTCCTCCGGAGAGAACGCGACGTCGTCGCTGCGCAGGCTGGACACCGCCGCCTTGGCTCCGGCCAGCGGGGTACGTAGGTCGTGGCTGACCGCGGAGAGCAACGCCCGCCGCAGGCGATCGGCCTCCAGCACGGCAGCGGCGGCGCCCGCCTCCTCGGCCAGACGCGCCTGCCGCACCAAGGCGACGGCCTGGTTGGTCACCGCGTTGAGCACCGGGCGATCGGCCGCGGCCAGTGGACGGCCCGCGAGCAGCAGCCAGTGGCGGGCATCGCCCGCTTCGACAACGGTGTCCGCCTCGGAGGGCTGCCGCGGCGGATCGGCGCCCACCTGGGCCAACACCTGGTCACCTGCCATCAGGGCGACCGCGCGCTGCGCGAAGACCTCCCGGATCTGCTCGAGCAGCCGAGGCAGATCCGCGCCGTACAGTATCGCGCCGGAGAACATGGTCAGCAGCTCAGCTTGCCGGGAGGCCTTGCGTGCTTGACCGGTTCGCTTCGCGGCCAGATCGACCAGCGCCGCCACCGCGACGGCTACGATCAGCAGTACCACGACGGTGATGAAACTGTTCGGCTCGGCGATGGTCAGGCTGTAGTGGGGCGGCGCGAAGAACCAGTTCAACAGCAGGCCCGACAGCAGCGCCGAGAGCGATGCGGGCACGACGCCGCCCAGCAGCGCCACCGCGACCACACCCACGACGAACACCGCGCTGATGCCGCCGAGATCCAGCACTTCATCGAGGTAGGCGGCGCTGAGCGCGCAGACCAGCGCCGGCACGAGAACCGCCGCGAGCCACGCGGCCACGGGGCGGCGCGGGCGCAGCGCCGAGTACCGCAACCCGCGGTGGGCTTGTTCGTGCGTCACCATGTGCACGTCGATCTTGCCGGATCGCTGTACCACGGTGGAGCCGATGCCCTCGTCGAACATTCGCACCCAGCGCGAGCGACGCGACGTGCCGAGCACGAGCTGGGTGGCGTTCGCCTCGCGGGCGAACTCGAGCAACGCGGTGGGCACGTCCTCCCCGGTGACGGTATGCAGCGAGGCGCCCAGACTGGCCGCCAGCTCACGCAGCCGGGCCAGCCGCTCGGTGGAAACCCCAGCCAAGCCGTCGCCGCACACCACGTGCACGACGATCAGGTCGGCGCTGGATTTGGTGGCGATCCGGCTGGCCCGGCGCACGATTGTCTCCGATTCCGGGCCGCCGGTCACCGCCACCACGACGCGTTCGCGTGCCTCCCACAGCTCGGTGATCCGGTGGTCGGCCCGGTATTTCGCCAGCGCGGCGTCGACCTGGTCGGCCAGCCACAGCAGCGCCAGTTCGCGCAGCGCGGTGAGGTTTCCCGCGCGGAAGTAGTTGCGCAGCGCCGCGTCGATGCGCTCGGCGGCGTACACGTTGCCGTGGGACAGCCTGCGCCGCAACGCTTCCGGGGTGATGTCGACCAGCTCCACCTGATCCGCGCCGCGTACCACCGCGTCCGGCACGGTTTCGCGCTGCTGGATACCGGTGATCTGCTCGACGACATCGTTGAGGCTCTCGAGATGCTGCACGTTGACCGTGGAGATCACGTCGATGCCCGCGTCGAGCAATTCCGCCACGTCCTGCCAGCGTTTCTGGTGCTTGCTGCCGGGCGCGTTGGTGTGCGCCAGCTCGTCGACCAGCACCACCGCCGGAGCGCGCCGCAGCACCGCGTCGACGTCGAGTTCCGGGAAGGTGCTGCCGCGATACTCGATCGGTTTCGGTGGAATGTGCTCGATGCCTGCGAGCAATTGCTCGGTCTTGCGCCTGCCGTGTGTTTCGACCACCGCCGCCACCACGTCGCGGCCGCGCTCCAGCCGTCGGTGCGCCTCGCCGAGCATGGCGTAGGTCTTACCGACTCCCGGCGCGGCGCCGAGGTAGATACGCAGCTGACCGCGTTTCACCTGTTCATCATCGCGCGCTTAGCTTCCTCGGCCGTACCGACCGAGGTCGCTGCGGCGCGCTGTGCCGGGTGTCCGGACCGCGCCACTCGCACGTCACCGCCGCGCACCGTAAGCATCGATCGCCACGATCTGGCGGGCGCGTGCCTGTTCTCGAGTTCCGAGCGCGCGGATGATCAGCGCGCAGCAGATGAACAAGACGACTACGGCTACTGCCGACATGACGATTTTCTCCTCCCACCCGCCGGGTGATTCCCGGTCGCACCGGCGTAGTCCCCGGGCCGGGTCCTCCACTTCTACCTTCGTCGCACATGCGGACCCCGATTTTTACGGGCTGTTGACGGTCTACCTCCATTCCTTGACGCGTTGCTTGCGGGCGTCGCTCCGACTGTCAACGAACCGCAAATGCCATGAACCGGGGCGTCAAGAAACCGTCAGGGAGTGACCAGCAGAGCCGAACGGGCGCTTCACTCGCTCTGTCGCGCCGAAGCATGGCGCGCGGATGGAGGTTGTCGAGTCATGTCGGTCGTCGTGTTCACCGTGCTCACCGTGGTGGCGTTCGCGCTGCTGGGGCTGGTCCAGCGCGGGGTGGAGAATTTGTGACCGCGAACCTGATCGGTCTGGTTCTCGCCGTCGGCGTGGCGCTCTACCTGGTCGCGGCGCTGCTGTTCCCCGAAAGGTTCTGAGTGAGCACGACAACCGCCGGGGTCGTCTTCGTGGCCTCACTGATCCTGGCGCTCGCGCTGGTGCACGTGCCGCTGGGCGACTACATGTACCGGGTGTACGAGGGACGTCGGCACTCTCGCGCCGAACGCCTCGTCTACCGCGTGATAGGGGCGCAACCCGACATCGAGCAGCCGTGGCCGGTATACGCACGCAGCGTCCTGGCCTTCTCCGCGGTCGGCATTCTCTTCCTGTTCTTCTTCCAACTCCTGCAAGACAGATTGCCGCTGCACCTGAACGATCCGGGCACCGAGATGACGCCCGCGCTGGCCTGGAACACCGCGGTCAGCTTCGTGACCAACACCAACTGGCAGAACTACTCCGGTGAGTCCACCCTGGGCCATCTGGTGCAGATGGCTGGGCTGGCGGTGCAGAACTTCGTCTCGGCGGCCGTCGGCATGGCGGTGGCAGTGGCGCTGGTGCGCGGGTTCGCCCGCAGGCAGACCGGCGACCTCGGCAACTTCTGGGTGGACCTGGTGCGCGGCACGCTGCGTATCCTGCTGCCGATCGCGTTCGTCTTCGCGCTCGTGCTGGTAGCGGGCGGTGTGATACAGAATTTCCACCTGTACGACCAAGTGGCGCAAACCCTCAACGGCACCCAGCAGACCATCACCGGCGGCCCGGTCGCCAGCCAAGAGGTGATCAAGGAACTCGGCACCAACGGCGGTGGCTTCTACAACGCCAACTCCACCCACCCGTTCGAGAACCCGACCGCGTGGACCAACTGGGTGGAGATCTTCTTGCTGCTGGTGATCAGCTTCTCGTTGCCGCGCACCTTCGGCCGGATGGTGGGCAGCCGCCGGCAGGGCTGCGCGATCGTCGCGGTGATGGGGACGATCGCGCTGGTCAGCGTGACGTTGACCAATGTGTTCCAGCTCCAGCACCACGGCACCGTGCCGACCGCGATCGGCGCCTCGACCGAAGGCGTGGAACAGCGTTTCGGCGTATCGAATTCGGCAACCTTCGCCGCGGCGACCACGCTGACCTCCACCGGTGCGGTCGATTCGTCCCACGACTCCTACACCAGCCTCGGCGGTCTGATGCTGTTGTTCGACATGCAGCTGGGCGAGGTCGCGCCGGGCGGTGTGGGGTCGGGCCTGTACGGCATGCTGATCCTGGCGGTGATCACCGTGTTCGTCGCAGGCCTCATGGTCGGGCGCACGCCGGAATACCTCGGCAAGAAGATCACGCCGCGCGAAATCAAGCTCGCGGCATCGTATTTCCTGATCAGCCCGCTGATCGTGCTGGCGGGCACGGCCGCGGCGATGGCGATGCCGGGCCAGCGCGTGAGCATGCTGAACTCCGGGCCGCACGGTCTGTCGGAGGTGCTCTACGCCTTCACCTCGGCGGCCAACAACAACGGCTCGGCGTTCGCGGGCCTGACCGGCAACACCGAGTGGTACAACACCGCCCTGGGCCTGGCGATGCTTGTCGGTCGCTTCCTGCCGATCATCTTCGTGCTCGCCCTTGCCGGTTCACTGGCGCGGCAAGGCACCACTCCCGCGTCGATCGGCACGCTGCCGACGCACCGGCCACAGTTCGTCGGCATGGTCGTCGGCGTGACGGTCATCCTGGTCGCGCTCACCTTCCTGCCCGTGCTCGCACTCGGGCCGCTCGCCGAAGGAATCCACTGACATGTCCGGTCCCGTCATCGATGAGAACGTCGCCGCGCAGACCGTGCGCGCGCGTCCGCGGCGGGGCACGAGCGTCCCGAGTGGAGTGCTCGACCCGAAGCTGCTGCTGACCTCGTTGCCGGACGCGGTCCGCAAGCTCGATCCCCGCACCCTTTGGCGCAACCCGGTGATGCTGATCGTCGAGCTGGGCGCGATGTGGTCGACCATTCTCGCGCTGGTCGACCCGACCTTCTTCGCCTGGGCGATCGTCGTATGGCTCTGGCTCACCGTGATCTTCGCCAACCTGGCCGAGGCCATCGCCGAAGGCCGGGGAAAAGCCCAGGCAGACACGTTGCGCAAAGCCAAGACCGACACCATCGCGCGGCGGCTGGTCGATTGGTCGCCGGGCGCGCGGATGGTCGAAGAATCCGTCGCCGCGCCCGAGTTGCGCCGCGGCGATCACGTCGTGGTCGAGGCCGGGGAGGTGATCCCCGGCGACGGTGACGTGGTAGAGGGCATCGCCTCGGTAGACGAGTCCGCGATCACCGGCGAATCCGCGCCGGTGATCAGGGAATCCGGCGGTGACCGTTCGGCGGTGACCGGGGGCACCACCGTGCTGTCGGACCGGATCGTCGTGCGGATCACCCAGGAACCGGGCCGCAGTTTCATCGACAAGATGATCGCGCTGGTGGAAGGCGCGAGCAGGCAGAAGACGCCGAACGAGATCGCGCTGAACATCCTGCTGGCGGCGCTGACGATCATCTTCGTCTTCTCGGTCGTCACGTTGCAGCCGATGGCGATCTTCAGCAAGGCGAACAACCCAGGGGTGCCGGACACCGCCGCGCTGGACGTGCACGGCGTCACCGGCATCGTGCTGGTTTCGTTGCTGGTCTGCCTGATCCCCACCACCATCGGCGCACTGCTGTCGGCCATCGGCATCGCGGGTATGGACCGTCTGGTGCAGCGCAACGTGCTGGCCATGTCCGGCCGCGCGGTCGAGGCAGCCGGCGATGTGAACACGCTGCTGCTGGACAAGACCGGCACCATCACCCTCGGCAACCGCCAGGCGGCGGACTTCGTCCCGGTGCCCGGCGTGAGCAAGGACCAATTGGCCGACGCCGCCCAGCTTTCCAGCCTCGCCGACGAGACGCCGGAGGGCCGCTCCATCGTCGTCTACGCCAAACAGGCCCACGGTCTGCGTGAGCGGACGCCGGGCGAGCTGACCCACGCGCACTGGGTCGAGTTCACCGCCCAGACCCGGATGTCGGGCGTCGACCTGGACGGCCGACAGTTGCGCAAAGGCGCGGCGAGCGCAGTGACCGAATGGGTGCGTTCCCGAGGCGGCGTGGTGCCCGACCAGCTCGGCGCGACCGTCGACGGCATCTCTGCGGCAGGCGGCACGCCGTTGGTGGTCGGTCAGGTCACCGATGGAGCGGCTGCGGTGCTCGGCGTGGTCCACCTCAAGGACGTGGTGAAGCAGGGCATGCGGGAGCGTTTCGACGAGATGCGCCGGATGGGCATCCGCACGGTGATGATCACCGGCGACAACCCGTTGACCGCCAGAGCGATCGCCGACGAAGCAGGCGTCGACGACTTCCTCGCCGAGGCCACGCCGGAGGACAAGCTGGCGCTGATCAAGAAGGAACAGCAGGGCGGGCGGCTGGTCGCGATGACCGGCGACGGAACCAACGACGCGCCCGCCCTCGCGCAGGCCGACGTGGGCGTCGCGATGAACACCGGTACCTCGGCAGCCAAAGAGGCGGGCAACATGGTCGATCTGGACTCCGATCCGACCAAACTGATCGAGATCGTGGAGATCGGCAAACAGTTGCTCATCACCCGCGGCGCGCTAACGACGTTCTCCATCGCCAACGACATCGCCAAGTACTTCGCGATCATTCCCGCGTTGTTCGTGCCGTTGTTTCCCGGTCTCGACCTGCTCAACATCATGCGGCTGGCCAGTCCGCAGTCGGCGATCCTGTCCGCGGTGATCTTCAACGCCGTCGTCATCGTGGCATTGATCCCGTTGGCGCTGCGCGGCGTACGTTGCCGGCCGTCGAACGCGTCGAAGTTGCTCAGCCGCAACCTGACCGTCTACGGGCTCGGCGGCATCATCGCGCCGTTCCTCGGCGTCAAACTCATCGACCTCGTGGTCCGATTCCTCCCCGGGATGTCCTGATATGCGCTATTCGACCTGGATCCGGCAACATCTCGCCGCGCTTCGCGCGCTGCTGGCGCTCACGGTGGTCACCGGAATCGTGTACCCCCTGGCGGTCTTCGCGGTCGCGCAGCTGCCCGGACTGCGCGAGAAAGCGGACGGTTCGCTGGTCGAGGTGAACGGAACGACCGTGGGCTCCGTCCTGATCGGGCAGTCGTTCACCGATGCCGACGGCGCCGCTCTGGTGCAGTACTTCCAGAGCCGTCCGTCGGCTGCCGGCGACGGGTACGATCCGATGTCGACCGCCGCGAGCAATCTCGGACCGGAGGACGTCGTCGACGCCCCGGCACGCGCGAGCCTGCTCACCACGGTGTGTGCCCGAAGCAAGGAGGTCGGCGACCGTGAGGGGGTCGACGGCAGCCGTCCGTTCTGCACGAAAGACGGTGTGGGCGCAGTGCTCTCGATCATCGGCCCGCGCGACTCCGACGGAGATGTATCGCAGCCGGTGCAAGTCGTCAGCGTGAACCAGGCATGCCCGGCGACGCCGTTCCTGCACACCTATCGGGGCGTGCGGGTCGACTGCGCAGAACCGGGCCGGAGTTACTCGGCCGGCCGCATCGTGCCGATCCATGGCGATGCTCCCATCGACCCAGCGGTACCCGCCGACGCCGTCACCGCCAGCGGCAGCGGGTTGGACCCGCACATCTCTCCGGAGTACGCGGCCATCCAGGTTACTCGCGTCGCCAAGGCGCGCGGCGTTTCCGAACAGCAGGTGCGCATGCTGGTAGACGAACACACCAGCAGGCGGACTCTGCGGTTCCTCGGCGAGCATCGCGTGAACGTGCTTCAGCTGAACATCGAGTTGGACCACCGCTATCCGTACCGCGCATGAGAGGACGTGTCAGCTCATGCGCTGCAGGGACAGCGGTGAGATCCGGCGCGCCACTGCATGGGCAATCGCGTCCAGCGCGGGGGTTGGCGGCGATAAGGTGTACGGCGGTGTGCCGGGAAGTCTGGTCGGCGCGTTGTTGGTGCGTGTGCGGCCGGGAGGTTCGGTGATCGGAAGTGCGGCAGCGGCCCAGTGTCGGGGATGGTCACGTCAAGACATCTACTGCAGGCCGGTACGGACCTTGGTCAGGCTGCGGTGAGGCCGGTGCCGCAGGGGCGGCGTTCCTCGGGTATAGGCGTGTTGGCGTCGCGTCCCGGGTTCGGTCTGGTCGGTGTGGTGCGGGTACCGCATCAGGTCAGCAGCCCGTTGGCGGCTATCGCCCGCCGGATTGGGTACGCCGTGGCGGCGCTGACGGCCACCGTGCTGGTGGTGTACTCAGGGCGCGAGGGATACACCGATTCCCATGATGGACAGCTGTCGCTGCTGGACTGTGTCTATTACGCGACGGTGTCACTGTCGACGACCGGGTACGGCGACATCGCTCCGGCGACACCGACCGCACGATTGGTCAACATCTTCGTCGTGACCCCGTTGCGAGTGTTCTTTCTGATCGTGCTGGTCGGCACGACATTGGCTGTGCTGACCGAGGACTCGCGCCAAAGCTTGCGAATCCGGTCCTGGCGGCGCCGTGTGCGTGGACACACAGTGGTGGTCGGTTACGGCACCAAAGGCCGTGCGGCCGTGGAAGCGATGCTCGAGGAGGGCGCTCGGCGATCATCGATCGTCGTCATCGACACCGCGCCGGAGGCAGTCGAGGCTGCGGCCGGGCGCGGCGTGGTCACGGTGCGGGGGTCGGGCACCGCGTCGGAAACGCTGCAGCTGGCGGTGGTGGGCCGGAGTGCGGCAGTGGTAGTCGCTGTGGGACGCGACGACACCGCGGTGCTGTCCACCCTTACCGCCCGCCACCTCGCACCGGCGGTGCGGATCGCGGTGGCGGTACGCCAGAGCGAGAACTCTGAGCTGGTGCGTCGCTGCGGTGCCGAGGTGGTGGTGGTGTCATCGCAGACCACGGGCCGGTTGATGGGTGTGGCTACCGGCGCTCCGCGGGTGGTCGAGTTGATAGAGGATCTGCTCAGCCCGGAGGACGGCTTTGCTGTCGCTCAGCGACCCGCCGAACCGCACGAAATCGGCCTGACCCCGAGGGAGTTGCCCGACATCGTGCTCGGCATCGTCCGCGAGGGACAGCGCCTGCGCACGGCCACCCGCCAACCACCCGCCGTGGCCGTCGGCGACGAACTGCTGTATATCCACCGGGTCACCACCCAGCAATGACCCGTCCCGTGGGCCAGCGGCTACGGCGAACTCTGCGGTCCGCCGTAGCCTGAGGAGTTCTCGGCGACCAAGTCTGTCACCACATGAATTCTTCAGATGTGGCGAACCGCAGACAGAGATGCCGTCGCAACAGTCCGAAGACCGACTTCTCCGATGATTCGGATTTTCGCGAGCAATCGCTACGGGACCGACCACTTTCTGTCTACAGCATCCGGCGCGGCGTGCTCATCGCTTTGGCACGCCGCAGCGACACCCGCGACCACACCGCCTGCTGGACTGCCACCGTCGCCCACCCTGCCAGTGCCATTCCGGACAGGTTCACCACGAGTTGCAGGGCGCTGCCCCAGACCGCCGAACCGACACCGAAAGCGGCGCCGAGTGCGATATTGCCCGCAGCCGGCACGGTGGTGACAGAGATGAAAACCCCGGCCAGTCCTCCCGCCTTGGCGGAGGTCAGCGCCAGCACTCCGGCGGCGGCAGCGACGACGGCGACAATAAACGACCACTTGTCGGGTGTGTAGATGAACGCTGTCCCGGGGCGTGGGCCGGTGACGTCTTCCACGGTGATCCAGCCCAGCCCGCGCCCGAGCAACGCGAGGGTGAAGGTGATCGCGATTGCGGTGGCGAAGCCGAGCAGCAGTGTGCGGACAGCGAGCCCGAACAAGGCGAATCGGCGACGTACCAGCGCGACTCCGAGTGCGGCGATGGCTCCGAACTCCGGCCCGAGGACCATCGCCCCGATCACCAGGATCTGACTGTCCAACACGATCGCGATGGCGGCGATCACGGTGGCGAAGGTCATGAAGCTGAGGTAGGTCCAGTTCAGCTCCGTTTCCTCATACGAGCGCTGGGCCACATCAGCCCATACCACTGCGTCTGCGCTGCTACCGGGGGTGCGAACCTCGCAATCGAATCCGCTGCGAGACAGCCAGGTACGGACCGGTTCGATCTCGATTGTGCCCGCCTGGTGTAGCCCGATCGCGCGCAACCGTTGGATCAAGTCGTTGGCCGCCTCGCGCGCCACCTCGGCCACCAGCATGTCACCCTTGGGCCGCAGTGCAGCGCCGCGCATCACCGCCAGGCCGCTGACGGCATCGTCCTGTTCGAGAATTCGGATCACGTCATCGGTCATCTCGCTCGGAGCCAGCATTCGCAGTCGCAACACCCAGATAGTGTGCCGCGTCTTTCCGCTGGCATCGGCACCATCCGCCCCAACGATCGACTCAACCTAGTTTCCGAACGCGGCCGACAATCGTCGCCGGTGCCACGCTGCCGATACTGCCGACCCAGATCCTGTGGATCAACATGACCACTGCCGTATTGCTGGGCTTGATGCTCGCCTTCGAACCCGAAGAAGACGGGATCATGACCCGCCCGCCCCGCGATCCGGCACAGCCGCTGCTCACCCGCGCCCTGATCGTGCGGATCCTGCTGGTCTACACCCTGCTGGTCGCCAGCTCGTGGTCGATGTTCGAGTGGGAACTCGCCCGCGGCGCCGACTTGGCCGAAGCCCGCACCGCGGCGGTGAACCTGTTCGTCGTGGTCGAAGCCTTCTACCTGTTCAGCTGCCGTTCCCTGACGCGATCGGCATGGAGAATCGGCCTGTTCTCCAATCCGTGGGTCATCGCCGGACTCACCGCACAAGCGATCGGCCAGCTCGCTTTCACCTACCTGCCCGCCATGAACACCGTGTTCGACACCGCGCCCCTCGACACCGCCACCTGGCTGCGCATCCTCGCCATCGCCGCGGCCGCGAGCGTCGTGGTCGCGGTAGATAAACGTCTCCGGCGCTGAGGGCACACCGGCGCTGGAACACGTGGGTTGTGTGGCGGCCCGCTGCCTCGACCATATAGCCCCGCTGTTCGAGACGCGGGTAACTCCGTGCAGCAACTCTCGGTCGGAATGGATGCCAGGTGCCGGGGGAATCTGCCACCATGACATGAACATGCCTTGCGTCCTTGGCAGTTCGCCCCGACGCGCGAGTGCGGAGCGTGACTCGTTTGTCCCTGCATGGGGCAGCCGGATGGCTGTCGCCGGCTCACGTGTGATCGGAGACGACACCCGCGCTCGTCTGTGTGTTCTCCGCGGCGCCGAGGCGGCGGCGCAGGTTGGCGAACTGCCGCGCCTGCATGATCAGGTGAGCGGGCTGACCGACGAGGAAGTCGGTGACCGCCATCAAAGGGCGGGGCGCATCCCGTCGATCGATGATCGCCACCGTGAAATACATGCGTCCGTCGACTGTCGCATTCACACGGTCGCCCACGCGCAAGTCCTGCCATTTCGGCACAATCCGTGTCGCGCTGGGCCGCCCGCGATTGTCCAACCGGTCCCAGCTGTACCAACCAGCACGGTCGGCGCCCATCTGAACCAGCCAGCACCAGACGGTTTCCCGGGGCGCCTCGAGGGTTGTGGCCATGGTCGAGCAGCCAGTCGGGGCCGGAACCAGTGTGTCACCGGGGTACTCGGCTGCCACCTCGGCAGGGGTGGCGCCCCAGCGCAACATCCGGTGCCGCAACGCCAACGCCGCCACCGCGGCCAGCGGAAGAACGGGCCATCGCATATTCGTGCCTCCCGTCGGGGGTCTGTTCGTATGTTCAGCTCAGCAGTCCGGGTCCCAGCAGGGCCGATAGTCATGACGACGCGGGCGATAGCCTTTCGGCCAGCAGCTGATCACACGGCAGGCGTGCGATGCTCGTGGCATGATTACCGGCCGAGCCGAGCGATTCGTGCACCGACAAGCAGCGCCGTAACGGTGACGGCGCCGACCACGGTGATGAGTCGATTGACGTCGATAGCCGGTCGCCAGCTCAGTCGGCCGTTGCGCAGGACATAGACGCCGACGGGCTTGGCGCCCAGGCCGAATCCGACGCCGGACCCTTCCTGTCCGGCCTTGTCGGCGCCCGTGCCGCCGCCCGCACCGCCGGATACGGTGGCGACAGCGATCAGGGTGGTGCCGTCCCGCTCGACGGGCTCGGCGTACACCCGTTGGACCGTCATGGCATCCTTCGCTGAGCCGAGAACGTCTTCGACCTTCATTGCGTCTCCTCTCGTGCGCTCGTACGGGTTGTTCCCGTCGGCCAGTTCAGGGTCCAACGGCAGCCACACGCGGACGAGAGTCGATCGGCCCTCAATCGTGGGAGGAACGGCAACAGATCGGTGCCGGACGGCGATCGAAGCCTTTATCCGCTGGTTTGTGTGTCCGGCTCGGACAGGACCTTTTCGATGCGTCCGTCCGATCACCACCGCCGCGACAGGCTCCGTTGCTGGCACTTCGAGGATCGCGACCGCTGGCGAGGCGGCGCGCTCAACGGTTCGCACTGTGGCTTCGAGACCAGCCTCCTTGGCCAGCCTTGCCCCTTCTTCGGCGACGGCGATGGCGTCGTGTCGAGCTGCCGAGCGTACTTCCTCGATGAGTTCCTGCCGGAGTGTTTCGTCGGACACCGTGTGCACATGATGGGGTAGCAATCCCGGGGAGACATAGAGGACGATAGCCGGGCTGCGTACGAACAGCGTGCCGCGGCCTTTATAGCTCGTGCAGCGCCGGCGAAGCCGTCATAGCAGATCAATATCTGCGGGGGCGGTGTGTTCGCCCTTTCTGCACCCGAAACGTCCGGACGATTACAGATATCGAGACTTGACGCAGAGGTGATCGCCGTTTCGGTAGATGCCACAGCATCGGATCTTTACGGCTTTCTAGCCGACAGAAAGGTGGCCGCGACGACCATTGCCGCGATGATCGCGGTGATGACAACGGCGGCAGTAGGCCAGTCCATGATGTTTCCTTTCATGGGTCTCGATATCCACTGTCGCGCGATGAGCGTCGAGGTCGTAGGGAAATTGGTTACCGTCTCCGGGTCTTTGGGCCTCTTTCCATTCCTTTACGCAGACGTATTCCTGACGCTGCTGCTGCCGTGGGCGAGCAAAACCAGCCCAACCGGCTCCCTGCGGCATGAGCAGTCAGCTCGCCGACCTGGCGATGATCACCAGCACCTCGGCCGCGTGCAGGACGGCCTGACCGACCGACCCGAGCGTCATGCCGGGAAAGCCGCCGCGTCCATGGCCGCCGACGACGATGAGCTGGGCTTTTTCGCCTATCTGGAGTAGCTGCTCGGCGGGGCGGTCCTCGACAACGATGCGCCGCACCCGAACCTCCGGATACTTCTCGCCGTATCCGGCCAGGCTTCGGGAGAGGAGTTCCTCGCCTTCCTCCTGCATATCGGCGCGTGAACTGAAGCGCAGGAAGTCCGACCACGTGTGCACCGCGATGAGTTCGACGCCGCGGAACGCGGACTCGTCGAAGGCGACCTCGACGGCGTGCACGCTGCTCGGAGAGCCGTCCACGCCGACCGCCACCGGGCCGTCGGATGGAGTGGAGGTTTCCGGGATGACGGCGACCGGACATGCGGCGTGCCGAGCCAGTGCGGTGCTGACCGATCCCAGTAGCCTGCGGTTGATGGCGCCGAGCCCCTGCGTGCCGACGACGAGCAGTCGCGCGGCCTTTGAACGATCACGTAGGACCGGGATCGGGGGCTCGTCCACCAGTTCGGCGCTGATATCGAGTTGGGCGATCGACGCGGATACGGAGACGGCGGCCGCGCGGGCGGTTTCCAAGGTGTGACGTACACCCTGCAAGTAATCATCGAAATCGAACTGTCCGAGTTCGATACCCGATCCGAAGCCACCCAGGACTCCGATCGCGTAGACGAGGCGTAGCGGCACTTGATGGTGAGCGGCGTCGGCGGCGGCCCAGCGCAAGGCCGCGAGCGCGTCGGAGGAGCCGTCGACGCCGACGACGATAGGGGGATTGCTGATAGCGGGCATCTGTTGCACTCCTTCCTGCTTCTCGCAGGTACCCCTTGCTGATCGATGAGCGGCGCACGGCACCGGATAGTGCGGCCAGCCGAGCCGGGCGACCACGACGATTACGTGGCCTGCTTCCATGCCGCTGCCGGTACATCCACGGCTATCGACACGCCTACTGCGGTGCGGACGCGGTGGTGAGATGCTCGGCGATGAGAATGCGGTGGGCTTGCTGAGCCGCGTCGGCCCGGCGTTGGTCATCAATGTCATCGCTCGGCAATTGTTCGAGCCCGCGGGCGAGAACCGCCACGGCGTCACCTAGCAGCAGCACCCGGTGTTCCATTTCGTCCAGTCGTTCGGTAATTGCGTCAGCCGCGACCCTGTCGCTGCCGGTTCCGCCGCGCAACATTGTGCGCAGAGGTGTCGGCAGCACCCAGGTGCCGATCTTTTCGGCGACGGTGTTGAACCGTTCGCGCGCGGTGTGTAGTGACGCTGCCGGTGAATCGCTCTTCGGGACCATGGCTTTCAGCATTCTCCCGGCCGCCGCGATTCGCCTAGGGTCCGATGGCCCTGAGTGGCGGGTGCTGTCGGCCCCGCTACGGGAAGCCTCCACCTGATGGTGCAGATGCCCCGCGAGAAACTGGGGTGTCAGCCTCGCTCTGCGGATAACCGATAGCCGTACGCTGCACCGAGAAGGACCTGTGCCTGCGACCAATGACCCTACCGGCGGTACTCGCCCCGTTGCGACGATGAGTGCGGACGGGAACCGAGGAGGTTGGGCGGTATGCATGCGAACGTGGGGGACTGGCTGATAGTCGAAGGTCGCAGTGTCGGCGGCGCGGTTCGGCACGGTTTCATCGAGGAAGTGCACGGAAAGGACGGAATGCCGCCTTACCTGGTGCATTGGACCGATACCGGGCATCGGGCACTGACATTCCCCGGGCCGGACGCACATATAGCGACCCGCGACGAACTGCGTGTGCAAGAAGAAGTCACAGAGGCACACTTTTCCTCGAGGCACTATCGGACGAGCCGGTCGGCCGCGAAGCCCGCGGGCGCTGAGTAACCGGCACCGATGGCCCATCGGTGGTCCCTCCCCCGAGCCAGTTTCTCCGCGGCGGCGCGGAAGGCGATTGATCCGGGGCGGTCGCAGGGATGCGAAGCGACAGCCGGATGTGCAGACCAATTGGCGAGGATAGGTAGGGCAGCCGCGGCTTCCAGGTGAATATCATGACAGACAACACGACGCCACCACAGGGGCAGGTCGATCGGCCGACCATCGTCGCCGTCGACGGCTCGACCGTCTCCTATTACGCCGCGGCGTGGGCGGCGGCGGATGCGGCGTTGTATCGGCGCAGACTGTGCATCGTCACCTCGGTTCGGACCGGCTTCGGCGCGAGAGCACTCTCGGCCGACACCGGCGCAGCGCGGAGCCTGGACGTCGAGCGAGTGCTCGGCGAGGCTCTCGAGGTGGCTCGGAAGGCTGCGCCCGACGAGACGCTACCTGTGGAAACCGCACTGATCGCCGCTCCGATCCTTCCGTATTTGATCGATCGTTCCCGATCGTCGGGAATGGTGGTCGTCGGCAGCCGTCGTCTCCGGGCGTTCGGCCGTGGATTGCTCGGATCGGTGAGCACAGCGGTTACCAGGCGCGCACGTTGCCCGGTCGCGATCATTCGCTCGGCTCCGGCCACGGATGCGGCGTCCGCGGGCAAGCCGGTCCTCGTCGGAGTGGACGGAACGCCCAATTGCATACCGGCGATCCGCCTGGCGTTCGAAGAGGCCTCCCGGCGCGAGGTCGAGTTGATCGCGCTGCACGCGTGGAGCGATACACGCGGGACCAATCTCATTCCGACCTGGGACGCCGTGCGCGAGCTGGAGACCGCGCTGCTCGCACAGAGCCTGGCCGGGTTCGGCGAGCGATACCCGGAGGTGCCGGTGCGACGAGTGTTGCTGCGCGACAGTCCTGTTCGCTGCCCGGCCGATGAAGCGCGGGACGCGCAGCTGCTGGTGGTGGGCAGCCGTGGTCGCAAAGGCGCGACGGGCATGCTGCCCCGCTCCACCACTTCCGCACTCGTGAATACAGCACAGTGCCCCATCATCGTCGTGCGTCATCTCTGAGGTTGTGTGGTAGACGGGTCCAGGTGTGGCTGAAGTGGGGTCGGTCGCGTTCACTCGCTGTACATCGTCCGGTGACCGCCAATCCAGCTTCTTCTGGATGCGCTGGGTGTTGTACCAGCCGTCGATGTAGGAGAACAACGCGTTCTCCGCGTCTTCCCTTGTGCGCCAAAAGTTCCGGTACACCAGCTCGGTCTTCAGCGTGGAGAAGAATCCGCGCGATCGTCGTTCGGAAAACCGGTGGACGGACATTGCCGAACAGGTCGATCGGTCAGCGCCGGTCGCGCCCAACCGGCGAGTTCGCGCGCACTCGTTTTCCCGCGCTCGAGGCGGTTCGCTGACCGGGTGGTGACGCATCGCGACTGGGCTGTGTCACGAGGCTATCAACTCACTCTCCCAGTGTGGGAGACCTACCAGCTCTTTCTCCCAGTGGGGGAGTAACGACCGGACGGGAACCCGATGTTCCGCATCTTGCCTCCTCATGCTTTGCCCACTACCCGTGCTGATCTGCGGTTCTGTCCGGCCGTCGGGGAGGCCTTCGCCGCACTGGCCGTGATCACTCCGGCGTGGTCGGACTATGAGGCGCTGGAGCAGGTCCGGTCCGTTACCCTGCCGGAGGAGACCGCACCACTGCACCCGGCAGCGCGCACGTTGGCCGGGGCACTGGACCACGCGTTCGAGATCCAGCGCGTGAGCGGGACGACAGCGCTCGTGCACAGCGTTCTCACGGCCTACCGCATCCTCCTGGAGGAGGCGATCAATGGCGGCGTGTCCCTGACCCCACGCCAGTGGGGGACATTGCGCCTGGCGTTCTCGGCTCTGTGCCGATTCGCGGTGGACGGCACCCCGCCGCCGGTGGCCGCGGCGCTGACCTGCCGGGTCATCGCCCCCCACGGTCACCGCGACTCATTGGGCAGGTGGATTCGCGGACACCATGTGTTCATCGTGCTGCTGCAATGGATTTCAATCGCGCTGCACGTCATGGTGAGCCATGTGGCGTCGGGCGAGATTCGCCGCGCGCGTGATGCTTTGGCCACCGCATGTTTGCTCATGCGTGGCTCAGCCATGGCTCTTCGGTTCACCGGAGATTTTCCGTCCGGCGACTACGAACAGCGCATCCGTCCTACGCTGCTGCCACCGGCAGCTCCGCCGAAAATGACCGGACTACATTGGGCTGATCACCGGTATCTGGCACGCAGCCTGACGACGGCAAGTCCGGTGCTGGCCGATCCGCCGCATCAGATGCTCGCGTGGCGGAATGCGTTTCACCGGGCATTGCAGGACACCTATGAGTCCCACAAATTCGTATGCGCCGAATTCCTCGGACCCAGCGGAAGCACGCCCGTGTCGTCGGCATCCGGCTCGACGCCGATCGGCATGCTCAACCGCCTGAAAATTCATCGAACACAATTGGCAGTGAACCCTACGCGGGCTCCACGAGACACGGCTCTGCCCGAGTAATCACCATGAAGAACTTCGCAACGTCGAACGAAACACTGCACGCGACTGTCGTACGTGGCCTGACTTCGTCGGACAAGTACATACCGACCACATGGGTGTTCGATACCCGCGGTGGGGATCTTTACGAACACGCCATCACCGTGCCCGAATACTACTTGTCCGTGGCCGAGACGCGTCTGTTGACGGTCAGTGTCGCTGGCATAGCGGATGCGACCCGTGCCCGGACTCTGATCGACCTGGGGTGCGGCGCCGCGTCGAAATGCCGGCCCTTGCTCGAGCAGCTCCATTCGCGCGGCTTGTTGACCTGCTACGTGGCGTGGGATATCAACGAGGACGCTGTCGCGCAATCCGTCGAATTCGTGTCCGCCGCGTTTCCCGCGGTGGCCATCGAATCGATCGTGGAGGATTTCCACGAGTCTGCTCGACCGCTGTCGTTCGGTAACCCACAGTTGGCGATCTCCTTGGGGTGCACCTTCGGCAATCTCTCGCCCGGTGAACGCCACGCTCTCTTCAGCTCACTGTGCCGCAGGCTCGGCGCATCCGGCAGTCTGCTGATCGGCGCCGATTTGCTGAAGAATACCGACAAGCTGCTGGGGGCGTACGACGGTACCGCGCCGAGCGATTTGTGGAAGAACGCGTTGGTTCGGGCCAACGCCGAATTGGATGCTGATTTCGATCTGGACAACTTCGTCTACCATAAGCAGTGGAACGCCGCGGCCCGGCAAGTCGACCACTATCTGCGCGCAACCACGTCGCACAAGGTCAGCCTCCGGCGGATGGGAGCGACCATCGGCTTCGCGCGGAACGAACTGATCAAGGTGGCGCACTCGGCGAAAATGTCGGCCCTTGAATGGACGCAGGAGCTGGAGACGGCGTCGTACACGGTGCAACGCTGGTGGATCGACGATCGCGATACCTACGGGCTCTGTCTGGCTCAGGCTCAGCCATTCCGCGGATAGTTGGCAGTCATGTTCGATGTTATCGTCGTGGGTCTGGGCGGAGTGGGCAGCGCTGCAGCCTGCCATCTTGCCCAGCGCGGCTTGTCGGTCCTAGGACTGGAAAAGTATTCGCCCGTCCATCACTATGGCGCCAGCCACGGCGGCACCCGCATTATGCGTCACCTGCAGTACGAGGACCCGGCGTACGTACCGCTGGCGAGACGAGCTTCCGAACTGTGGGAACGTGTGGAGCACGACGCAGGCACGAGAATTTTCTCGGCAATCGGGGGACTGATGGTAGGTCCCGAGAACGGGCCACTGATCGCGGGCGCCGCGAAATCCGCCGCAGAATGGGACCTGCCCTGTGAGTTGCTGGACGCGGCCGACACCCGTCGCCGTTTTCCGACTCTCAATCCCGAGCCCGGCATGGTTGCCGTGTACGATTCCGGAGCCGGGGTTGTGCACCCCGAAGCCGCGGTAGCGGCACATCACATGTTGGCCGAGCGAGCCGGCGCGCAATTGCGTTTCCGGGAACCAGTGCTCGACTGGGCGGCTCGCGGCGACGGTGTCCGGGTGCGGACTGCCAGTGCGGTCTACACCGCCAGCCGGCTGGTGCTGTGTCCAGGCGCGTGGGCCAAACATCTGATCCATGTCGGCATGGAACTGAACGTGGAAACCATTGTTCAATGTTGGTTTCGCCCACGGGACGGGGCCGCGGACTTCGACTATGCGAAACACCCCTCCGTGATCTGGGAATGCGACAACGGCGTCATGTTCCTGTGTTGTCCCGATATGCGGGACGGTCAGGGTGTGAAGATCGGGTTCTCGTTGGGCACACAGGCAGAGGTGCCGGACAACCGAATCGCCCGTGCGGCGGATATTCAGCAGATACGCCGGTACCTGCGCAACCGCATGCCGTCGGTGGCCGGTGCGGTGCGACGGCATGCGACGTGTGTCGACGGCACGACGGCGGATCAGCATTTCGTGGTGGCGCCGCACCCGGATCATCCGAACGTGATCGTGGGATGCGGGTTCTCCGGCCACGGATTCAAGTTCGTCCCGGTTCTCGGGGAGATCTTGGCCGATCTGGCGAGTGCCGGGACAACAACGCACCCGATCGACCTGTTCGACCCGCGACGGCCGCGAACACTGAGGATCGGACACGAACTGCCGAAGGGATGACCTCCGATGGCCGACATCGCGGACCGAGCGAGTGTGCAGTTGCTGGCCACCGACCTGGCCGAGGCGGTGATGCCGTATTTCAGCCCGGGTGGCGCCCGGGTACGGCTCGGCGTGAACACCACCGGCTACGACGACACCGCGGCCGAACTGGAGGCGTTCGCCAGGCCGCTGTGGGGACTGGCTCCGCTGGCCGCGGGCGGCGGGGACTTCACGCACTGGGAGACCTATCGCCGCGGCCTCGCGTCCGGCACAGACCCGGCCCATCCGGAGTACTGGGGTCGGCCCGGTGACCGCGATCAGCGGATCGTCGAGGCGGCGGCATTGGGTTTCGCGCTGGCCCTTGTGCCGGAACAACTCTGGGATCCGCTGACCGGGCCGCAGCGTGATCGGGCCGCTGCGTGGCTGTCCTCAGTGCTCGACTGCGCGACCGTCGAGAACAATTGGCGATTCTTCCCGGTGCTGGTCGGGCTGGGCCTGGACCGGGTCGGCGTGCGATACGAACGCGCGGCCAACGTGGCGCGCCTGGACTGGCTGGAGAGCTGCGCGCTCGGTGACGGCTGGTACGCCGACGGGCTCACCGAACGACGCCGCGACTACTACGTGTCCTTCGCGATGCACTTCTACGGGTTGGTGTACGCGGCCCTGGCCGGGGAACGCGACTCCGCACGCGCCGAACGGATGCGTGCGCGGGCGAGCGCGTTCGCCGCGGATTTCCGGCACTGGTTCGCCACCGACGGCGCGGCTGTTCCCTTCGGCCGCAGCCTCACCTATCGGTTCGCCCATGTCTCGTTCTGGGGTGCGCTGGCCTTTGCCGATGTAGAAGCGCTGCCCTGGGGTGAGGTCAAGGGATACCTGCTGCGCAACCTGCGGTGGTGGCGCGACCGTACGATCACGACGGCCGACGGGCTCCTGTCGGTGGGATACGGCTACCCGCAGCCCTTGCTGGCCGAGCAGTACAACGCCCCCGGATCGCCGTACTGGGCGATGAAGGCGTTTCTTCCGCTGGCCCTGCCCGCCGACCACGCCCTGTGGACGGCTCCGGAGCAGCCCGCCCCCCAGCTGCCGGAAACCAGTACCCAACCGCACGCGGGTGTCGTGCTGATGCGTTGCGAGCAGGGGCGGCAGGCGATCGCGCTCGGTTCCCTGCAGTACCACCAGTGGGCGCGGCACAGCGAGGCGAAGTACGCGAAGTTCGCGTACTCCTCGTGGTTCGGCTTCAGCGTGATGTCCGGCGCGCACGGCCTCGCGCAGGGGGCGTTCGACAGCACGCTGGCGCTCAGCGATGACGGTGGCGAGCATTACCGGACCCGCGAGGTGCCGCTGGATCCGGTGGTGCACGACGGCTTGGTGTACTGCCGCTGGCGGCCGTGGCCGGACGTCGACGTGGAGACCTGGGTGCAGGCCGATCCGCCGTGGCACGTGCGCGTGCATCATATCCGCGGTCCGCGCGCGCTGGTCACTGCGGAGGGCGCGTTCGCGGTGGACCGCGACACTGTCGCAGGTCCGCCGACCACCTCGGCCGGCCCGGGGCACGCCCGAATCTCCGGTCCCACGGGACTGTGCGTGATCGACGACCTCGACGGCGATCGAACCGGCCAGCTCGTGGCGGCCTTTCCCGGCACGAACGTCATGGCCCGCCGCACTGTGATCCCCACCCTGCTCGGAACCCACCCACCCGGCGAGTTCTGGCTTGCCTGTGCGGTTCTCGGCCTCGCCGATGCCGTCGGCGGTGGCGACGGTGACGGCTGGCCCCAGCCGCCGAGGCGCCCCGAGCGGTCCATGTTGCTGGCCGCGCGGTCGACGCCGGACGCCTGACGATCGGCGTCCTTTACACCGCTGATCCAGTGTTGTTGCTACCCAGGGCTTCCCACAGTTCGCTGCGCGAGATCGGCATGCGGTCGATCCGCAGCCCCACGGCGTCGTCGATCGCCGACGCCACCACGGCAAGCACCGGCAGGGTGCCGGCCTGACCGACCCCGGTGACCCCGATCGGGTTCGCCGGGCAGACGTGGTCCGGTACACGTGCCAGCCGCACCGGGGGGATCTCCGCCACGCTGGGCAGCAGATACTCCGTCAGGGTCGGAGTGACCAGGCGCCCGTCCGCGTCCAGCGGGAGACGCTCGTAGAGCGCCTCGCCGAGACCGTGGGCGATGCCGCCGAGCACCTGTCCGTCCACGATCCCCGGATCGATGACCGTCCCGCAGCCGGTCACGGCGACGTAGTCGACGATCTCGATCCCGGCGGTCGCCACATCGATCTCGACCACGGCGGCGTGCACCCCGTAGCCAACGGCGGAATCCGCTGCCGTGTAGTAGGCGGTGGCGGCCAGGCCGGGGTGCTCGCCGTCCGCCAGCGGCAACGGATCGTCGAGATCGCCGGTGTCATGGGCGAATTGGACGAGCACGGGGTGGCACAGCCGGGCTATCGCGGCCAGGTTCAGCCGGTCGTGTGGGCGGGACCGCGAGACCACCACGCCGTCGCGCAGATCCAGGTCGACGATGTCGCAGGCCAGCTGGTGCGCGGCGGCTCGCAGTGCTTTGTTTCGCACCTTGTGGCACGCGATCGCCACGGCCGAGCCAGCCATGACCGCACTCCGGGAGGCCACCGTGCCAGGGGTGAACGGGAATCGCTCGATGTCGCCGCAGGTCACATGGACCCAATGTGGCGACACGCCGAGTTCGTGGGCGGCGATCCTGGCAAGGGTCGTGTGCTGGCCCTGGCCCTGGCCGGTCAGCCCGACGAACACGTGGACGGCGCCATCCGGGTCGACCCGGACGTGGGCGCCCTCGTAGGGGCACGGCCCCCGCCCAGTCCGTTCGACGTAGCAGGCCAACCCGACCCCGAGGTGCCGGCCGCGGGCGCGTGCGGCCTCGCGTCGCGCCTCGATCGTTGCCCAGCCCACGAGGTCCGTGGCCTGCCGCAGCGCGGAGGGATAGTCGCCGCCGTGGTGGGGGATCGGGCCGGGATAGGGCAGGTCCACCGGGCGGATGAGGTTGATGCCGCGGACCGCGGCGCGGTCGCGTCCCAGATGCGCGGCGATCGCATCCATGGTCCGTTCGATCACGAACATCGCCTGCGGTTTGCCAGCGCCGCGCACCGGGGTGACCGGCGGCATGGTCGTATACAGGACCTCGCACTCGATCCGGACAGCGTCGATGCGGTACAGGCCGCACAGGTGATTTGCGGTGTTGACCGGCACCCGGATCCCCACGGGTGTGTAGGCCCCGGCGTCGTGCCAGAACCGCACGTCCAGGGCGAGTACCCGCCCGACATCGTCGAATGCCACCCGCACCTTGTGGAGCTGCCCGCGCTCATGTGTCGAGGCGAAATGCTCTTTGCGGTCCTCCACCCACTTCAGCGGTCGGTCCAGTCGTCGCGCGGCCCACGCCACCAGGACCTCCTCGGGCCACGGGTGCACGCTTTTCACGCCGAATCCGCCGCCCACGTCGGGGGCGATCACCTCGAGCCTGGACTCCGGGAGGTCCAGGTGGTCGGCCAGCAGTCGCCGCAGACTCGCCGGGGTCTGGGTGGCGGAGTAGACACGCAGGCCTTCGTCGGTTGGGTGCGCGTAGACGCCCCGCATCTCCATCGGAGTGGACGCGGTGCGCTCCACGTCCAGCTGCACGGTGAGGGTGTGCGGTGCGGTCGCGAGCACCGCCGCAGCGTCGCCGTGGACCTGGATGAAGCGCCCGGCGATGTTTCCGGGAACATCGGCATGCACCAGCCGGTTGGCTGCGCGGGCGGCCTCGATGCCCACTACGGGCGGCGTCGGGTCGTAGGTCACCTGGACCCGGTCGCGGGCGTCCTCGGCGACGTACCGATCCTCAGCCACGATCATGACCACCGGCTGACCGGCATGGTGCACCTCGCCGCCGGCCAGCGGGCGCGATGTCCGCGGCTGTGTCAGCGCCGCGTGGGGTTCGAGCTGCGGCAGTGGTGCGGCTATCGATTCCGGCAGGTCCTCGAACGTGATGATCGCGATAACGCCGTCGACGGCCCGCGCGCCGGTGCTGTCCACGTCTACGATCCGGGCGTGCGGATGGGGAGACCGGACGAACACCACAGCTGGTGCACCGTGCCCGAGGTCATCGAGATACCGGCCGCGTCCCGTGAGCAGCCGCTCGTCCTCACTGCGGGTCATCGTGGCGCTCCCCGCGCATGATGGCGGCGGCGCGCAGCGCCGCGGTCACGATCGGCCGGTAGCCCGTACAGCGGCAAAGGTTTCCGGCGAGCACATCCTCGAGGTCCTGCGTGGACGGGCGGGGATTGTCGCGCAGATACGCCACGAGGGTCGTGAGGACGCCCGGGGTGCAAAATCCGCACTGCAACCCGTGCTCGACCTGCATGGCCTGCTGCAGTGCCCGCAGGGCAGGCCCGGCCAGCCCTTCGACCGTGGTGATCGCGTACCGCTGTGCGGCGACGGCCAGTAGCAGGCACGAGCGCGCCGGTGCGCCATCCACCAGCACCGTGCAGGCACCGCACACGCCCTCCTCGCAGCCGACGTGGGTAGCGGTCAGCCCGAGGTCGTGGCGCAGACAGTCCGACAGCAAGCGTCGGTCGCAGACGCGCACCAGGTGCGCCGCGCCGTTGACCCGCAGCGTGATCACGTGGGCGTCATCGGGCATCGTTGGGCTCCGCAAGCGCATGTGCCGTGGCCGCACGCAGTGCGCGGGTGGTCAGCACGTCGACCAGGTGACGGCGGTAGGCGGCGGTCGCGTACCGGTCGCCGACGGGGTGGATCTGCTCCCGTGCTCGCCGGCCTGCTGCGATCCACTCCACCCGGGTCGCGTCGCTGTCGATCGCGGTCTCGGTGAGATCCAGGGTGGGGGGCGTCACCGCGATGCCCATATATGCCACCCGCGCCCGGCCGATGCGCCGCTGTGCGGTGAGCGTGACGGCCGCGGCGACCCCGACGATCGCCCGCCCGACCCGACGCCGCCGGCTCACCTCCACCACCGCCGTTCCCGTCCCGGGTGGCGGGCGCCGAATCAGCGCCGACACCACCAGATCTCGCGCGCCGACGCCGTCGGCGAGGAACACCTCGGCGGGCACGGTCCTGGTCCCCTCGACGCCCGCCACCTGCACGCTGCCCCCGGCCAACGCCAGCGCCGCCCGCAACTCCGCCGAGGGCAGTCCACCGACGAGGCTGCCAACAATGGTCCCGCGACTGCGCACCGCCGGCACCGCTACCAGGCATAGCGCCTGACGCAGCAACGGCAGCACGCCGATCACCTGCCTGTCGTGTTCCACATCGGCTTGGCGAGCCACCGCGCCGAGGCGTACTCCCGCCGGCTCCAGTCGCACATAGTCCAGACTCGCGATCCCGTTGATGTCGACCACGTGTCCCGGAGTCAACTGCCGCGTGATCAGCAGCGGCATCAGCGACTGTCCGCCGGCGAGGATCGCCGCGTCGTCGCCCAGCGCCGCGAGGACGTCCACCGCCTCGGTCACAGTGGTCGGCGCGTGATACCGCAGTGCTGGTGGTGCCATGCGGCAACCGTCGTGCAGTCCGCTGACAGCGGCGTGACGCCGGCCCATCGCGGACCGTCAGGGGAACGTCAGCCGCGACGCCTGTGCCGTCACCAACAATCACACCTGCCACGTTCCGCCGAGACAGGAGCCACACGTGCGAGTGCTGTGCACCGTGACGGGGTCACCGTCACACGGACGGGCCATGCTCCCGATGGCTCGTGCCCTCGTCCGAGCCGGGCACGAGGTGGCCGTGGTCACCTCGGAGTATGTGGCCGAGACGTTCGCCGGCGAGCCGATGCGCGTGCATCCCGTCTTCCCTACCATGGCGCAGGTGCTGCGCGGCATGCGCGCCGGACTGTCCGAAGTACTCACGCAAGACCTCACCCCCTACCTGGAGACGGTCCACTTCGTCGGCGGTCCGCACGTAACGGCCGCGTTCCACGCGATCATGCCGGTGGCGCGGGCCTGTGCCCCGGACCTCGTGCTCCGCGACGGCGCCGACCTGGCCGGGTGCCTGATCGCGGAAGCACTTGGCGTGCCGCACCTTTCGGCACCGTCGGGCGCCACCAACATCCTGGACCCAGAAGGGGTCCTGCCACTGGTGAGCGCCCGCCGTGCCGAGGTGGGGTTGCCTGCGCAGGACGCGATGGCCATCTTCCGGTATGGCCGCCTGGATGCCATGCCGCCCCAATACTCGTGCGCCCGGTACGAAATACCACTGCCGTACGCCTACCGCCAGCCACTGTGGGAGTACGACGGCAGCATGCCGGAGATACCCACTGATAAACCGCTGGTGCTCGCCACCTTGGGTACCGCGCTGCCGATGTTCGCCGAGATCCGTCGGCAGGGACTGCCCGATGACGAGCACACTCCGCGTATGCGAGAACCGTTGCGCGCCATCATCGAGGGACTGTCCCGGGTGGACTGTCATGCTGTGGTGGCCACCGGCGGCACCCCGGTCGATGACGTCCCGGTCGGCGCGAATGTGCACCTGGTCGACTGGATTCCGCAACGGCGTGCCCTGCAGCGGTCACACCTGCTGGTGACCCACTGTGGATACAACTCGGTCCGTGAGGCGTTCAGTGCCGGGGTGCCGATGGTCGCGGTACCGCAGTTCGCCGACCAGGCGCATCATGCGGCCTTGATCGAAGGGTTCGGCCTGGGGCGGCGTGCCGAGCAGACCGCGGACGGTGTCGCCGGGGCGTGTCAGCGGGTGCTGGCGGATGAAACCATCCGCGAGCGGATGCGCAGCGCACATGGTGCGACGCTGGCGCTGCCCGACGAGGACGGCATCGTGGCGCAGCTGGAGAACCTGGTCACACCGTGAGCCGTGGGGAGAACACGTCGATCCAGGTGGCGATGTCCAACGCATGATCGATGCCGTTGCGGGCGGTGGGTGACAGACTCTCCGGCGGGTGCCGCACGACCCCGTGCAGCCAGTCCCGGTCCACGATGTCCCACACCGAATGGTTCGGCTGTGCCAGCACCTCTCGGGCCTGCTGTTGCAGCGCACGGGCATACCCCGTGTCTTGCGTGGACGGATACGGGCTCTTCTTGCGCCGCAGCACCGGCTCCGGCAGTACCTTGCGCGTCGCCGCGCGCAGCAGGCTTTTCTCCCGGCCGTCGAACACCTTCATGTGCCATGGCGTCCCGTACACGTATTGGACCAGGCGGTGGTCACAGTACGGCACCCGCACCTCCAGCCCGACGGCCATGCTCAACCGGTCTTTGCGGTCGAGCAGGTCCCGCAGGAACCTCGTCAGCGTCAAGTAGTAGCGGGCACGCATGCGCCGCTCGGTTGCGGTGTCCTCGGACAGGCTGTCGACCTCCGCCAATGCGGTGGCGTACTGGTCCCGGCTGTACTGGGCGAGATCCAGCTTGCGGGCGAGGTCTGGGTGGAGCATGTCGGTGGGGTCCGGCCAGCGCATGGACGGGCCCATCGCAGGCAGCCACGGGAAGGTGTCGTCGTCGCCGTCGGGTGCGGTATGCAGCCACGGATAGCCGCCGAACACCTCGTCGGCCGCCTCACCGGACAGCGCCACCGTCGAGTGCTCGCGGATCGCCCGGAACAGCGCCAGCGATGACATGTCCAGGTCGGCCAGTGGGACCGGGAGTTCGCGCGCGGTGATCACCTCGGTGCGCACCGCCGGGTCGGTCAGACCCGCGGTGTCCAGCACGACCTCGCGGTGCACCGATCCGACATGGTCCGCCACCAGATGTACGAAGGGGGTGTCGCGGGCCGGGCGCACGACGTCACCGCGGAACGCGTCGGCGTGTCCGGCGAAATCGACGGAAAAGGTCCGCACCCGCTCCCGCTGTGCGGTGAGGTGCCGGGCCGACAGAGCCGTGATCGTGCTGGAATCCAAGCCACCGGACAACAGGACACACCTGGGGACGTCCGCGGTGAGCTGCTGGGTGACGACCTCGTCGAGCAGGCCACGGATGGTGTCCACGGTCGTCGCGCGATCGTCGGTGTGCTCGTCGGTGCGCAGCCGCCAGTATGTGCGCTCACGCAGACCCTCACGGGTGATGGCAATCATGGTGCCGGGCAGCACGTCGCGCAGGCCGGCCCACATGGCGTGCCCGGGTGTGTGGGGTTTGAACGCCAGCATTTCCCGGAGACCGTCGATATCGACCCGCCGCGCGGGCAGCGGATGGGCGAAGATGGCCTTGGGTTCGGAGGCGAACAGCGCGCCGTGCTCGGTCGGCCACACATACAGCGGTTTCACGCCCAGCCGGTCCCGGACCAGCAGCAGCCGCTCCACGCGCGCGTCCCAGATGGCCATGGCGTACATGCCGGTCAGCCGGTCGACGAAATCGTCACCCCACTGGAGGTATGCGTGCAGGACGACTTCGGTGTCGCACAGAGTGTCGAACCGATGCCCGTGGGCCCGCAATTCGGCGCGCAATTCCCGATAGTTGTAGGTCTCTCCGCTGTAGACCATCACCACGGGGCCGTGCGGCGTGCGGACGCTGACCGGTTGGGCACCGCCGTCGACATCGATCACCGCGAGGCGACGATGACCGAGTGCCACCCGGTGATCCATCCACAGACCGTGCCCGTCCGGACCGCGGGGCGCCAGGGTCTGGGTCATGCCGGCCAGCGTTGGTCCCTCGCCGGTCAGGTCGCGGTCGAACGCCAGCCACCCGGTGATTCCGCACATGGCTAGTCCGTCTCGTCGCGTGACAGCGCGGTGTCCTGGCGCAGGATCGCGAGATAGGTTTCCCGCAGGGGTGGGGTTGGTTCGACACCGTACAGGGCTCGGAGGCGATCACGGAGGCACCAGTAGACCTCGAGCGCTTCGGCTTGGCGGCCTGCCGAATACAGCGCCGTCATGTAGAGCTGGTGGAAATACTCGCGATCTCGGTGCCGGTCCACCAGCATCGAGAGCTCCGGGATGAGCTCGCGATGCCGGCCGGCACGCAGCTCGGCCTCCAGGACTCGCTCGGTCAGCAGCGACCGCTGCTGCTCCAGATGAGTGCGCTCGGTCGAGCCGAGAGCCCCGAGCTGCACATTGATGAAAGCGTCCGTATCGGTCCACAACGTCAGCGCGCTGCGGCCGACACCGATTCCGTCCGGTGACCCGGTGCCGAGCAGGTGCAATGCGCGTTGCGTCAGCTGCCGGAACTCCGCCACATCGAAATCGGTATCGCCGAGGTCCAGCCGGTACGCACCGGAGGGCCCATGTTCGATCGTGATCTGCTCGCCCCATCCACGGAGGAACTTCTTGAGCCGCATGACACCGGACTGCAGGGCCCAGTCGGGCCGGTGCGGTGGTTGTCCGTCCCACAGCTCCGTGATCAGCTTGTCCGTCCACACGTACGTGCCCGCATTCACCAGCAGCGCCACCAACAGCTTGGACCGCATCGTGGAGGTCAGGATCTCTACTCGATCGCCCCGACGGATAGTCAACGCTCCCAATGCCTGGATACGCAGGGGTGCCTCGCTGGATATTCGCGTCCCTTCCCGGACCAGGGCCAGCGAGGATCGCATTGCCGAAACGGGTTGGGCCGAGTCGCTCATCCAGGACCCCGGTGCGCCGAAAGCGGGCGAAATATTGTTGTGCACCATCACATCTGATGTCCTGACCAGCTAAACAAGCTCAGACCGAATGGTCTGCGGGATTGATGATAGCTGCGGCGCCGCTGCAATGTTTGCTACTGCTGGGAACTCTGTGGCCGCTCGGAACTCCTCCGGAAGCCGGTGCTTTGCCGGGTCGCGCGGGCTTCATCGCGGTAGCCACGCCATTTGTCGGCCATGAATCCGGTCGGTGACGTCGTCGAGAATGTTGCGGGCCGGTACCGATCAGCTCCAACACCATGTCGCTGGCGATCAACCGGCCGGTTGCTCGGTGCCCGCGGTCACACCGGCGGCCTGCGCCGCGGAAACCGGCAGGGTGCGCTAGATCCACGGATCATCGACCGTGGCACCGAACTCGGCACGCCCCACCTGGCTGAGCACCCGGGGCCAGTCGTTGACCACGTGCACGCTGCCCGCGTGCACGTGTCGCCAGAAGCTCGCCATCGGGCCTGCCGAGGACAACGCGGTGGCCCCGGATCGGGTGAACAACTCCTCGACCGCCCGGACAACCCGGTCGGTGCCCAGCGTCTGATCGCGCCGCGTCCGCAGCCGCAAGTGGTACGGGATCCCGTCGCCTCGCTGCGCATACGCCAGTTGCTCGGCGATGTTGTGCTCCACCTGGAGGGTCGCCGCGTCGATGTCGGACGCGGCGCGCATCGACCGCACGTGCACGAACGGGTCGTCGACAGCGTGCTTTCCGTCCGAGATCCGCACCCGTGACCGGACCCAGTCCGTGTGCTCCTGGTAAAAACCTTCCGCCGCCCCGATGATCGACATGGTGATCGTCGTCGGGAAGACGCTACCCATGGCCAACCGATACAACGGAGCGTGATTGACCTGGTGGCCGGGACCGCGCAGTTGTGTCCAATCCCGCGCACTCAACACTCGGTGATCGGGCACGAACGCGCCCTCCACAACGATGTCGTTGCTCCCGGTGCCACGCAGACCGACCGAGTCCCACACGGCGTGAACCGTGTAGTCACTGCGCGGTATCAACAGGGTCAGGTACTCCGGGTCCGCACCTTCACGAGTGCACATCGCACCGAGCAACGCCCACTGGCAGTGGTCGCAACCGGACGAGAAACTCCACCGTCCCCGCAGCTCGTATCCACCGCGGACAGGGCACACTTGCCCGACGGGAGCGTACGAGGAACTGACCAGCGTGTCCGGGTCGTCCCCCCAGACGTCGTCCTGTGCCTGTGGGGAGAACAACGCGATCTGCCACGGGTGCACCCCGACGATGGCGGCCACCCAGCCGGTATTCGGGCAGGCGGACGAAATCCTCCGGACGATCCGATAGAAGTCCAGCGGATTGGACTCGTAGCCGCCGACGCGCGCGGGTTGCAGCATTCTGAAGAAGCCCGCGGAAATCAGCGCCGACATGGTCGGCTCGGGCACTCGCGCGGCCCGGTCGGTATCGTCCGCACGATCCCGGATGAGCGGCAGCACCTCGCGGACCAGTTCGAACACGGTCTTGCTGTGCATATTCCCCCTCGACGGTGACTGGCGTGATCCTGGCAAGCGTGATCGTCGATGCGGTCGCTGGCGTGCGCGTGACGCAACCGTTGGCGGCCCGCGACTCGGCGCGCATCACCCAATGGTCAGCGCGTCGCACCACTGTGTCGGCATGCCGGTATTCGGGCTGACACAGGGTGAGCGGGTCGTCGTCGTCGCGCCGCATCCCGATGACGAAACCATCGGCCCTGGTGGCACGATCGCGCGGATGACTGCCGAGGGCCTGCAGGTGCACGTCCTCTGCGTCACGGTCCGTGCCAACGGCGGGGTGGCCGACCCGCAGGAGCGGGTCACGGAGTTCGAACAGGCGTGCGCGGCGCTCGGCGTGACGACCGCCGCGGTCGTCTGGATCGATCAGGCCGGCGACATGGACATCACGACTCGGCAGCGCCGGCTGGTCGACGTGATCACAACCCACGAGCAGGCGTCGCTGGCCGCGGTGCGTCCCACCGCCCTCATGATCCCGGCGGAGGCCGGATACCACCAAGATCATTGCGCGGTCTTCCGCGCTGGGTTCGCCGCCGCGCGGCCACGTCCCTCGGTGCCCACCCCGCGGGTGGTCCTGGGGTACCGCGGAGTGGAGGAGCACTGGTCGCCCACCCACAACGCGTGGCCGATCACGGTCGACACCACCGACTTCTGGGCCACCAAAGAGCAAGCCCTGCGCTGTTATCGGTCCCAGATCCGGCCTGATGGCCAGCCCCGATCCCTGGAGCACATCCGGCTCGTCGACGCCGCGGTCGGAGCAGGCTACGGCCTCCGCTACGCCGAGTTGTTCCGCCCGTACCGACTGGCGTGGTGATCATGACGCACGCAGCACACGAGAAGGTGACCGTCGTCGGGATCGGTTACACCGGCCTGCCGCTGGCCGTGGCACTGGCACATGCGGGTGACCACGTGTGGGGTGTGGACGTCGACCGACGCCGGGTGGCCGCGGTCCAGCATGGAGACAGTCCGGTCGACACGGTCACCGCCGCGGAAATCCGGTCCGTGGCCGGCCATCTGCATCCCACCACCGACCCCGGCGTGCTGGCGGACAGCGCGATCGTCGTCGTGTGCGTGCCGACGCCGGTCCACGAGACGGACAACACCCCTGATCTGCGCCCACTGATCTCGGCGGTCACCACGATCCGCGACCACCTGCGTCCGGGACAGCTCGTCGTGGTCGAGTCCACCGTGCCCCCGGGCACCACCGTCGATCTGCTGAGGCCGATCCTCGAAGAGTCGGGTCTGGTCGCCGGGATCGACTTCAACCTGGCGTACTCGCCGGAACGCATGGATCCGGGCAACACCAGGTTCCGGCTGACAACGACTCCCCGCGTAGTCAGTGGGCTGACCCCGGCCTGCCGCGACCGAGCCGCGATGTTCTACCGGCGGGTGGTCGCGAACATACACACCACAGTCGGAATTGCCGAAGCGGAAACAACGAAGATCCTCGAAAACGTCTTTCGCCAGGTGAACATCGCCTTGGTGAACGAATTTGCCCAGGTATGCCATGAGCTGGACATCGATATCTGGGATGTCATCGCCGCGGCAGCCACAAAACCCTACGGTTTCATGCCGTTTCGGCCAGGCGCGGGTGTCGGCGGGCACTGCATTCCCGTCGACACCCTGCTGATGATCCACCACACCACCACTCGGCTGGGCCGGGCGCTGCGGCTGGCGGAGACGGCGCACGCCATCAACGCCGACATGCCCAGATGGGTGGCCGATCGCATCGTCAAGGACCTCGACGACCGAGGCGTGACACTGCCCGACGCCACCGTCCTGTTGCTCGGCGTCACCTACAAGCCCAACGTCGCCGACACTCGCGGAACGCCCGCCATCCCGCTCACCGAGGAGCTGCTGCGCCGCGGCTTGACGGTGACCTATCACGACCCGTACATCCCTGAGCTGCGCTGGGCCGGACAGCGGTTGCGCCGCTGCGACGATCTCGCCGCTGCCGTCGGCTCCGCGGATCTCGTGGTCGTAGTCCAACGTCACAGGGACTACGACGCGCAGACGCTGGCCTCGGCCAGAAGGCTGTTCGACGCCACCGGACCGGCAACCGACCACCACCGCGGCACCGCGCAGGGTTGATCCCCACAATCCGGCATGCTTCCCGGCTGCTGTATGTGCTGCTTACTCTCTGCGTACCAATGCCCGCTGGCCAACTCGCACCGCAGCTTGTCGCCGCCGTCACCCCAGATTCGCGCAACGATTACTACTCGCCTCGATCCCCCTTTGTTGGGAGCGGGCGTGCGCTGAGGATGACGTCAATGCAGTCGATCACCTCGTCCCTTGGCATCGACGGTGGGCTGATGCCGCCAAGCCTTTTGGTGGTGACTCCACAGGTCTTCGTGTCGCCGGAGGAGCGCCAGTCGATAGTGTTTCCCAAAGTAGAGGTGAAACCGAAAATAACTGCCCGCCTTGCAGCGGGAACGATCTCGGACATCGTTGTCGAGAAGATTTCCCTGAAAGATCACAAACTACGCATCGACATCGTTCGAACCAGTATCAAGGCCGATGGCTGCCTGACCGGACTCACACTCCGTTCCTACGTGATCGTGACGTTCACCGACAACGTTCCCACGTCGGGTTTTTCAGGACGTAGTGGCGGCCGAGCCGGTGTGTCGTGCGGTTCTCGCCGAAGGCTTCGGTATCGTCACCTTCCACGGCGAGGACGCCAGTGACCTCGAAGGCGCCGTGGTGGTCGCTTTCGTCCCACTGTGGCAGCCCGTCGAGGTACACATGCGTGTTTCGACCGCACCGCAGCACGGCCCCGGCCATGGCGTTCTCGGCGATGCCGTAGAGCACGACCTCCTCGTCGAGATAGTCTGCGAAATCCACTCTGTCCTCCTGGCCGCGGCTATGGTCGGTGGTTTCAAGGCATGTCCCGCACGAATGCAATGCAGACCACCGAACTGTCGAAATCGGGATAACCGGTGAAGAATCTCTCCGGTCCGCTCTGGTAGACACGCATCGGATCCTCAGGGTCGGTACGCTCGGCGTGATTGGCATGCCACCAGCTTCCGCTGCCTTCGTCATACCATCCGTAGTCGAACTTTATGAACCCGGGCTTACCCTGGAAGAGGTCCTTGGACATGTCGACCTGCCCGGTGTGGGGGTGGGGGGCGAACCTGTCCGGATTCGGAAGCACCGACGAGGTCCCCAGCGGGTGCCCGAGGATGGTTGTGGCTGGTTTTCCGTCCAAGCCCAGCTTCTCTTCCTGGCCCGACCAGAAGTGTTTGGCGAATATGTGTGCGCGCACGTTCGACAGATCACCGGAGGGTAGCGCGTCGGTGACCCCGCGCAGCGGGGCGAGGTGTTTGTCCGCGCGTACCAGCTCGGCGAATTTCGCGGCGTCTGCAGGCCCGGTGGCGAGGATGTCGTTGAATTTCGCGGCGTACTCGGATACCTGCTGGAAAACCTGCTGTCCACCGACGGCCTTGGCGGCATCTCGGGCCTCGAGCAAGGCGGTGACCTGCTCCGCCCCGATGCGGGCCCAGTACTGCCGCGTTGTCGTTTTGGCCTGCTCGTATTCGTCTTCCAACTCTTTGATCTTCGCCTGTAGGCGCGGCACGGTGAATGAGTCCTGACCCGCGCCCGGCTTCTTCAACTCGGTCTCGAGGTCCTGTCGCGCCCGAGTCAGATCGCGCCGTAATCTGTTCACCGCGTCGTTGGCGATCTCCCCGGGGCCGAGCACCTTCTCGGTCTCTGCGACCAAGCGATGGGCTCGCGCGTCGGCGAATGCCAGATTCGTCGGAGGAACCTCGATGCCGGTGCGGCCCAGGCGCACCATGGTCAGTCCGATACAGCCCAAGTCGACCGTCTTGACTTCGGCCTGGGTGAGCTTTCGCCCGATTCGGTCCTCGAAGGACTCGATATAGTCCTGTTTAGTGTGGACACGTCGCTCCGCGGCGGCCACCGGCCGGTCGAACAGGACGGAGGCCGGCGCGGGGACCGGCGACGCACTCTCCGAGACATCGCGGCCAGCCGCCCTCACGGGGTTGGCGCCATCTCTGTCGGTGGTGAGTGCTTCCTCGACACCGCGGTTGAGCGTGCGTGCCGTTGGCCTGAGTATGGTTTCAGCGGCACCTTCTACCGCCCGAACGGTCGCACCCGCTAACCGTTCGGTGGCCTCCCGCATCACACGCCCGGCCTCACTCACCCGCTGACGACCTGTCCTCCCACAGCTCCGGCGTCGAGCATACGTGCGGGGGCAAATCTGAGGCAAACCTCAGAAATCGCGCCGGGTGTAGCACCGCGCTCGGTATCGGGGAATAGCGAGCACGGCCGGAATCTGGGAGGAAGGGAGAAGCCCGAGAATGGCCAACAGAGCCCCTCCCGAAGCCGAGGCTACTTCCGCGCGACACGCCAGTCGCAGCGAAGCGACTCCCAACCATGACCAGCCCGTCATCGCGCCGGGTCCGAACAACCACAGAACATGACGCGCATTAGGTCAGGGGGTAGAGGTCAGTAGTAATCGCACGGAAAAACAACGACGATGGCTTATCAGCAGCGATGTTCGTCACCGTGACCGGCCAAACGCCTGACCACCAACACGGGGTCGCCGTAGTATCGGCCGAAAATCGGGCGGATTTGGCGTAGCCGCTGGTCAGTGGGTGCGGGGAAGCGTCAGGACCGATGAGGCTGGTCAGTTCGCGCATGGCCTGGGGCGAGGGTTTGAAATAGCGGCGCAGGTTCTCGGCCTTGCGGTGACGCGATTTGGCCATCAGTTCGAGCAGGCTCGCGCCGGATTCGCCGAGGTGTGTCAGGCCGGAGTGCCGGAGTTCGTGCAGGTCCCATCCGGTTCCGGGCCCGTCGGTGGCGGTGGCGGCGTCGAGGAGATCGCGGGCCTGGTCGTAGGACAGCGTGCGAGTCCGGTGTCCGGGCAGGTGTCGCGGTCTGCGAGGTATTTCCCTGGTCCGGGTCGGCGGTGGGTCACGAATACCGGTCCACGGCTTCGGCCGCGGAGCAATCGCGGTAGTAGCCGGGCGGTGCCGGCGTCCCAGTAGACCGTTTCGAGGACGTGCTCGTGGTGGGTGGCGCCGCGGCGGCGGGTGCGAGGTTTGGCGCCTTTGGACTTCACCCGGGCGCACCGGCCCGCCAGGTCGAGGTCCTCGATGTTGAGCTGGAGCAGTTCCTCTGTGCGAGCGCAGGTTCATACCGCATCCGCCACAGGGTCTTCTCCCGCAGATGGATCTCGCGACGGGAGATGAGCCGATCGATCGCGGTCCACGAGCGCACTGGTGTCTCCGAGTCCAGCGGAGTCGATTGCGCGGCCGACGCCGGGACGTCCCAGCCTTGCTCTCGGCACCAGGACAGCCATTTCGCGACCGCGGCGCGGCGCGCGGTCCAGGTGTTGACCGCCGCTTGGCCCCAGAGAGATTCCAGGGCCGCGCCGATCTCGTCGTCGGTGACCGCTCATCGCCTGTGCTGCCCGGACCGCGTCCCATTGCCGCTGCCAATGTAACGGTGCCATCGTGGTGTATCTCGGCCCATGCCTCCCGGAAGGCGTCCGTCCGGCCGTCGCCGCGATTCATCGCCGTAATCCACCGGCGTAGTCCGACCCGGGGGTTGAACGTATTGCCGCCGTCGAGTGGATGCGGGCAATCCGTGCTGGCGTGCTGGACGGCGGACTCGCTCGCCCTCTTCAGTCGGTCTCGGGCGTCCGTAGGGATGGGCGAAGGGATCGAGGTCGATGCGGGTAGTCGGCTTGTCCGCATACATGTACCGGATTGCGTCGTCGAGTGCGGCGCGGAGGTGCAACGGATCGTCGACCTCGAGGTAGCCCCACCGACCGAACCGGCCGCCGTTGTTCGCCGCCACACACCACAGGTTGCTGGCGGTGTCTGCCTTGATCTGGCGGGCGCCTTGGTCCTTTCGGCCGCCGGAGACCTCCAGAATCAGGTAGCGCTGTACATCCTCGTCCCGGCGGCGGAGCCGAACGAGGAAGCCCGGCCGGTAACGGCGCACGGCCCCGGTTTAGGGGATGGCGAATTCAAGCGGTCATTCTTGACATAGGCGGCCACGTCAGCGTGCCGTTCCAGCTCAAGGGCGGCGATCTCCTCCCAGATGTTGCCGGAGCCTCCGCCGCCGGAGTCGAGCACTACATGAGACACTGGCACTTCTCATCCGTCACGTGAGTGGCCTTGGTCGTCTGGAAGCGCACGTCGTCGGCGCTTCCGGTGGGTGGGCAGAATGCACGATCGCGGACCACCGGATCGCGAGAGCGTTCGTTCCAGACGATATGGCCGGTCCGGTGCTGCGCGGCATCCTCGGCGTACACGCCGATCATCAGCCCGGGAAAACGCCGTCGCTGTATCGGACCCTGCTCCCCATCCATTCCCGTGTCGCACGAACCAACTGCGGGACCAGCCACGGCTCGTGCACCTTCTGCGCATCCGAATACAGCGGCAGCAAGGAGTTCACCGCTAGCTTGAACGCCACCTCATTGGATCGTTTGCCGCGCAGATCGTCCAGGGTATGCGCATCTGTGGCACCGATGACACCGGACACCTCTGTGCTGATCTGCTCGTGAAAGATTTTGTGGCATTCCGCCCGACCGTGATCGAACATCTTTTAAGATCTTCGAGAGGTGACGAACCGTTCTCCGAACTGTAGTGTGACTGACCTCCCGATGTGTCCACTCGCGGCCACCATCCGCCGGCGCAGCGCTCGAGGGCCAGTCCGCGAAAGCTCAGATCCGACCCGTGATTCCGGGCCAACTGGAAATCAGGGGCTGATAGCGGGCATCATTTTCGTTCTTCGGTTGCAGTGGTGACGGACGCAATTCTTCCTTCGTGATCGTCTCGACCCCTCGGCAGGTGGCCGCTCTCGGAGTCGCCGTTCGGCGCCTTGCCATCACGCAATGGCGTAGCGGAACCTATCGAGATATTGAAGTCGAATATTAGCCCCCTCTTTAAATCGACTTGACTTGCACGGAATGGGTTCGAGCATTTTTTGTTTCTTGGAAGAATCTGATGCTGCCACTGGTAAACATCCGCATTCGAGTAAGTGCCATGGTAGGCGATCAATTGTGGCCCACGACTTTCCGGTGGCATCCAGGGAAGCCCGGGATCTTGCTCTCGTATCAGGTGAACCATCACGAGTTCTTCGAGCAAGAAGGCCAAAGTTGCACGGTCGTGCTCCTGGACCTCCGCATGGACCAACGCGCTGAATATTGGGTCGGTAGCAATTCTTCTTTCAAGAATTTCAACGCACTTCTGAAAGGTTCTGGCGACTCCCAAGAGAAGATGATTCCACGAGACACACTCCAACACACCAGATTCGACGAGTGCATGTCCCTTTGTTGCTTCGATCCGGCGGAAAGCGTTCTGGTGACCGAGCATCTGCGCAACAGTCCGCCTGTGAACGCTGAACGCGGACTCCTTGCCGTTATTACAGTACAGGCCATCAGTATACAATATGACGATCTTCAACGCGCGCTCGGGATTTGCCGTAAGGAAGGACAGGACCACGTCGTATGTCGCCTGTGGCCCCTGTGAGTTCTGTAGTTTGCTCATGGAAAGCGGCAGGATGAGGGTGGAATTGTTCGGTAGCGGACCGATTTCATCCCCACGCGCTCGAATAATTTTTCCGCTACCATCGGGTGGCGCCACCACATCCTGGTTGATCGGATTCATCTACCCTTACCCTTACCCTTACACTCGCGGCTATATTTTTTGAGGCTCATTAAATGGTATTCGGTCGTACACTGCGAAGAATGCGCCGAGTTCTCGCAGCGGTGGACAATTGGACGTGGCGAAACAATTCATTCGACGCTAGAATTAGCGATAGAAACCGAATCAATGGAAACCTAGGATATGTGTGCGATGATGGTGCTGAATGAAGCTTTTGGCGCACTAGATGTGCTCGACCGACGTGGGCGCCGCCGGATGAACTAACGACAAGTAATTTCACGCAGCGCCAATTTCGTGGTGGACATAGGCTGACAAGTAGCCAGATGATAGCGGAATGTCACAGATGGTGGCAAGCCGCTGTATGCGTCCCGGGGAAGTCGAAGTCTCAATCCGTGAACCCGTTGCTCTGGCGAGGGGGCCCGAAGCTTGTCGGCACTTCCGACGGCAAGCCGCCGACGCGGCGGCCCCGCGATGGAGAGGAATCCGAGTATGGATGATGATCCGGGTAAGTCCCCGGGCGACCGGATCGCCCACCGCCACTCCTGCAGCATGAAATCCCGCTGCACCGCGTCGAGTGCGTGTTGCGCGTCCTGGGCCGCAAGGTGCTGTCGCTGCTGCTGACGGCCGGTCAGGGGGCGGACTGCCCGCAGTTCACCGCGATGCTCGAGGCGATCTCGGCGCCCCGCCTGGGCGCCGGTCGCCCGCGGACCCGTCCGGACGAGGCACTCGCGGACAAGGCGTACAGCTCGCGCGCCAACCGCTCCTATCCGCGCCGACGAGCAATCACCGCGACGATTCCGGTCCGGGCCGACCAAGCCGCCAATCGGCGCAAGAAGGGTTCTGACGGTGGAAGGCCACCGGTGTTAGACGCCGAACGATATAAACAGCGTCACGCGGTCGAGTGCGGGATCGGACAGCTGAAGGAAAACCGGTTCGTGGCAACACGGTTCGACAAGCTCGCCGTCCGCTACCAAGCCGTCGTGCACATCGCCGCCATCAATCAATGGCCACGGCATGGGTAAGGGCGGCCATCTGCTTGCCCTCACACTTCTAAATTTCGATCCACCGATGGGTTACTGCTCGGTTGAGGCGTGCTGCCGCGCTGATGTCGCTGGCTACATTCGATGATGAGAACCATGTCCAGAATCGAGATCGAAATCGCGCCGAGCAGAGTGGATCTCGTCTTCCAGTTCCCTATCGCTCACGCGGCGCCACTGGTCGACTCGAAGTTCAGAGACGGCGCGGGCGAGTTCGTCGGCGTGGCGGCGCTGCGCGTCGTCGAGCGTTTCGACCAGTCGCCAGCGCAGTGCTGCGGCGGGCTGTTCATCCGGTAACGGGCGCTGCGCGGCGGCGGTGCGGACATCAGTCGGTACGTCCAGGTCGGTGTCGGCGGCGTGGGACAACTCCTCGGCCAGTTGTGGCCAGTACGGGTCGGTCGTTATCTGTCTGTCGACTTCTTGGGCGAGCGTTGCCCAGCGGCGGGTGTTGGTGTCGAGGTCTCTCAGACGCGACCGCACTGCGGCATCCAGTTGGACCTGGGTGCGGCGTTCGTCGACTGGGTATTGCACCGGTCCGGTCAGGCGGCGGTCGTGGTCGGGGACCGCGTGTGCTGCCCGCCAGATAGCGAGTGAGGCGGTGAGGTTCGGATCGCGTTCGACGAGCTGCCGCGCCCACACTGGTGCGTTTTCGGGTGTCCAGGTGTGGGTGGTAGCGCCGATTTGGGCGGCGAGGTCCTTGATCTGGGCCGCGCGTACTCGCAGGTGTTCGCCGAAGTCGGCGTCGTCGCGCAGCACCGGCGGGATCACCGGTATACGCGGCGTGCACTACGGCGCCGAGGGTGCCGACGTGGACGCGGCCGTGGTCGGTGTAGAAGGCGATCGCGGCCGTATCGCCGTGGCGTAGGGCGAGGCTGGCGGCGCGCTCGCTCGGGTTGTCGAAGCGGACGACGCTGGTGAGGGTGGCGGCGCCGGCGTGGTGGACGATGTCGCGGATCACGCCTCCGGCCTGCACGCAAGACAGTTGCCGGTCATCACCGACCGCCCGCACGCTGGCCCCGCGTTCGATCAGCCAGGACACGGCCGAATCAAGTTTCAGGGTGGGGGTTTTCGCCGCCTCGTCCAGCACGACGAGGGTGCGGGGTCCGATCGCCCGCACCCAGTCCGGTGCGTCGTCGAGGGCCCGCTCGTCCGACCGGATGTCGTTGATCACGGTGACGAGCATGTCTACGGTCTTGGAGTCCGCGCCGATCTCGCTGCCGAGGACACCGGCGGCTGGTCCTTCCGGTGCCAGCCCGAGCACGGTGCCGCCCTCGGTGGTCCAGGCGCGCACCAGCGCGGCCATGGCGGTGGTCTTCCCGGTCCCGGCCGGGGCGATCGCGACGTGTAACCGTCGTCTGGAGGTGGCGAACTCGCGCAGCAACTGGACTTGGCCGTCGTTGAGCATCTGGCCGTTGTTGTTGGCGGCGTGCTTCATCCTCTACACAGCACGCATGAAACCCGCGAACCAACCGATACCGGTCGAGCAATACCGCCAGACCGGCCGGAGCTGGAGCTACGAGTAGGACGAAAATCCCTCACCATCGCAACGAACGGATCATCACCGGGCACCTGCCCCGGAAAACAATCGCGATTCCGCAGCCAGGGCGGGCTGGTGACGAGGGCTGACACCAAGAATGCCCGCGCGTGCAGTCGATCTACCCTGCCTGGGGGCCTGCTGCTAATCCCGAAGACCGCAACCAGCAGACCCAGGTCCTAGAGCCCGAGCCGAGCACGCCGTCAACGGTGTCCGCGCCGGAACAAAGACAGCCCTCGGCAACCGCAGGCCGAGGTTGAACGGACGCGGTCAGCGACCACCTCGCCCGGACCAACTGTTCGCGCAGGGATGCTCACGCAGGAGAGGAGGTATCAGGTCAGCGTGTCTGAAAGCTGCAAATCCTCACTCAGTCGCCGCAGATTTTCGCGCAACGTCGGAGATCTTTCACCTTCCGCTGCGGTCGCGACTTCCCGCCAACGTAGCTTTCCGGCGGCCACCGCTTTGCCAACTGCATCTGCGAGCGCGGACCAGCCCTCATCGACAGTCGTCTCCCAGTCACCACGCAGCAGCTCGAGTGTGGCGATCTCTAGCGACGTCAACGCCAGCCGCTTGAGGTTGCTGCGCTTGGACACCTTCACGCCGGGCACCGCTGACGGCACCGGCCCGGTCACGACCATGGTCGGCTCAGCAGGGACCTGTGTGGTCAAACCAAACGCGCGCGCCGCGGAGAATCCTGTCGGCCCGACGCCGATAGTACCCAGCACCTCCACTGCGATGACCTCTGCCGACGGCCTGGTCGTGCCATAGCGGGTCTTAGCGCCCTTGAAGTACAGGCCCCTGCGGATACGCACCAGCTCTCCACGCCGGAGTGCACGCTTGACCGCTGAAGTTGCAGCAGACGAAGTCCCCGGCAGGCGGTTCGTACGCACAAAACTGCCGACCGGCGCTGTCGCCAACGCCCAACTGGCGCCAGCTACTGCCGCTCCCATGACTTGAACTGTATCGAGAATCATGTCACGCTTCGAGACAGCAAACCTTGTGCGTCGTCGTACCTGCCTGCGTCGCTCGCAGCACGACAGCGGCGCTCGGCACGCCCGACGCCGGTGCCTGCGCTGTGCGCACAGGCTTAAGGCTAGGCCAGTGACTGGCGATACCCTGACATCGTCCCGCGAGATCGTGGCGGACCTCAGCTATTCGAGTGGGCGCGATAGGTTCGGACTCTCTCAATAGTGCAATCGCGCTGTCAATGTAGGGACTCAGGTGATACTTCACCGTTTGTTATCAAGTGACGCTTGACCTTTCGACCTGATCGATGGTCTTGTTCCGAGCGTTGTTTGTCGTCCGGAGCGAGTGGGTGTGTGTGGATCAGCAGGCGTTGGCCGAGTACCGGTATCGGGCGGTGTGCGAGGTGCTCGGTGGGGCGCCGATCGGTGAGGTCGCCATCCGGTACGGCACCACCCGCCAGTCTCTGCATTCCTGGCGCAAGCGGTTTCAGCAGGAAGGCAAGCCCGGTCTGGCCGACAGATCCCACCGGCCGCACCACAGTCCGTCGAGGATCGACGCCGAGACCGAGGCGTTGATCTGCCGGATGCGACGCGAGCATCCCCGCTGGGGTGCCCGGCGGATCAGCCACGAACTGTCGCGGCAGGAGCTCACACGGGTCCCGTCGCGGGCGACGGTGCATCGGATCCTGACCCGCAACGGCATGATCAACCAGCGGGTCCAGCAACACAAACGACGATATCGGAGATGGCAGCGACAGACCCCGATGCATCTGTGGCAGCTCGACCTCGTCGGCGGAGTGCCGCTCGCGGACGGACGCGAATGCAAGGTGCTGACCGGCATCGACGATCATTCCCGCTTCGTGGTGGCCGCCGCGGTGCTGACCGCGCCGTCCGGGCGGTCGGTCTGCGAGGCGTTCACCGCGGCCATGCGCCGATACGGGGTGCCCTCGGAAGTGCTCACCGATATTCAAACTCGGTGACGGGCTCGAAGCCCTCGCCCGGCACGGCCGGCCGGGGTGAGAATTCGGGTCTCCGGCGCCTGCATGCCACCACTGGTTCACCGATCGGGGTTGTGCCCCTTGCCTGTTGATC